>NZ_JADMVE010000002.1:300000-561450 GCF_015547515.1 Eubacterium sp. 1001713B170207_170306_E7
ATTGTGGCTCTCTTTGCGGTGCTGGCCTTTTTCTTAGGCTTGCAGATGTACCTGTCGCGTGCGGCTGGCAGCAGCGACAATCCCATGGATATGGTCAACAGCATGCTGGCGGACAATGGTTATCTGCTCAAAAGTATTATCAGTGTATACCCGGTCAGCCTGCTGGTGGCTCAGAGCCTGAACAGCATAACGCTGACAGGCATGCTCAGCCTGCTGGGGCTGGTGGCCCTCACTGCGGCGGCCTTTGTCCTGATGGTTTTTGTGGGGGAACGGGTCTATGTGAAGGGGCTGATCTCGGGAAAGGAAAGCGGCAAGGGCAAAAAGGCCCTGTCTGCAACGAAGCTGCAAAAAGCTTTGGCTCACCGGTCGGCTCCGGCGCTGGCAGTGTTCAAAATGGATATGCGGCTTCTGCTGAGGACACCGATTTACTTTTTTAATAATGTATCGGTCGTGGTGGTGGTGCCGCTGGTATTTCTGATGTCCATGTTTTTCGGAAGATCCGGCGGTATGGATATTATGGCTCTGGCCTCAGGCTTTTATACGGCTGCGCCCGATGCCGTGAACCTGATTTTAATTGCGGTTTTCATGTTTTTCGGGAGCGTGGCCTGCACCACGGCCTCAACCTTTTCCAGGGAAGGCAAAAATATCTGGCTGACCTGTATTGTGCCGGTACGCCCGCTGGACCAGATGATCGGGCGCGGGCTGAGCGCGCTCTGTATCCAGCTTCTGGGCATTGTCTTTACGCTGATCCTGATGGCCTTTATCATGCCCCTGCCCCTTGGTACCGTGATCTTTTCGCTGGTGCTTGGAACCATTGGCTCCTTCCCGCTGCTGGCCTTTGGCCTGATCGTGGACATGATGCGTCCGCTGCTCAACTGGGACAACCCGCAGAAGGCGGTCAAGAACAACATGAATGTCATGATCGCCATGATGGTGGGCTGGGTCTATATGCTCCTGATCCTGGGAATCTCCGCCGCGGCTGGCCTTTTCATCGCGCCGGCTCTCGGCTATGGTATTTTCATGACGGTATCCATTGTTATCAGTGCTTTGCTGCTGCTGGTGGTTAAAAAGCACCTGGAAGAGCGTATGCAGATGATGGAGGTGGAATAAGGAGGATTATAAAAGCGCCTGACGTTTCTCAGGCGCTTTTTATTTACGCTTCTTCAGCTTTTAACCTTTTTACAATGGCGGTCCGGGCCACGCCGATCATGTAAAGAGAGCCGACAAAAACGTTGATGCGGTCCCTGGCGCTCAGGTCGATGCTGTCCACGGCGGCTTCGATGGTGTCGTAGAAATTGACGTTTTTGCCGTACTCACGGTGGATCAGTTCAGCCATTTTATCGGCCGGCAGGGCACGGTCGTTTTCCGGCGTCAGGGCGTGGACATCTCCGGTGACGGGCATGAGGTATTTGAGGGCCAGGTCGATATCTTTATCGGCCAGCATACCAAAATAAAGGTTGATTTTATTGCCCGGGAAATAGGTTTTGATATTTTTGACAAAATACTCAATGCCGTTGGGGTTGTGTGCGCCGTCGATCAGAATGATGGGATCGCGGTGAAGGATCTCAAAACGCCCGTGGAAGGTCACTTCCGCCAGCGCTGTGATGATCGCCTTAGTGGGAATGGCGTAGCCTTTTTTCAATAAAATTTCCAGGGTATCCAGCACGGTCAGGCAGTTTAAAACCTGGTGCTCACCCAGAAGCTTCAGCTCGAACGTATCCAGTCCGGCGATGCCGCCGGGCTTTTTATATTTCAAAAGCTGTCCGTCAAGGCTCTCAGAAACCCGGCAGATGTCCGCAGGGTTGACGACTGTATAGGGCGTTCCAAGAGATTCGGCATAGCCTGTGATGACGTCCTCGGCCTCTTTTTCCTGAGGATAGACCACCACAGAAGTGCCCTCCTTAATAATGGCGGCCTTTTCACCGGCGATTTTGCCGATGGTGTCCCCCAGATAATCGGTATGGTCCAGGCTGATGCTCATAATGACCACCGCCTCTGGAGCAGGAATGATGTTGGTGGCGTCCAGACGTCCGCCCATACCCACCTCGATGATACAGAGGTCCGCTTTTTTTTTGCAGAAATATTCAAAAGCCAGGGCGGTTTCGATCTCGAAGCCGGTGGGATGCGGCTCACCCTTTGCCACCAGAGTGTCGCAGGCGGCCTGGACTTTTTGGGTTACCTGCATCAGGTCGTCATCCGGAATGGGGACGTTGTTCAGCTGGACCCGCTCGTTAAAGGTTTCGAGGGCCGGAGAGGTGTAGAGCCCTGTGATGTACCCGGCGGTTTTGAGAATGGTGGAGAGCATGGTGCTCACCGAGCCCTTGCCGTTGGTGCCCGCCACATGGATACATTTCAGCTTTTCCTGCGGGTTGCCCAGCTCACCGAGCAGCAGGCCGATGCTTTCAAGGCCCAGCCGGATGCCGAACTTCCCGTTGGATTCTATAAAGTCAATGGTTTCCTGTACGTTCATGTTTTCGTCTTTTCTCCTTGGTTACCGGCAGGACTTGACCCGGTTCTCGGTAATGATGATGTCAACGCTCTTGTCGTGGGGCTCCATGGGGATCTCGTCATAGATAAAATCCTCGCGGATCAGGGCGACGGTTTTGCAGTCGGGCCGGATGGTTTCAAGAAAGCGGTCGTAGTAGCCGCCGCCAAAGCCCATGCGGTTGCCGGCTTCGGTAAAGGCCATGCCAGGCACCAGCACCAGGTCCAGTTTTTCGGGCGTGACCACACGGCGGCAGTCGTCCTTAACCTCCAGAATCCCATAATGCCCTTCCTCCAGATCGCCTGGGAAGTCCAGAATTTCGGACAGGATAATGGTGTGGTCGGCGGTGTTGCAGATCGGCACGACCACGTGCTTGCCTTCGCCCAGTGCCTTTTGGATCAGGCTGTGGGTGTGGATTTCAGTGCCGAAGCTCACGTAGAGCATCATCCAGTCCGCATCTTTGTAAGCGTCGGATTGAATGAAATTACCAATGATCTGCGCGTCGATTTCCTTTGAGTAAATGTCAGAACGTTTCTTTAAGGTTTCCTGACGAAAAGCTTTTTTATCCATAATTTCTCCTTTGTGGTTATAGCTGCGTTTTCTCCCATTATATCATCTCTTTTGCACGGTTGATAGAGAAAAATTTTTGCATCGCCGGGCTAAATGCGCTATACTTATTTATGAATGAGAAAAACGGAAAACGGGACTTGAAAAAGTAATGAGGGGATTGGAGAAATGAAAAAAAGAAAATTACTGGCCTGTGAGACGATTAGGGATGAAGTCGAGCTCATCAAGGAAAAATGCGGGGTTGATATTGAAACCGTCTGGATGGACAATACGCTGCATGCCTATCCCGAAAACCTGAGGGACGCCCTTCAGGCAGAGATCGACAAAATCGGGGAGGACGCCGACGAGCTTTTGTTTGCCTACGGCAACTGCGGCAATGGTCTGGTGGGGCTGAAAAGCAGCTACCCGACCATGATCATTCCCAGATACGGGGACTGCATCGACATGTTTTTGTCCAACCTTGATAACCTGGAGCGGGTGCGCACCACCACCTACTTTCTGACCAGGGGCTGGCTGGACGGCAAGCAGAGCCTGGAGTGGGAGATCGACTACAATTACAAGCGTTTTGGCGAAAAGCGGGCTCATAAGATCATGGATATGATCTACCGGCATTATAAACACCTGATGCTCATCGACACTGGCGCTTATGATCTGGAGGCCGCGAAGCCGAGGGTCGATAAGATCGCTGCTACCATCAAGCTGGAGCCGGTTGTCCGGCAGGGGGACATCAGTCCCATCGAAAAGCTACTGACCGGCGACTGGGATGAGGAACACTTCTGCGTGGTTCCGCCCGGGCGTGAGACCACCTATCATGATTTTGACGGCGCGAGCTTACGTTTGCCTTGCTAAATTTTGGCTTTTTTGTTACAATTTAAATATATCTGTTACAATACTTTCAGATTTCGATGTTTTTTAAAGTTTTTTATAAGTAAAATGACCTATAATAAGACAGCAGAAATAAATATATGTAAATTTTTATGAGGGCTGTGTAATAATTTGCACCCGGACAGGTGCAGATGAGAGGGAGAATGTTAATGGGAAAAAGAAAAAAGGAGCATCATTTTTTTTCGATGCTGAAAAGTATTTTCAGAGATACGGCTCAAAGCATTGAGCGGAACAATCTGATGAGTATCGCCTCCATTCTTTCAGTCGTCGCGGCTCTGATCATTCTGGGGATTTTTGTGATCTTCACGGTGAATCTTCAGCACATTACCGAAAATGTGGAATCGGCCATGGAGCTGCGCGTTTTTATGAAAACAGAATATACAGAGGACCAGAAAACCTCGGTTGAGACGGCCCTGCGCGGCAACAGCCAGGTGACGGGGATCTCTTTTGAAAGCAAGGATGAGGCCCTGGAAAAATTTTCCTCAAGCCTTGACGATTACTCGGGCCTTTTAAAGGGCTATGACAGCAATAACAACCCGATGGCCGCCTCCTTTATTGTACAGGTGCAGAACCCTGAGGATCTGGAGGGTGTCAAGAGCTTTGCCGAGGGATTGACGTCCCAGGGAGTCGATTATGTCAAATATGGTGAAGAATACGTCAATGCGCTGGTAAGCTTCAGCAAGTTCAGCAATACACTGTGTATTGTCATACTGGCGGTGCTCTCAGTCATTTCGATCTTCATTATCTATAACACCATCAAGCTGACCTGCTTTGCCAGAAGAAGGGAAATCGGGGTCATGAAATACGTGGGCGCAACCGACTGGTATATCCGCCTGCCCTTTATACTGGAGGGAACCTTTCTCGGATGTCTCGGGGCGCTGGTGGCCATGCTGATCATACGCACCGGCTATTACTACGCCATTGCCTATGTCACCAACGTGGTCAATATGCCGATGAACAGCGATCTGGTATCCCCGGCGCTGATCATGGGACCGATTTTTGTATTTTGCCTGGTGTATGGTATCATTATCGGCGCCTTTGGCAGCCTGTTTTCAATCAGAAAATTCTTAAAAGCTTAGAGCAAAGTGTGTAAAATTGAGTACAAAGAAGGAGAGATGAGTAAGATCTATGAAGAAAAAATTGTGTGGTTTTCTGGCAGGATTATTATGCGTTTTGATGTTATGTAACCCGGTTTTTGCTGAAGGAAATGACGCGCTGATGGCTCAGTTAAAAGACAGTGTGCAGCGCATTAAGGATATGTCGTCCCAGATGGAGGCGACAAAAACGACAATGGCTGAAATTGAAAAGCAGATCAATGAATCCAATGCGGCCATCGACGCTATCAACGCGCAGATCGCGGATCTGGACGCCCGCATGGCGGATCGGAAGGCACAGATCGCCGTGCTGCAGGAGCAGCAGAACAAACAGGAAAAGGAACTGGAGGAACGCCTCCGCGTAATGTATATGTACGGCAATGACGGCTACCTTCAGGTGTTGTTCTCCTCCAACAATTTCACGGACTTTATCGCCCGGGCCGACATGATGAAAAATGTCATGCAGGCGGATAAGGACGCGGTAACAGCCCTCGAAAATACCAAAAAAGAGCTGGAAGAAAAAAATGCCGGTCTGGAAGCCGATAAAGCGGCAGCCGAACAGGCAGCGGCTGTTCAGAATGAAGCCAAGGAACAGCAGAATCAGCTTTTAGCCAAGAATCAGGCGCTGATTGACGAATACAAGGCAGGCATCGCGGCCGAACAGGCGGCAGCCGACAGCATCGCCCAGCAGATGGGCGGCGAAAAGGCCAGCGATTTTGTGCAGACAGGCGAGTATTACTGGCCCATCTCACCGGACAACTCCCAGGCCTTTGACATCAGCAGTCCCTTTGCCGGGCGTATCCACCCCATTACCGGCGAATGGTCCAACCATCAGGGCGTCGACGTGGCGGTCAGCTACGGCACACCGATTCTGGCGGCTGGCGACGGTACGGTCTCCATCGCAGGTGTAAATGGCGGCTACGGCAACTGCGTGGTCATCAACATGGGGACGGACGGCAGCGGCAACAAGCTGGCCACCCTGTATGGACACATGTCTTCAATCGCCACCTCAGTGGGCGCGACAGTCTCCAAGGGCGACATCATCGGCTATGTGGGCAGCACCGGCAATTCCACTGGCCCGCACCTGCACTTTGGCTGGATGGTCAACGACAATTTTACCGATCCACTGGCCTATTATCCGGGTCAGAAATGGAATTATGTCGAGTAGGCGTCAGGCTTCATCAGACGTCATTTCGTCCAGAAGCTTTTCGGCCAGGCGTTTGTAATGAAGGCTCTGCTGAAACAGCAGCAGACACATCAGAATAGAATCCGTCGGCTCCATACCGGAGCCGGCGGTTTTTTCTTTGGCGTTTTCGGCGATGCGGCGCGTCTCATCCTTCAGAGCGCTGAGCTGTCCGGCCTGGCTGTCCAGAAATTTCTGATAAACGAACTGGAGCTTTTCGTGGTTTATGGCCTCCCCGTCCTTGAGGAAGCTGAAAAGCGTTTTGATATCCTCCATGGAGGTGACCTGCTTGAGCTGGTAGATTAAAAGCATGAGCAGGACATGATCCACCGTGTATTTTTTCTTCTGTGCCGGGCTTAAAAGCTTGTTTTTGGTGTAGTTGTTGATCATGGTTTTGGTCAGCAGCTTGTCGTCGGGCCTGCGCTTGGTCGGGGCCAGGTACTTTTCAAAGAGTGTGATGAGCTGGTCCATATAAAGATCCAGGTCTGGAATATCCTTTATAGGAACCTGACTGTCAAGCTGCAGGCTGTCGATCAAGTCAAAAATCTGTTCATCTGTCATGGGAGCGCCTCCTTATTCTTCCTGTTTATTTTACGCTAACGCCACCCAAAAAACAACATCAAAAACGTATTTGACATTGTATACAGGTTGTGATATATTTTATAGAACACAATACATAGTTTTTAAAACTACATAAGGAGTGACATAAAATGATTGAAAAATTCAGAGACCCGATGAGTGCGCTGACCCACCTGATCGGAGCCGTTTTATCCGTGGTCGGAACCATTGCCATGCTGATCCTTATCGTGGTGGAAAAGGAGGTTAATGCCCTGACGCTGACCTCAGTGCTGGCCTTTGGGCTTGGGCTGATCGCCCTGTACACCACCAGCTTTACCTACCACGCCATCCACGGCTCACCTGAAAAGATCATGCGGATGAAAAAGACAGACCATTCCATGATTTTTCTGCTCATTGCCGGCTCCTACACGCCCTTCTGCCTGCTGTGCCTGACCGGTGTGATCCGGGTGGCGCTGATGACCGCGATCTGGGCCGTCGCAGTGATCGGGGTGCTGATGATGGTGTTCTGGATCAATATGCCCAGATGGCTTAATACCGGGCTCTACATCTTTATGGGCTGGTTCGCGCTATTTGCCCTCAAGCCACTCTACGACGCGCTGCCCACCGGCGGTTTTGTCTTTTTGCTGCTCGGCGGCATCATGTACACGGTGGGCGGAGTCATGTATGGCCTTAAAAAGCCCAATATATGGCCGGAATTTGGCTTTCATGAGGTGTTCCATGTCTTTGTCATACTCGGCAGCCTCTGCCATTATTACGCGGTTTTCCGGTATATTTTGATGCCGGCCTGAAGGATATTGTAAAGCGTTCCGCACTGAATACTGTGTCCAAAATTTCCATAACAACGCATAACCACTAACTTCTCGAAGTAGGAATACTTATTTGAATGTGCAATAAGTATTTTATATAAACGAAGTTGAATAAAAATAAATATACATTTAAAAATGCCTAATCGGAGTTAATGCTTATGCAGGTTTTGGAGACTTACCTCCAGATGTTGGTGGCTATGCGTTGTTATGGGATGATTTTGGGAATAATTTTTGCTGATGATGAAAAAAACCGTTCTGCCGCGTTTTAAGACAGGGCGGTTTTTGTATTTCAGAAAAGGTTTTCTGGATTAAAAATGCTTGTTAAGGGTAAATAACTTATCTGTTTTGTGTTAAAATAATAACAGCATTGTAAAATCTTAGGAAAATCTTCATAATTTGGATTGTATTTTCTTAACTTTTATGGTGTATTATAAAGGTAAATCAAGTTTAATACAGGGGAGCTGAACATTAAATGAACAAACCAACACACCTGATATTTGGAGAAATTATCTGGAAATACCTTGACGAAAATTATGGAATCACATTAAACCGCGCCGGTTTCCTGCTTGGAAATATCGCGCCGGATCTGACCTTCAGCTTTGTTTTTCACCCCCATGAGAGGAAGTATGCCTCCGAGCATCTGAGAGTTGCCATCGACGCGGCCATCCAGGCCGGCGACATCATGGACTTTGACGCCGGGTTCTTTTTGGCAGAACGCCTTGGCAGCATCTGCCACTATTGCGCGGACTTTTTCTGCGAGGCTCACACCGAGCGCTATGAGGGAAATCTGAAGGAACATATTCTGTTTGAGAAAAGACTGTACCGCTACTGTATGCTCCACGAGAAGGAGCTGGGCGAGACCATGCGGCAGCCCCGGAGCTTTTCCGTTTCCGGTACCGGGGACATTTTCCGCAAAATCGAGGAAATGAACGATGCCTATCTGGCCGGAAGGCCTTCCTATCGTGCCCAGGCCGAGGGCGCCCTGTCGGCCTGCCTCCAGACCGTCGGCACCATAATGACCACGCGCTATTACACGGCCTTTAATGTGGAACCGGGCTTTTTAGTCCACTAAAAAAACCTGCGAGATGCATCGCAGGTTTTTTTGTTTGGTTGGGATTATTTCATGGCTTCTTCAATGGCAACCGCAACCGATACGGTGGCGCCGACCATTGGGTTGTTACCCATGCCGATGAGGCCCATCATTTCAACGTGGGCTGGAACAGAGGAGGAGCCGGCGAACTGTGCGTCGGAGTGCATACGTCCCATGGTATCGGTCATACCATAGGAAGCTGGGCCGGCGGCCATGTTATCCGGGTGGAGGGTACGTCCTGTACCGCCGCCGGAGGCAACGGAGAAGTATTTTTTACCCTGTTCGAGGGCTTCTTTTTTGTAGGTGCCGGCAACCGGGTGCTGGAAACGGGTCGGGTTGGTGGAGTTCCCGGTGATGGAAACATTCACGCCTTCGTGGTGCATGATGGCAACCCCTTCCTGAACGTCGTTGGAACCGTAGCAATTAACCGCGGCGCGTTCACCGTCGGAGTAAGCGGTCTTTTCCACGATGTTCAGCGTGCCGGTCGCATAGTCATAGTCGGTTTTAACATAGGTAAAGCCGTTGATGCGGGCGATGATCAGAGCAGCGTCTTTGCCCAGGCCGTTTAAAATAACGCGCAGTGGTTTTTTACGAACCTTGTTGGCGTTCCGGGCGATCCCGATGGCCCCTTCGGCAGCTGCGAAGGATTCGTGGCCGGCCAGGAAGGCAAAACAGTCGGTTTCTTCACGCAGCAGCATTGCGCCCAGGTTACCGTGGCCTAAACCAACCTTGCGCTGTTCGGCGACAGAGCCTGGAATACAGAAAGCCTGTAAGCCCTCGCCGACGATTTCAGCCGCGTCGGCAGCTGTTTTCGCACCGCGCTTGATGGCCAGTGCAGCGCCCAGCGTGTAAGCCCAGCAGGCATTTTCAAAACAGATTGGCTGAATGCCTTTAACGATACCCGCAACGTCAATGCCCTTTTCATCGCAGATGGCTTTGGCTTCTTCTAAAGAGGCAATGCCGTTTGCTTTTAAGACTTCGTTGATTTTGTCGATTCTTCTTTCATAACTTTCAAATAATGGCATCTCAGAACCTCCTATTCGTTTCTCGGGTCGATGTACTTAGCAGCACCATCGAACTGTCCATACTGGCCGGAAGCTGCGTCCATGGCTTCTTTCGGATCCATGCCCTTTTTGATGTTTTCCATCATTTTGCCGAGCTGTACGAAAGCGTAACCGATGATTTCGTCTTTTTCGTTTAAAGCGACCTTTGTGACATAGCCTTCTGCCATTTCCAGGTAACGCGGTCCTTTTGCCAGTGTACCGTACATGGTGCCAACCTGGCTTCTGAGGCCTTTGCCCAGGTCTTCAAGGCCAGCACCGACCGGAAGACCATCTTCAGAGAAAGCGGTCTGAGTACGGCCATAAACGATCTGTAAAAACAGCTCGCGCATGGCGGTATTGATGGCGTCGCAGACAAGGTCTGTATTCAGGGCTTCAAGAATTGTTTTACCCGGCAGGATTTCAGACGCCATCGCGGCGGAGTGTGTCATGCCAGAGCAGCCGATGGTTTCAATCAGGGCTTCCTGAATGATACCGTCCTTTACATTTAAGGTTAATTTACAGGCACCCTGCTGAGGGGCGCACCAGCCTACACCATGTGTTAAACCGGAAATGTCTTTAACTTCTTTTGCCTGTACCCATCTGCCTTCTTCAGGGATTGGGGCACAGCCGTGGTTTGCATTGCTGGCTACGCAGCACATACTATTTACTTCATGAGAATATTCCATTCGCTAAACTCCCTTCGAATTTTTCCTACAGTTATTATAATATGGGTGTCTCAAAAAAAATATGGTAATTTTTTGTCATTTCGCATTTTTTGTCCCAGCGGGACAAAAATGTAGAAAATGAAAACGGCTAATAGAGTAAAATCTAGCCATTCTTAGAAAATTGAAGTTTTTTTGTGAAAAGTTATCTGTAATAGACAAAAAGTTGGGTTGATGTTCGTTTAAAGGTAAGGTACAATAAATCTAAATGTAAATTTACTAAAATTTACCCGAAAATCGTGTTAAACAAGATGAAATTTGTATAGATGAAAAGAGGTAATGGGATGGATTATATTCACAAATTTAGCATCGGTCCGGTGGAAATGGACAAAATGCTCGAAGAGTATCATCAACTGCGAAAAACCCGCCGCTACTGCGCGGCTTGTCCCAACTACAACAAATATTGGTCCTGCCCGGACTATGCCTTCGACGAGGCTTTGTTTTTAAAGGAATTCAAATATATGTATCTGATCGCCAGAGAATATGAAATTCCGAGGGAAGACCGCCAGAAAATTTTTGGGATTCAGCCGGTGGCCGAGTACTGCAAGCAGGTCATGCAGGCCATGAAGGTTGAATCCTGGAAGGATCTTCTGGATCTGGAAGCCGAATTTCCGGGAACGTTGTCCTTAATGCCAGGCAACTGTCATGTCTGCGATATTTCCGGTGAGGGCTGCGCCAAGCCGAAGGGACAGAAGTGCCGCCATCCGGAGCTTATGCGTTTCTCGCTCGAATCCCTGGGCTTTGACGTGGACGCCATCTGTAAGTATGAAATCGGTGTGCTCCTGCTCTGGCCAAAGGAAGGCCATCTGCCGGAAAAACTGTGCGCGGTCATGGCGCTTATGAGCAATGAAAAGATTTCAATGGACGCGATTAAAGCCCATTTTCCGGACGCCAAAAAGAGCTGGCTGCGTTTTTCAGACACAGCGCCCGAAGCCCGGAACGAGGTGCGTCCAAGCGTTAAACGCCAGGAAAGCTGGATCGACAACATGAAAAAGCAGAATCTTGAAAAAGCAGAGGATCCTGCCTACAAGCCGCAGAAGAGCTGGATTGGCTTTAAAAGCGAAGCTCTGGACAGCGGTGAATATGTCAAGGAACGCCCCTGGCGGGAGGAAGCACCTGAGGAAGCCCCGGCAGCGCCTGAAGAAACCGCGGCGCTGGCCGAGGAAATGATTGAGTCCAGCGCAGAACCCGTGCCGGATGCCGAACCGGAGGCCGCCGCGGCGGAACCACTGGCTCAGCCCGACACTACATCCTCTGAGGACGAGGAGGACGCCAAATACAAATGGCTCGGTTTTAAACGGAGCGTCGAGGAAGCGGAGGAAGAACTAAAAAAACGTCCGATTCCCAAATTTAACGTGCCTGAGGAAGAAGAAAAAGAAGAAAAACCGGAAGAAAATGCTGCGGCAGAACCGGAAGCAGCAGCGGAGCCCCCGGTGGCAGAACCCGCCCCGCAGGCCGCGGAAGCTCCGGCAGCCGCAGTGCCAGAAGCGGAACCTGTTCAGCCAGCGGCAAAGCCGCAGCCTGAACCCGCCCAGGCACCCGAACCCGTTGAGGAAGAGATTGAGCTGCTGGATGCCTCCAGTGTGGCCAATGTGCTCAGCGCTGCCATCGAAATCGCCAAGGATGTTGTCGGCGACGATTTTATCCCGGATGAGGCGCCTGTATTTAATGACCCTGCGCCCGCTCCGCAGGCCTCGGACGCAGATTCGGCTCCGGCAGAGGAAGAGGATGACTCCAAGTACAAGTGGCTGGGCTTTAAGGCCACAAATCTGGACGAGGACGACGGCCTTAAAAAGGGCGGTTGGAAGAAAAACTATTAAGCTGAAGGAGTGGTAACATGGATCAGGCACTCATTCTGATTGATTATACCTATGATTTTGTAGCGCCCGACGGCAAGCTGACCGCCGGCGCGCCCGCCCAGGCCATTGATGATAATCTGGCCGCCGCCGTCTCTGAGACCCTTGAGGCCGGCGGCATGGTTTTTGTGGTGAACGATCTGCATCTGGAAAACGACGAGACGCATCCCGAAACCAGGCTGTTTCCGCCCCATAATCTTTTGGGAAGCCCCGGCAGAGCGGTGTATGGAAAGACCGCTGAGCGGCTGAGAAGCTATCAGGCGCTTGAAAACAGGCAGGTTTTTTACATGGACAAGCTCCGCTACTCGGCCTTTGCCGGGACCGCTCTGGATATCCTGCTCAGGCAGAACCAGATCTGGAACCTGGAGCTGGCTGGCGTGTGCACAGACATCTGTGTTCTGCACACGGCCATCAGCGCCTATAATCTGGGTTATGCGGTCACCGTTCACAGAAACCGTGTGGCGAGTTTTAATGCCGAGGGCCACAAGTGGGCGCTGGAGCATTTCAAGTCATCACTGGGATTTACAGTAGTATAAAGGAACAAGGAGATAAGCAATGTTATATTATAAAGCAGATATCGGCGTGATCGGCGGTTCCGGTCTCTATGAGCTGTATCCGGACGTTAAGAAGATTGAGGTGGATACACCCTACGGCAAAACCTCTGACGCCATCAGCCTGGTGACCGTTGGCGATAAAAAGGTGGCCTTTATGCCAAGACACGGCAAGGACCATACCCTGAACCCATCCGAGATCAACTATCGGGCCAACATCGATGCTTTTGCCCAGCTGGGAATCCGGGCGCTGATCTCACCCTGCTGCGTGGGCTCGCTGCGTCCGGAGATCGCACCCGGCGATTTTGTGGTCACCGACCAGTTTATCAACATGACCTCAGGCCGCAGGGATACCTTTAACGAGTCCCCCAATGTGGTGCATCTGAGCTCAGCCGATCCCTACGATTCCGGCCTGCGCCAGATTGCTCTCGAGGAAGCGGAAAAACTGGGCATCAAAACCCACGACGGCGGCACCATTGTCGTGATCAACGGACCGAGGTTCTCAACCCGTGCCGAAAGCCGCATGTTCGCCATGATGGGAGCTGACGTGGTCAATATGACCCAGTATCCGGAGGGGTACCTGTGTCTGGAAAAGGGCATTCCGGTTGTCAACATCGCCCTGATCACAGACTACGACGCCGGACTGGAGGGCCGCCCGGATATCAAGCCGGTACAGGCTGAGGATGTGGTGCGCGTGCTCGAGGATAACAACGACCGTGTAAAACAGCTGATTTTTAAGATGATTGAACGCATATAAAAAAAGATACCTCCCTTAAAATATAGGTGAGGCCAGATTGTCAAAGCGTTAGCGCAGCACGAGACTGCGCCTTTTATCCAGATAAGGAAAAAGGTCCAGGCGCTGCGGATAACGGTCAGGAATCGTGCCGTTTTACTGGAACAGCCGGACAATGGAGAGATCAGGCGTTAACTTCAGTGAAGAAAATGCAGATGTGAGTGCAGTACTCGCAGGACGCTTTTTCTTACTTAGGTAAAAGGCTTTGTCTCACAGTTTTTGACATTCTGCCCTCCCTTAACCAAGGGAGGCTTTTTCAGATACCGAGAAAGGAAGAATGATGAAACCTGTTTATTATGAAAACGGCGCTTTAAAAATGCTTGACCAGACTCTGCTGCCAACCGAGGAGGTAACGCACAGTTACACCGACTACCGTGAGATTGCCGTCGCCATTGTGGATATGATTGTCCGCGGCGCGCCGGCCATCGGCGTGACTGCCGGGTACGGCGTTTATTTTGGCGCGTTGGAATTTGAGAAGCTGCCGCAGCAGGCCTTTTTAAAAGAAATGGAGACTGTCTGCCAGGTGCTCCGTGCAACCCGGCCGACCGCGGTCAACCTGTTTTGGGCAGTGGACCGGATGGAAGGCGTGATCAAGGCCAACGCGGAAAAAACACCGGTGGCGATCACGGCGCTTTTGAAAGCCGAGGCGGACGCCATCTGCGCCGAGGATATCCAGATGTGCCGGGATATGGGCGCTTACGGCGCAGAGCTGATCCACCGCAAGGATACCATCCTGACCCACTGTAACGCAGGCGCCCTCGCCACAGCCGATTACGGGACAGCCCTCGGTGTTGTGCGCGCCGCCTGGGAGGCAGGGAAAGAAATTTCCGTCTACGCCGATGAGACAAGACCCTTTCTGCAGGGAGCCCGTCTGACCGCCTACGAGCTGCACAAGGACGGCATTCCGGTCACGCTGATCACAGACAATATGGCTGGCTGGATGATGAAGCAGGGAAAGATTGACTGTGTGGTGGTAGGTGCGGACCGCATTGCCCGAAATGGCGATGTGGCTAACAAGATCGGAACCTACAGCGTGTCCATTCTGGCAAAGGCTCACGGTATTCCCTTCTACGTGGCGGCGCCGACCTCAACCATTGATTTTAATATGTGGTCTGGCGAGGATATTGTCATTGAAGAGCGGGATACCCGTGAGATCAGCCATATCAAGGGACAGCAGATTGCCCCGGACGGCGTGCGCATGGAAAACCCGGCCTTTGACGTCACCCCGCATCAGAATGTTACGGCCATCATCACCGAGAAGGGCGTTGTGTATCCGCCCTTTGACCTGAGCATCCCCAGGCTTCAGAATGAATAGGAGAGACGAATGAAATACAGTATGTTTTCGTGGTTTGGCTACTTCATGCCCTTTGAGGAGCGCATTGACGTGATCAAAGCCGCCGGCTTTGACGAGGTCATGATTTCCTGGGAGGACGAGTGCGAGCCCTACCATCTGGAAAAAGAAAAATTTCCAGACATTGTGCGGAGCAAAGAGCTTGGGATCACCAATATTCACGCGCCCTTTATTGGTTATAACGACATTTGGGAAAAGGAGCCTGCACAAACCAGAGAGCTTTTAGAAACCTTTGTCAGCTTTGTGCGGGACTGCCGAACCTTTGAGATTCCGGCTGTGGTGGTGCACACCAATGATCTGGACCTCGGCCCCTATAAGTGGGAAAACGGCCTAGCCTTTTTCTCAGCGCTGGCGGAGGCCGGAGAGAAGTACGGAGTGGATATCGCAGTCGAAAATGTGTCGCGCCCGTTTTTGCTGAAAGGCCTGCTGGACGCCATTCATACCGACCATTTTGGCATGTGCTATGACAGTTCCCATGATTATATGCTGCACTGCGGCAGAGGAAAGATCCTCAAAACCTATAAAGACCGCATCAAGGCGCTGCACCTGTCCGATAACGACCTGCACATCGACCGGCACTGGATACCGGGCGAGGGAGAGATTCCCTTCGGTGAGGTCATGCCGGAGATTTTGAGTACGGGGATCGACTTTATCTCCTACGAGGTCATTGCCAGCGAAGAATGGAAAAAGCGGGAGCCCCTTGATTTCTGCCGTGCGGTTCGCAGCAGTCTGGACCTGGATAACAATAATTTCTAATTGCACAATTCGGGGATTTGTGCTAAACTTCAATTAACAACTTAATGATGCTGTTTTGTTAGAGGAAAGCGGTTGAAATCCGCTACAGCCCCCGCTACTGTAATTGCAGACAAGATCCTCATAGACCACTGTCAGGCGTATCCTGATGGGAAGGGAGGATGGAGAAGGAAGCAAGAGTCAGGACACTTGAAGCAAAGCAATATAATCACTTCGGAGGGAAGCAGAGGATTGTATGTCACAAATAATCCGGCCTTTCCTTTGGGGTCGGTTTTCTTTGTTTTAAGCAGTTTTAAATTTTTGGGAGGGACCAATGAAAAAGAGAGTATTGAAAAGTTTGCTGATGGCCCTGGCCTGTGCGGCGCTGTTATCTGGCGCGGCGGGCTGCAGTTCAAAGGATCAGGGGAGCGGCAGCGTGTCCGGCGCAGTGACCGGAGACACCGCTTATCCCGTTTCCATTACCGATGATCTGGGAAATAATGTGGAAATCGAAAAGGAACCCACAAAGATCGTTTCTCTGTCGCCCGCGAATACCGAAATCCTGTTCGCGCTGGGTGTGGGAGACAAGGTGGTCGGAAAGACAGATTACTGCAATTATCCGGAGGAAGCCGCCCAGGTGGCAACCATCGGTGATTACAATAACCCCAATGTGGAAAAGATTATTTCTTTGGCGCCGGACGTTATTCTGGCGGGTGATCTGATCAGCGATGACGTCCGCAGCCAGCTTGAAGCCACGGGCGCGAAGGTCATTACCTATACACCGATGTCAGTAGACGCGGTGGAAAGCACCATCATCAACACAGGTAAGGTGGTTAACACCAATGATAAGGCCAGGGAAATCACTGACAGCATGACGAAAAAATACGAAGAAATCAAGGAAAAGGCAGCGGCGGCTGACCCGCAGAAATCCGTTTTTATTGATATCGGTGGTTACTACAGCGCTGGGGACAACTCCCTGCTGGGCAACATGCTCAAGGATATTAACGCCAAAAACATTGCCTCCGACGCCGGCACAGACTGGCCGCAGCTGAGCGTTGAACAGATCATCGCAAAGAACCCGGATGTCTATGTGTCCTTCTTTACCACACCGGACGAAATTAAAAAGGTACCGGGCTTTGACCAGATCAATGCGGTTAAGAATAACGCCATTGTCTACTATGAAATGCTTTCTCCGGACAGCGACCTGATCCAGCGTCCAGGACCCCGTATTGTCGATGGACTGGAGCTTCTGGCTACAGCGGTCTACCCGGACCAATTTAAGTAAAAAGACTTCTCCGCAGGTGCCAGCCGCCTGCGGAGGTTTTAAACAGACGGTTAAGGAAGAGGACGGATGAAAATAAAGTTAAAAAAATACGCGATGCCCTTATCCATTGCAGGGTGCCTGATCTTAATTTATTTATGCACCATCGTAGGCATTACCTCCATTCCCTTTGGCGAGGCCAACCGGATTTTGCTGCATGAAGTCCTGCACCTGCCTGTGAATATGGATGGCATCTCTGCCGGCAACATTGCGATTATCTGGAATGTCCGGCTGCCACGGGTCATTCTGGGCTTTCTGACAGGTGGGGCGCTGGCGGTCTGCGGCGCAGCCTACCAGGGGATTTTTAAGAATCCCATGGCGGATCCTTTTATTCTGGGGGTTTCCTCCGGCGCTGCGCTGGGCGCTTCCATCGGCATTGTCATGCATTTTTCAACAGGCTTCCTGGGATTGAACGGAATCGCTGTTTTGGCCTTTGTAGGCGCCTTTCTGGCGATCTTTTTAGTGTACAACATTTCAAAGGTCGGGAGAAAAGTGCCGGTTGCGTCCCTTCTGCTGAGCGGGATCGCCGTGAGCCAGTCGCTGACGGCTTTTATGTCCCTGCTTATGATTTTCAATGTTCAGAGCATGAATCAGATTATGTTCTGGACCATGGGCAGTCTGAACGGTAAGGGATGGAGCCAGGTAATCACTGTTTTGCCTTACGTTATTATCGGGTGCCTGATTTTATTCACCACGGTCCGGGAGCTGGATATCATGCTTCTCGGTGAGGATGCTGCCACACAACTGGGTGTCAATACCGACCACCTGAAGAAAAAGGTGCTGGTTGTCTCATCGGTGATCACCGCGGCGGTGGTCTCTGTGACCGGGATTATCGGCTTTGTCGGCCTGGTGGTGCCGCACATTGTGCGGATTTTATCCGGGCCCAAGCACCGGATTCTGCTGCCCTTTTCACTGGTATTCGGCGGCACCTTCCTCATTATCTGTGACACGCTGGCCCGGACGGTTTCCTCACAGGAAATCCCCGTCGGGATCATCACCGCTGCCTTTGGCGGCCCCTTCTTTATTTACCTTCTGCGTAAATCGAAGAAAGGAGGCACCCGATAATGGAAAACTCAGTCATGCTGAAATTTGAAGGTGTCCATACCGGCTACGGGGATAAGGAAGTCATCAAGGGCTTTACAGCGGATATCCACAAGGGTGAGTTTGTCGGCCTTATCGGCTCAAACGGCACGGGTAAATCCACACTGCTCAAATGCCTGTCCGGCCTTCTGCCGATCACTGGCGGCAGGATTGTGGTCAAAGGTAAAGACAACGCCGGGCTCAAACAGCGTGAACGCTCTCAGATGGTGGCCGTAGTGCCCCAGTCCTTTGATATCGACTATGACTTTACGGTTGAGGACATTGTGCTCATGGGCAGGAACCCTTATCTGAGCTATAAGGACCGCGAGGGCGCAGAGGATTACCGCATTGTGGAGCAGGCCATGAAGATGACCAAGACGCTGGGCTTCAGAGGCCGCATGTTCAATGAGCTCAGCGGCGGCGAAAAGCAGCGTGTGATCATCGCGCGGGCCATTGCACAGGAGCCGGACATTATTCTGCTGGACGAGCCCACCTCCGCGCTGGATGTGCACCATCAGATTGAGGTGATGGAATTAATCGACCAGCTCAATAAAAATGACCATATGACTGTGGTGGCTGTGCTTCACGATATCAACCTGGCATCCCGGTACTGTAAACGCCTGATCATGATTCAGGACGGCCGGGTAGTGGCGGACGGGCCGCCGGCGGACGTGGTCATTGAGCGGAATTTAAAACAGCTTTATAATATGAAGATGCTGGTGCGGGAAAACGCGGTTTTTGAGAAGCCGGAGATCGTGCCCATCCGTGTGCTGGAGGGCGAGGAAGCCCGCAATCCGCTTCACATCCATGTGATCTGCGGCGGCAGCGGCGCCTCAAAGGTCATTGAGGAGTTGGACGACATGGGACACTGGGTAACCGCCGGCGTCATCAATGAGGGCAGCGACGACTGGCTGGTCTGTAAGTCGCTGAATCTTGATATTGTCGGGGAACGGCCTTTTACGACCATCTCCATGGAAAAGCAGCGGGAAAACTTAAAGCTGATGCAGGACGCCGACATCGTTCTGGTTGCAGATGTGCCCTTTGGACTTGGCAACGTCAATAATCTGGAGGGTCTGGAGACCCTGGACGCGGAGATTTACCTGCACGCAAACTGCCTGAATAACGATTTTACCGAGGGCAGGCTGGAAGCCTGTCTGAATAAGATACGCGCGAGAAAAACCGTGGTCGAAATCGGAGACCACGACGCGTTTTTAGAATTGCTTCAGCAACGTTAGAAATTGGGATAACCTGGGAGATTGTGCTATGAATACTTTTATGCTGGCAGGAGTCAGCAGTAATGTTGGGAAAACAACCGTGACCATGGGGGTGATGTCTGCCCTGTGCAAAAGGAACGGTTCAGTGGTTCCCTTTAAAACCGGACCGGATTACATTGATCCGATGTTCCACACCTTTGTCACTGGAAAGAAATCCACCAACCTGGACACCTGGATGGTGGATCGGGAGACCATCCGGTCCTTGTTTTACCACAAGCTGTCCGAGGATTCCATCGCGGTGATCGAAGGGGTCATGGGACTCTATGACGGCCACGGGCTGGAAACCGATGTGGGCAGCAGCGCTTACCTGTCAAAGGTGGTGGACGCGCCGGTTTTTCTGATCATCGACGGCCGGGGCATGTCCAAAAGCGCGGCGGCCATGGTCAAGGGTTATGTGGATTTTGACCCGGAAACCCGGATTGCCGGTGTGATCATCAATAAGATTGCTTCGGAATCTCACTATCAGCTTTTAAAGGAAATGATTGAGACCTGCACGGGGGTTCCTTGTGTTGGCTATTTTCCGAATTGTCCGGATATTGTCATGAACAGCCGGCATCTCGGCCTTATTCCGGTGGACGAGCTTCAGGGCCTCCGGGAGCAGGTGGAAAAGGCGGCGGCGCTGGCAGAGCAGCATATTGATCTCGACAGGATGTTAGCGCTCAGCCGCAGAGAAGCCATACCGGACGTTCGGGAGGACCCCTTTGACGCCTGTGCGGGCCGTTACGCAGATTTGACCGTAGGCTTCGCTAAGGACAAGGCCTTCAGCTTCTATTATGAGGATAATTTCAACGCGCTCAGAAAGCTGGGGGTCCGGCTGGTGCCCTTCAGTCCCCTTGAGGACAGCGGACTGCCCGAGGGTCTGGACGCCCTGTACATCGGCGGCGGTTTTCCGGAAATGTTCGGGCGAGACCTTGAGAAGAACCACGCCTTCAGGGAGAGTATAAAAAACGCTTTGGAAAACGGCCTTCCCTGTTTTGCGGAATGCGGCGGCCTGATGTATCTCACAGAGAGCATGGAAATGCTGGACGGCGAAAAATACCGGGCGGCAGGCTTTTTTAAGGCGGACACAAAGATGACCAAGCGGCTTCAGCGGTTTGGTTATATTGACATTGACACCGTGATCCACGGCACGCCCATACAGATTAAAGGGCATGAGTTTCATCACAGCCTGGTGCATGAGAGGGAGCCAATCCCCACGCGTTACCAGATTACCAAGGGAGACCGGAAATGGACCTGCGGCTTCTGCAGGAAAAATACCCTTGCCGGGTACCCGCACATTCATTTCTACAGCAACCCGCAGTTTTTGCTGGCGCTGTTAGACAAAGCCGAAAAAATCAAGAGGTTGGAGGAACAGGACAGTGAGAACAGTAACGGTTAAATCGCCGGGCTCCTGCGGAGAATTTATCCAGGGAATCTATCACGAACAGCCGTGCCTCGTATCCTGTCCCATTGATCTTTACTCCAATATCCGCATTGTGGAAGGGCCGGCCACCCGTATGCTCGACACCAAGGCGGTACAGATGCTGGAGCTGATCTTTTCAGAGTACAGCATTCCAAGGGAGGAGAAGCACCATATCAATATTCAGATGTCCTCGGAAATTCCCATTGAAAAGGGCATGGCCAGCAGCACCGCAGATATCGCCGGGATTGCCAGGGGCCTGAGCGCTTATTATGATCTGGGGCTCAGCGATAAAACCATTGCGGAGCTCTGCGTGTTCATCGAACCGACGGACAATATCATGTTTGAGCGGCTGAATCTTTTCAACCATGTGTGCGGCGACGTGCTGATCAATTTTGAGGCGCAGCTGGAAGCGCAGATATTGATCGTCGAGTTCAAGGGCGCTGTCAACACCATGAATTTTCACCGCCAGCAGGATGGCTACACACGTGAGGAGGTCGCGCGGTTCGGAGAGGTTCTGGAGCTTTTTAAACAGGGGCTGCGGGATAAAAGCCTTGACGCCATCGGACGCGCCTGCACCGAAAGCGCCAGGCTGAACCAGAAAATCCTATATAAACCCCATCTCGAGGCATTGGCGGCCTTGTCGGAGGCATTCGGCGGGCACGGGGTTATCACAGGCCACAGCGGCACGGTAATCGGCGTGCTGTACAGCGAGGAGGCCTTTGACTACACTGCTTTTATGCAGCGATTTTTGAACGTTGTCCCCAAACAGGACTACGACGCGCTGTTTTTGAAGAATATCATTCCCGGAGGCCTGAAGGTTTCCATAGAGGATTGAGCGGCGGCCTTTATTTTGGGCTTCAGCCATTTATGAAGCGGGTTTACCGCGCAAACAACGAAAGGAAAACTAAATGACAGCTTATATCAACAACCCGAAAGAAATTGAGAAAAGAAGCTTTGAGATTATTACCGAGGAGCTCGGCGGAAAGACCTTTCCGCCGGAGATCGCGGATATTGTAAAGCGTGTGATCCACACCACCGCTGATTTTGAGTACGCTGACCTGATTGAATTTAAGAACAACGCAGTCGAAAGCGGCCTGAAAGCCCTTGCGGCCGGCAAAAAAATCTATGCGGATACCAGCATGATCAAGGTAGCCGTCAACCGCAAAGCGCTGGCGGACCACCAGCTTGAAATTGTCAACTACGTTCACGACGAGGATGTGGCAAAGGCCGCCAAGGAACGGGGCGTTACCCGTTCAACCGTGGGCATGGAAAAAGCTCTGGACGACGACAGCGTCGGCATTTTTGCCATTGGCAACGCGCCGACTGCGCTGTATAAGCTCATTGAGTTCATCAAAGAAGGAAAAGCGAAGCCAGATTTAATCGTGGGCGCTCCCATCGGTTTTGTGGGCGCGGCAGAATCCAAGGAAGCCCTTGACGAGCTGGACGCCCTGGCGGTTCCATACATTCG
The DNA here is from genome assembly GCF_015547515.1 of Eubacterium sp. 1001713B170207_170306_E7. Lineage (NCBI taxonomy): Bacteria > Bacillati > Bacillota > Clostridia > Eubacteriales > Eubacteriaceae > Eubacterium > Eubacterium sp. 1001713B170207_170306_E7. Next base: position 322,283 of record NZ_JADMVE010000002.1, read on the forward strand.
CATTAACGGCAGAAAGGGCGGCAGCCCGGTGGTTGCGGCGATTTTAAACGCCATGCTCTATAAATTAGGACGGGATTGGTAAGAGGAAGAATGAAAGGTATATTTTATGGTTTGGGCGTCGGCCCTGGAGATCCGGATTTACTGACAGTAAAGGCACACAAAATTCTGCAGTCGGCAGATGTGATCATTACACCGACTAAAAAGATGGGAAAACCAAGCATCGCTTACCGTATTGTGGAAAGCCATATTACCGACCATACGCGTGTTGTGGAAATGTCTTTCCCAATGCTTTCCCTGAGCGCAGAACGTGAAACCCTGGAAAAGCAGTGGAAGGAAAACGCCGACGAGATTGAAAAAATTCTGGAAGAGGGAAAAAGCGTTGTCTTCTTGACCCTTGGCGATCCGATGGTGTTCAGCACCTATTCCTATGTGATGGAATACCTTCTGGAGCGGGGCGTTGAGGTGATCACCCTTTCCGGCGTGCCGTCCTTCTGCAACCTGGCGGCTCAGATCAATGTTCCGCTGACCCAGGGTGAGGAATCGCTCGGGATCGTGGCAATGACACAGCCCATTGAGGAAATACAGCAGATTCTGGACGCGCACCGCAACATTGTTATTATGAAGGTCAGCGCGGACAATAAACGTCTGGCTGAAGAGCTGGAAAAACGCGGACTGGAAAATTCCTTTGTGCTGGTATCCAATATCGGTATGGAAAATCAGACCATTATCCGCGATATTGAAGTGCTCAAGGGCGATATTCCTTATCTGTCCACTCTGCTGATCAAAAAGGATTACGACATCACACTATAAACAGGATTAAGAAAAAAGGAGGCCGATGCAGAAATCGGGGTGCCCGGGGCACAAACGGTGCTGCAAAGGCCTCTTTTAGCGAGGATAATATGCTGGAAAAATATATAGAAAAAGGCGGCAAGCGGCTGCGCTATGGCTACACCACAGGCTCCTGCGCCACAGCGGCGGCAAAGGGCGCGGTGTCCATGCTGCTGGGTGGTAAAAAGCTTGAAACCATTGGCATTGACACCCCAAAGGGGTGGCCGCTGACCATCGAGCTGTTTGACTGCGAAATCGGTGAGAACTGGGCTTCCTGCTCAGTGATCAAGGATGGCGGCGACGATCCGGATATTACAAACGGCGTTAAAATTTTTGTGAAGGTGACCCAAAAGGCCGAGCCCGGTATTGTTTTTAAAGGCGGCCGGGGCGTCGGTAAGGTTACCCTGAAGGGACTGAGCCTGCCAGTGGGAGAGCCGGCCATCAATCCGGTTCCCCGGGAGATGATCACCCGTGAAATCATGAAAGTGATGAAGGACTACGAAGCGGCGGGCGGCTATGAGGTAGAGGTCTCCATCCCGGACGGTGAGGTTCTGGCTAAACGGACCTTTAATCCCAAGCTTGGGATTGTCGGCGGCTTGTCCGTCGTGGGCACCTCCGGTATCGTTGAGCCCATGAGCGAGGATGCGCTGAAGGAATCCATGCGGCTGGAGCTGTCCATGCTCAAGGCGAAGGGCGTTGATGAGATCATCTTTGTTCCCGGTAATTATGGCAAGGATTTTGTGGAATCACTTCACCTGAATACCGAGGTACTTGTGAAAACCAGCAATTTTATTGGCTTTATGCTGGAGGAAGCAGAGCGGATGGGCTTTAAAAAGATTCTCTTTGTCGGGCATTTGGGAAAGCTGGTAAAGGTGGCAGGCGGCCTGTTCAACACGCACAGCGCTGTGGCGGACGGGCGGATGGAAATTCTGGCGGCGCACTGCGCGCTTCTTGGCGGCAGCCAGGCTTGCGTGGAAAAAATCATGAACAGCACCACCACCGACGAGGCCGTAGACTACCTGCTTGAGGAAAAACTTCCGGGTTATTTTGACCACCTGGCCGAAGCGGTTAAAAAACGTTGCGAGGCAAAGGTTTATGACAATATAGAAATTGAGACAATCATTTTCTCAAAGGCGCACGGACTTTTAGGAGAAAGCGCCAAAGCAAAGGACAGGGTGAAAGCGCTATGTATAAATTAAAAGTAGTGAGCCTGGGGCCGGGAAACCCCGATTATATTCTTCCCATCGCTAAAAAGGAAATTGCCGCGGCGGAGGTGATCCTGTGCGGAGAGCGTCATCTGGAAAGCTTTGACGCCACAGGCAAGGAAGTCATGATCATCGGCAGGGGAACGCCTTTATCCGAGCTGATGCAGCGTGTAAAGGAATATTATCCGGTCCGGAAAACAGCCGTTGTCGTGTCGGGTGACTGCGGCTTCTACAGTCTTTTGACCTACACGAAAAAGAATGTTCCGCCGGAGGATATTGAGGCTATTCCGGGGATTTCATCCTTACAGTACCTTTTTGCCAAAATCGGCATGACCTGGCAGGACGCCGAGATGATGAGCCTGCACGGCAGGGATCAGGATTTACTGAAACGGGTGGCAACCGGAAATAAGGTCGGTATTCTGACCGATGGTGAGCACAATACAGCCTATATTGCCAAAAAGCTGAGAGAAAACGGTTATGGGGAAAAATTCCTCTATGTTGGGGAGGATCTCTCCTATTCAGACGAACGGATTACAAGATTAACAGTGGAGGAGGGCCTTGGCTTTAAAGAAAAGGGCATGGCCGTAGTGGTGATTGCAGATGAGTAGAGTAGCAGGATATAAAGATGAGGATTACATCCGGGGCAAAGCGCCGATGACAAAGCGGGAGGTTCGGATTCTGACCATCTCTTTATTGGGTATTCAGGAAAAGGATATCGTGGTTGATATTGGCGCTGGTACCGGCGGCCTGACCATGGAGGCAGCTTACGCGGCAAATGAAGGCAGGGTTTACGCGGTTGAAGCCAAAGAGGCCGCGCTGGAGCTTGAGAAACAGAACATTGAGAAATTCGGCGCAGATAATGTGACCATCATTCCGGGAAAAGCGCCGGCTGTGCTTGAGAAAATCGAAGAAAAGGTCGATAAGGTCATCATCGGCGGTACCGGCGGACAGCTCGAGGAAATCTTTATCTGGTGCAGGGAGCATCTGAATCCGGGCGGCAGACTGGTAGCCAACTTTGTCACTATGGAAAACGCCTCTTTGGCCACAACCCTGATGCGCAAGTACTTTACCGACGTGGATATGATTCAGGTAGGCGTCAGCCGGGGCGAGTTTATCGGCGGCCTGACCATGCTCAAAGCCTCCAATCCGATTTTTATTATTACCGGGAGTAGGGCTTAAGGGCGGCTGCAGCTCCAAAAAGTATAAATTTTAATACACAAGAACAAAAGAATTTATGTTTACGGTGAAGCGTCAAAATGGTATGATATAATAAAGTATACAATATAATAAAGCATACGGCAGCTGCCGGCTGCTTAGAATAACAGAGAGGAATTGAAAATTATGGAGAACTATTTCCAGCCTGAAATCGAGTGTGCCTCGCGGGAACAGATCCGGGCCTGGCAGGATGAACGTTTGGTTGAGACGGTTAAGCATGTTTATGAAAACGTCCCCTATTACAAAAATCTGATGGACGAAAAAAAGGTGACCCCTGATGATATAAAGGGCGTGGATGATTTACACAAGCTGCCGTTTTTGACAAAGGATGACCTGAGAGAGGCGTATCCCTATGGCCTTCTGGCGGAGCCCCTTGAAAACTGTGTGCGTATCCAGTCTACCAGCGGCACCACCGGACGGCGGGTCGTCGCTTTTTATACCCAGGACGACATTGACCTCTGGGATGAATGCTGTGCCCGTGCCATTGTGGCGGCCGGCGGAACCAAGGAGGACGTGGTGCACGTCTCCTATGGCTACGGTCTGTTTACCGGCGGCCCCGGCTTAAACGGCGGTTCCCACAAGGTGGGCTGCCTGACGCTGCCCATGTCCTCAGGGAATACGGAACGACAGATTCAGTTTATGCGGGATCTGGGCTCCACGATTCTCTGCTGTACGCCATCCTATGCCGCATTTCTGGGCGAAACGGTTTGTGAAATGGGCCTGCAGGATGAAATCAAGCTGAAAGCCGGTATCTTTGGCGCAGAAGCCTGGAGTGAGGAAATGCGTCAGGATATTCAGAATAAGCTTGGCATTAAAGCCTATGACATTTACGGGCTCACTGAGATCTCCGGTCCGGGCGTATCCTTTGAGTGCTGTGAACAGACCGGCATGCACATCAATGAAGACCACTTTATCGCTGAAATCATCGACCCGAACACCGGTGAGGTGCTGCCGGACGGCGAAAAGGGCGAGCTGGTATTCACAAGCATTACCAAAAAAGCCTTCCCGCTGCTGCGCTACCGCACCCGTGACATCTGTGTCCTGAGCCGTGAAAAATGCTCCTGTGGCAGAACTCATGTCAAGATGACCAAGCCAATGGGCCGCAGCGATGATATGCTCATCGTAAAGGGCGTGAATGTGTTCCCATCCCAGATTGAAACAGTGCTCTTAAACAAGGGCTACCCGGCAAATTATCAGATCATTGTCAGCCGTGAAAACAACAGCGATAAGCTGGATGTTCAGGTGGAAATGACCCTTGAAATGTTCTCTGATAACCTGAGAGAGGTTTCTGCCAGAGAAAAAGAACTGGTGGATGCACTCAAGGCCATGCTTGGCATTTATGCCAATGTTCAGCTGGTTGCGCCGAAGTCCATTACCCGCAGCGAGGGCAAGGCAGTCCGCGTCATTGATAAACGTAATTTATATTAAACGAGGTGTAAGTGATGACTATTAAACAGATTTCTGTATTTGTGGAAAACAAAGCCGGCCAGTTGTCGAAATTTGTGGATGTTCTGTCCGAAAATGATATCGACATGCGCGCTCTTTCCCTTGCCGAAACCAAGGATTTTGGCATTGTCCGTGTCATTGTGGACGATTCCTATAAAGCGTCGACGGTCCTGAAAGAGGCAGGCTACATCTTTAAACTGACGCCGGTACTGGCAGCCGCTGTTCCGGATGAACCGGGCGCGCTGAAAAATATTCTGAAGATTCTGGGCGATAACAGTATTAATCTGGAATACACCTATGCTTTTATCACGCGCAAAAAGGATCTGGCCTACATGATCCTGAGAGTGGAAAACAATGAAAAAGCCATTGAGGCGCTTTCCAGAAGCGGCGTGAAGCTGCTGACCCAGGAAGACCTGGAAGAGCTTTAAAATTAAACAAAGCATTAAAAAACCGGGGCGTAACTAAAAGTTACGTCCCGGACTTTTTTTGCGCTGCTTAAGCGTCGGCCTTTCCGGTGGAACCGAAAAGATCCATTTTTACTTTTACGATATCTTTAATGGCCTGTGTGCCAGGAGCCAGTAATTTACGAGGATCAAAACCTTTGCCTTCAAGGTCTTTGCCGGTTTCGATGTATTTTCTGGTTGCTTCGGCAAATACGAGCTGGCATTCGGTGTTAACATTGATCTTGGCTACGCCTAAATCAATGGCTTTCCGAACCATTTCGTCCGGAATACCGGTACCACCGTGAAGTACGAGCGGCATTTCGCCGGTTTTTGCCTGGATTTGGGCTAAAACGTCGAAGTTTAAGCCCTGCCAGTTTTCCGGGTATTTTCCGTGGATATTGCCGATTCCGGCGGCTAACATGGTTACGCCTAAATCAGCGATTTTTTTACATTCTTCAGGATCAGCGAATTCGCCGGTTCCGATAACACCATCTTCTTCGCCGCCGATAGCACCGACTTCCGCTTCCAGAGATAAGCCCTTGCCGCGGCAGATTTCAACCAGTTCTTTTGTTTTTTCGATGTTTTCATCGAAAGGAAGATGAGAACCGTCAAACATGATGGATGAGAAGCCGGCTGCGATACAGGCCTTTGCACCTTCGTAGCTGCCGTGATCCAGATGCAGGGCAACCGGAACTGAAATATTTAATTCGTCCAGCATACCGTTAACCATGTTGGTGACTGTTTTATAGCCACACATATATTTTCCAGCACCTTCAGAAACCCCCAGGATAACAGGTGATCTCTGTTCGTTGGCCGTCTGAAGAACCGCTTTGGTCCATTCAAGGTTATTGATGTTGAACTGTCCCACACCATAATGGCCTGCTTTTGCTTTGTTAAGCATTTCTTTTGCTGATACTAACATAATCGAATGATCCTCCTAAAAATTTGAGTTTAACTAACTGTCTAAATTATATATTAAGTGCAAAAAAGTCTCAAGAGCTATACGAATTTTTCCAGTGCGAAAACCCGGGTTAATCATTTGCAGATTTTATTAAAGCGGTTTCATCGCAGAGGATCAGGACGTCTTTTCCTTAATTTCATCGGGCTGCTCTGAGTATAGAAGCTTCAATTTGTTCTCTGAATACTCATAGGTATGCCTGTAGGTATTTTCAATAATTTTTCCCAACAGGGCGGTGTCATTGTTTGTGACAGCTTTCGCAAGCTTATCCATATCGCCGTATAAAAGCCGGTCAACACGATCATAATCGTCGTTGCTGACAAAGGTTTTAAGGATAACGCCATAGGCCAGCTTAATCTTCAGATGCTCATAGATATTCTGCATGGCCGGGGACTGGATCGATGTGATCAGAGTATCGGTTAGGACGGTGGTGACGCCGCGGCTGTAACGTCTGCTTTCCAGAAAGTTGAGAATATATTTTTTATCCTCCTCAGTCATGGATTTGAAGGCGTCAAAAGCGATGGCCTTGCAGGAGTAGCGCAGAATCTGAAGGCTGCTCAGATATTCGTCAAGCTGACCGAGGACCTCTTGCGAATGGGGACGCTCAAAGACGATTTGTGTACCCTTTCCATTAAAGGTTCTGGTCAGACCGAGGGAGTTCAGGATCGACAGGGCCTTGCGAACCGTAACCGGCGATACGCTGTAAGTTCTGCGCAGCTCTGATTCGGAAGGAAGGAAATCGCCGGCCACGTTGCCGGATTTTTCGCTCTCCCACATAATGTCACTGGCAATCCTTAAATAGAGCGGTGTCGGCGCGTTGTCGATAAACCAGTTGAAATGCTCGGCCTCCGCGGGCGCAGGCGCGTTGGCTATATGGACAGCGTCAAAGCGTTTGCTGATTTCATTGAGCCCCTGGAGCAGCAGGTGGTGAAAATGTTTAAAATTCTGCTTAGCAGCGTAATCCAACAATTCTTTGTACCAGCCCTTAATGTCTTTTTCAGAAAGCCCCTCATGGAGCGTATGGCCGGTAAAGCTGCTGTGAATGGAATCAATCCGGACAAAATCACAAAGCTGCTCAAAAAGCTCGATGACAAAAGGATTGTCTGTTCGTCTCAGGATATTGCGGACAAACCGGCAATGAAAAGCGAACATTTCAATCGGGTTGGCAGAATCCAGGTTTTCGGCCATCTCATAAAGAGTCCTGTAATCCTCGCGGCTGCATCTTGAAACGCCATATGTCGTGATGCTGGGTAAGAGAATGGAAAGCATCCGGTATATGTCACTGATGCCATGACGCCGGTTTTCAAAGCGTTTTTCATAGGCGCCGCGGTGCTCCGGCAGGCGGCTGTCAAAAATTACCTGAGCGTTTTTACCATGGGAGCAGAATATAAGATTATTCTCCTGCAGCAGACGCAGGGCTTTTCGAACGGAATTGCGACTGGCACCCATTTGTTTGCTGATTTTAGGCTCAGATGGCAGGGGGTCACCCAGTTTTAATTTGCCGTTGTAAATATCATCCTCAATCTTTTTGCAAATAAATAGATACAATGGAATTTCTTTTTTCAAAACACAATCTCCTTTGGGGGTATTTTAACAGTATAACACCATTCAGTAAAACATACATCTAAATTGAGAAAAAATTATAAAGAAATCCCGTTTTATTTAACCTTTACCATATCGGCATTAGATGTATAAAGCTTCGGAATCAGGTATACCCTTTTTGAAGAGAATTAAACATAGAAAAAATATCTTTAAGGGAGCAAAAGTCTGAAAAGATTCTAAAACAGGTTTTTTACATTGAAAATCCGGGTAAAAATAAAAAAACAAATAAATAAGGATATAATTGGTTGAATTAAAATGATAACTTCAATTGCAGATAAAAAGTTTTTAAATAAAGAGATTGCTTTGACGGAAGATTCGATTTATAATAAAGTATATATATTGGGAAAACTAAATAGAAATTGCGGCATCCGGAAAGTGCTGGCACACTTATCCGGCTTGCGCAGGTGCACAACCACCATACACAACGGCCCTGGGGGGCACGTACCGCATTACTTATTATAGGCTATTTTTGTGCTAAAAACAAGAGGACAGCCTATAAATAAGTGGGCTTATTTGTGTTAGCATTTTATAAAAGTGTCATATAACTGTGCATGGTTGGTGTAATCCTGCACAGTTTTTTGTTTGGTTTTCCCTGAAATTATAGGAGAAGACAATGGAATCAAGGTTAGATCAAAAGGCAATCGGCCAGCGTATCCGGCAGCGTAGAACATTTTTAAATATGAGCCGTGAGGATCTGGCGCGCAAAATTGGGATTACACAGACTTTTTTAACAGACATCGAGTTGGGAACCAAAGGCTTTTCCTTAAAAAGCCTTGAGCGTTTCTGTGAGGCGTTAAAAATGTCTTCGGACAGCATCCTGTTTGGCAAGAGCTTGGATGAAAAAGAAAAACATACCGCACTGCTCGATATTCTGGAGCACTGCCCGGATGAAAAAAAGGAATACGCAGAAAGAATGATGATGCTCTTTTTAATGAGCCATGAAACAACAAACCAGTAAAGCGATATAAAACGACCGGAATCTGGGAAGAGACACCGGTTTTTTTATTGCCTGAAATCCGAGTACAGAAAATATGTGAATTATTCGGCAGAATTGGCAAAAAACTGCTTATTTCCCCTAAAAAGGGGTAGCGCCTGAGTCGGATTGGTGATATAATTGGAAACGAAAATCGAATAGGAAAGACTAATGTAAAATCTGTTTTGGATTCTTTCGTTTTTGCCCCGGTAAAAACAAAGGATAGAGGGAATCTGGTGAAAATCCAGAGCGATCCGGTCACTGTAATTCGTTAAGTCTCCTTATGATGCCACTGGAATGAAAACCGGGAAGGCGAGGAGAATATAATGCGATGAGTCAGGAAACCTACTGAACAGAGTGCTAATAATTACCTCCAGGGAAAAGGGAACTTAGTAACGTTAATTTAATTGTAATATCCGCAGTAAACAGCGTGGATAGATAATTCTGTTGACAAACCTCTTTTTTTTACGGAGACGTAATAAAAAAGAGGTTTTTTATTTTTTAAATGAATGAATTGATTGAAGGAGAAGGATTGAAATGAAGTTAGTTGTAGTTGGGATCAATCATAAAGACACACCTCTGGAAATCAGGGAAAAGGGTGCTTTTATCAAGCGGACCGTAAAGGAAGGCATCGCAGGCCTTCTGGAAGAAGCGTGCATCGAAGAGGTGATCATTCTTTCTACCTGTAATCGAAGCGAAATTTATGTGGCGACCCGCGACGTGGAAGCGGCAGGCCAGGTGCTGAAAAGTTTTTATACCGAGGAAAAATCCAGAGAGCTGGAAAATTACCTGTTCTGTGAAAAGGGGAGAGACGCCATCCTTCACCTTTACCGGGTGGTGACCGGACTGGATTCGATGATTCTTGGAGAGGACCAGATTCTGGGGCAGGTAAAGGATGCCCTTGAGCTGTCCCAGTCTGTGCACGGCTGCGGTAAATATTTAACCAAGGCTTTTCGGGAAGCCGTCACCTTTGCGAAGAAGGTCAAAACTGTTTATAAAATTTCAGAAACCCCGCTCTCTCTGAGCTCGACAGCGGTTAAGCATGTTAAAAGAACCTATGAGGACTACGCGGATAAAAAGGTGCTGATTATCGGTTCGGGAAAAATGGGACTTCTGGCGCTGCGTTATATGGCGGCAGAGGGCTTTAACAATGTCTATATGACCAACCGGACCTACCATCCGGGAGACGAGTACCGGGATATCTATGAGGGTGTCAACATGATCCGCTACGAGGACCGCTATGAGGCCATCGGGGAGATCGACGTCATTATCTCGGCGACGGCCTCGCCCCATGTTGTCTTAAAACGGGAGCTCATGCCAGCGCGCCAAAAACCGCTCATGGCCATTGATCTGGCGCTGCCCAGGGATATTGATGAAGGCATCTCGGAAATGGAGGCTGTCGAGCTGCTGACCATTGATAATTTCAAGGACATCATTGACGAAAAGATGCACTACCGCGAAAAAGTAGCGGAAAAGATCGCCCTTGAGATCGAAGAGGAAATCGACGGGCTCATGGTCTGGATCACCAAGTCTAAGGTGGACAACATGGTGGGGCATTTTAACCAGGTTTCTGGCCAGCTGGCAGACGAGACCATTGAAATCCTCAATAAGCGCTATCAGTTTGAGGGGAAGGATAAGGAATTTCTGGAAAAAATTGTCCATTCAAAATTCCGTGAGATGGTCATGCCGTCCATCAAGCAGCTTAAAACACTGGACAGCGAAGATGATATCCTGCGTTTTGAAAAAACGCTGGCTTTTCTGTTTTCCGGGGGTAATGCGGAGGCGCCCCAATGAGAGGGCCGGTTCTGCTTAACTTTACCGGAAAAAAGGCCCTTGTCATCGGCAGTGGAAAAGTAGGAATGCGCCGGGCCGAAACCCTAGCCGGGTATGGGTGTTTTGTGACCTGTGTGGATAAAAATATGGAGATACCAGAACACCCAGCAGAGAATATCCGCTATGTTAAAGCCTACTGCCGGATTGAGACAGCCCTTGACGGCATGGACCTGGTAGTGGCGGCGACAGACCAGCGCGACCTGAACGCGCAGATTCTTGAAAACTGTAAGCTGCGGGGCATCTGGTGCAATGTGGCGGATGACCCTGAGCGTTCTGATTTTATTTTTCCCTCAGTGGTAAGGCGCGGCGATTTGACAATTGCGGTCTGCACCGACGGCGCCAGCCCAACGCTGACCACCCAGATCAAAAAAGAGCTGGAGGAAAAATATGACGAAAGCTACGCTGAACGTCTCAGACTGCTGAAACAGCTGCGGCGGCATATCTTAAAAACAGCGCCTTCAGCGGCGGCTAAAAAGAGACAGCTTAAAGAACTGGCCGAATTGACCATTGAAGAATTGCAGAGAGAAGTGGAGAAAATATGAAAATAATTGTAGGCTCAAGAGGCAGCAAGCTGGCTGTAGTCCAGACAAACTGGCTTCTTGAGGAATTAAGAAAAGCCAACCCGGCGGTGGATTTTGAACTCAGGATCATCAAGACAAAGGGCGATAAAATCCAGCACAAAGCCCTTGATAAAATTGGAGATAAGGGCATTTTCACCAAGGAGCTGGAGGATGCCCTCATAAGCGGTAAAATCGATATGGCGGTTCACAGCATGAAGGATATGCCTTCCGCGCTACCGGAAGGGCTGATCCTCTCAGTACCGCCCATGCGTGAGGACCCGAGAGACGTTCTGCTGACGCCGCATAAAATAAAATCCGTCCAGGAGCTGCCCCAAAACGCCGTCATCGGCACTGGAAGCAAACGCCGGATTTACCAGCTGAAAAGTATCCGAAAGGATTTTGAGGTGGTAGGGATCCGCGGCAATATCGATACCCGTATCCGGAAAATGCAGGAGCAGAAGCTGGATGGAATCATTCTGGCGGCGGCAGGCCTTAAACGCATCGGCGCTTATGAAAGCGCGGATTACACCTGTGTTCCCCTTGACCCGTGCCAGTTTGTATCAGCGCCTGCCCAGGGAATTCTGGCCGTGGAAATCCGTGAGGATAACGAAACCGTCAAGGGATTGATGGAAACGGTCAGTAACCCGGTTACCAAAGCCCAGATGACGGCCGAACGCCAGTTTCTGATCAGCTTAAACGGCAGCTGCCATATCCCCATCGGCGCATACTGTGATGTGGAGGATGAAAAGCTGACCCTCTATGGCCTTTTCGGCAATGAGGACGGCACAATTTTATACAAAGGACAGACAGAGGGAACCCTTGGCGAGGAAGCCGATATGGGAGACCGTCTGGCAAAGGAGCTGAAAGCGATGGTAGAAGCAGAAATAAAGCCGGGAACAGTTTATCTGGCAGGCGGCGGCTGCGGCGACAAGGGGCTGATCACCGTCAAGGCCATGGAAAAATTAAAAACCTGCGACGCAGTGGTTTATGACGCGCTGGTCAATGAAGAATTTTTGAAGTGGACAAGACCGGAGTGTGAAAAGATTTATGTCGGCAAGAGAGCCGCCAACCACGCACTGCCCCAGGATGAGATCAACGCCCTGCTGATCCGGCTGGGCAAGGAAGGGAAAAATGTTGTCCGGCTGAAGGGCGGCGACCCTTACGTTTTCGGACGCGGCGGCGAGGAAGGCGAGGAGCTTTACGACGCAGGCGTTCCCTTTGAAGTGATTCCGGGCATTACCTCGGTTATCGGCGGTTTGGCTTACGCGGGTATTCCCATAACGCACAGAGACTGCGTTTCATCCTTCCAGGTGGTCACCGGCCATCTGAAATCTGAAGAATCTGAGCTGGACTGGCCGGTGCTGGCAAAATCCAAGGGAACCATCGTGTTTTTGATGGGCGTTAAGAACCTTGAGAAGATTACCGCAGAGCTGATGAAAAACGGCATGGATAAAAATACGCCGGCAGCGGTGGTGCACCGCGCCTCCACCCCTTACCAGCGGGTAGTGGAAGGCACGCTGGAAACCATCTACGGCATTGCTTCAGAAGCTAAGATCACCGCGCCCAGCCTGATCGTGGTGGGCGATGTGGTGACCAAGCGCGAAAAGCTGCGCTTCTTTGACAGCAAGCCGCTCTTTGGCAAAAACATCGTGGTAACCCGCTCCAGAGAGCAGAGCTCCAAAATGGTGGAACAGATTACAGAGCTCGGCGGCAATGCCATTGAGTACCCGACCATTAAAATTGAGCCGATTCCGGAAAATGTCACCGCTTTGGCCGAGAACTTCGGAAGCCTGGATGCCTACAGCCATATTATTTTTACCAGCACCAACGGCGTTGAGATTTTCTTCGACGCGCTGAAGGCCTCCGGCCGAGATACGAGAGCCCTTGGAAGCATCCATGTAACGGCCATCGGCTCCGCGACGGCGGCGCTGCTTGCAGAACAGGGCATCACCGCGGACTTTGTGCCGAAAAAATACGTTGGCGAGGAGCTGGTTGACGGCTTGATGCCGCTTTTGACAGAAGCATCGCGGGTATTGATTCCCCGCTCCAAAAACGCGCGGATTTACGTGGTTGAGGAGCTGCGCAGGGTGTGTCCGGTGGATGAGTTCCAGATTTACGAAACGGTCCGTGAGGACAATACCGACGTCGATGTGGCCGAAATGCTGAAAAATAAAGAGATTGATTACATCACCTTTACGAGCTCCACAACCGTACAGTATTTTGTGGAAAAAATTGGTGATGAAAATGTGGAATACACTAAAAACGCAAAATGCGTTTCGATTGGACCCGTGACCTCAGATAAAATGAGAGAGCTGGGTTTAACGGTCGATGTCCAGGCAGAGGTTTACACCATTGCCGGAATGATTGAAGCGATTCTGAATATGGAAAAATAAAGAGAGGAAGTTGATTATTATGTTACCAACCCGATTGAGAAAAAACGCAGCGGTTCGTGATCTGATCCGCGAAACAGAGTTATCCATGCGCGATGTGGTTTATCCTTTGTTTGTGGTTGACGGAGAAAACATCAAGCGTGAAATCCCATCCATGAAAGGACAATACCATCTGTCGCTCGATATGCTGCCAAAGGAACTGGAAGAGCTGAAAGCGCTGGGCGTCCGCTATATTATCCTGTTCGGCGTGCCCGATGAAAAGGACGCGGAGGCGACGCCCGCCTTTGTGGATGACGGCATCATCCAGAAAGCCATCCGTCTTGTCAAGGAAAAGGACCCGGAAATGTACGTTATCACCGATGTGTGTCTCTGCGAGTACAAGAGTGACGGCCATTGCTGTTTCTTCCACGACAACGGTGACATCAAGCGTGACAAATCACTGGAAACCCTGTGCAAGGTAACCGTGAGCCACGCAAAAGCCGGCGCGGATATGGTAGCACCCTCCGACATGATGGACGGCCATATCGAAGCCATGCGTAAAGCCCTGGATGACGCAGGCTTTGAGAGTATTCCGATCATGGGTTACTCTGCCAAGTTTGCCTCCACCTTCTACGGCCCGTTCCGCGACGCGGCAAATTCCGCTCCGGCCTTCGGCGACCGCAGAAGCTACCAGATGGACCCGGCCAACAGCGAGGAAGCGCTGAAGGAAGTGGTGCTGGATATTGATGAGGGCGCAGACATCGTTATGGTAAAGCCCGCGATGCCTTATCTGGATATCATCGCAAAGGCCAAGGAATTATCTTATCTGCCAATGGCCGCCTACCAGGTCAGCGGCGAATACGCCATGATCCGCAATGCGGTAGACGCCGGTCTGCTGGATGAAAAAGCCATTTATGAGAGCATGCTGTGCATTAAACGCGCGGGTGCTAAAATCATCATCACCTACTTCGCAAAAGATTTAAAAGCATTGATTGAAAAATATCAGTAAAGGACAGAATACAATGAAGCATACAAAGTCGATTGCACTTTTTGAAGAAGCGAACCGTGTGATTCCCGGCGGGGTCAACAGTCCCGTTCGCGCATTCCAGTCTGTAGGGATGCCGCCAGTCTTTATCGACCACGGAAAGGGATCAAAGATCTACGATGTGGACGGCAATGAATACACGGATTATATCTGCTCCTGGGGGCCGCTGATTCTCGGTCACGCCGCGGACGCGTATTATGACGGCATTGACGAAGCGCTGAGAAAGGGCAACACCTATGGCGCGCCCACCGAAATTGAGATCCGCGTGGCGGAAATGATCACAGACGCTTACCCGTCCATGGATATGGTGCGCATGGTCAACTCCGGCACGGAGGCTACCATGAGCGCGATCCGTCTGGCCAGAGGCTATACCGGACGTGAAAAATTTATCAAGTTTGAAGGCTGCTACCACGGCCACAGCGATTCCCTGCTGGTAAAATCCGGCTCCGGCACCCTGACCTACGGTGTACCCACAAGCCCCGGCGTTACCGCCGGCACAGCGAAGGATACCCTGGTGGCTGCCTACAACGACCTGGATTCCGTCAAAAAGCTTTTTGATGAAAATAAGGGAGAAATCGCCTGCGTCATCGTTGAGCCTGTTGCGGGCAACATGGGCGTTGTACCGCCGGACAGGGCCTTTATGAAAGGGCTGAGAAAGCTGACCGAGGAAGAAGGCGCCCTGCTGATCTTTGACGAAGTCATCACAGGCTTCAGGCTGGCCTTTGGCGGCGCACAGGAGGTGCTGGGCATTAAGCCGGATCTGACCACCCTTGGCAAGATCATCGGCGGCGGTATGCCGGTCGGCGCCTTTGGCGGACGGCGCGATATCATGGAAAAGCTCTCGCCGCTCGGTCCGGTTTACCAGGCAGGCACCCTGTCCGGGAACCCCATCGCCATGAAAATGGGCCTCAATACCTTAACCTATCTCAAGGAGCACCCGGAGGTTTACACCCATCTGGAAGCCTGTGCGAAGCAGCTGGAAGCGGGCTTTAACAAAAACATTGAAGAAACTGGCGTCAAGGCCAGGATGGTGCGCTTTGGCGGAATGAGCGCTCTGTTCTTCACCGATCAGGAAATCTGTGATTTTAACAGCGTCATGACCAGCGATACCGAAGCCTACGCGAAATATTTTGCCGAAATGCTGAACCGCGGCAACCTGATGCCGCCAGCGCAGTTTGAAGGGATTTTTGTCTCGGCTGCCCACACCGAAGCCGACATTGAAAAGACCATTGCCGACAATCTGGCCGCGCTCAAAGCGCTTGCTTAGAGAATAAAAAAACAAGGAGTGCAGAATGCCCAAAAAAGCTTTATTAGTAATAAGTTTCGGGACATCTTATCGTGAAACCCGGGAAAAAACCATCGGAGCCATCGAGAGAGACTTGCAGAAAGGCTTTCCGGATTATGATTTCAGACGCGCCTTTACCTCGCGGATGATCATCAAGAAACTCAGAGAGCGTGACAATGAATATGTGGACATTCCCCACGAAGCCCTTGAAAAGCTGAAAAATGAAGGCTATACCGAGGTTGTCTGCCAGACAACACACGTCATCAACGGCTACGAATACGATTTGACCATCAACGAGCTTAAAAAATTTGAAAATGACTTTGATGTGCTCACCATCGGAGCGCCGCTGCTGACAACCATCGACGATTATGAGCAGGTCGCCAGAACGGCCATCAGCGAGCTGCCGGAAATGAAGGAGGGCGAAGCCCTGCTTTATATGGGACACGGCAGTGAGCACCACGCCAACGCCACCTACCCGGCCATGGACTACACCTTCAAGCATTTAGGCTATAAAAACGCCTTTATGGGAACCGTGGAGGGCTTTCCGAGCCTGTCCGACATCATTCCACAGCTCAGGGAAAAGGGATACCACAAGCTTTATCTGGCGCCCTTTATGATCGTAGCCGGCGACCATGCCATCAACGATATGGCCAGCGACGATGCGGACTCTTGGAAAACACTGCTTGAGAATGAAGGCTTTGAAGTGGAATGTGTCTTAAAAGGACTCGGCCAGTTTAAAGGCATTCAGGATATGTTTTTAGACCATGCCAAAAATGGCACAAGCGTTAAAGAATTACTATAAATATTTAATTGAACGAGGAGTATACATTGAAAAATACAGTTTATTTAATCGGAGCGGGTCCTGGAGATCCAGAGTTAATCACCTTGAAGGGCAAGCGTCTGATTGGCGAAGCGGACATCATTATCTACGCGGGCTCTCTGGTCAACAAGGAAGTGCTGGCAGGCCACAAGGAAGACGCTGAAATTCACAACAGCGCCTCCATGACCTTAGACGACGTGATCGAGGTGATCACCAAAGGCGTTAACGACGGCAAAAAAGTCGTTCGTGTCCACACGGGCGACCCGGCGATCTACGGGGCGATCCGTGAACAGATGGACCGTCTGGAGGAAGAAGACATTCCCTTTGAAGTGGTGCCGGGCGTCAGCTCCTTTACCGCCTCCGCCTCTGTTCTGAAAAAAGAATTTACGCTGCCGGATGTCTCACAGACGGTTATCTGTACCCGCTTGGAAGGCCGCACGCCGGTGCCGGAAAAGGAAAAGCTGGAATCCCTGGCCGCGCATCACGCCTCCATGGCCATTTTTCTGTCCGTTCAGATGATCGACGAGGTAGCGAAGCGCCTGATGACCCAGTACGAGCCCACCACACCCATCGCGGTTATCCAGCGTGCGACCTGGGATGATCAGAAGGTTGTTTTGGGAACCCTTGAAACCATTGCGGACAAGGTAAAGGAAGCCGGAATCACCAAAACCGCTCAGATTTTGGTCGGGGATTTTCTGGGCGACAAGTACAGCCTTTCCAAGCTGTATGACCCGTCCTTTACCCACGAATACCGCACCGCTACAAAATAGCATATGAAGCGCACAGAGAGGTGGGCTGTTGTCGCTGTTTCCAGACAGGGGACCCAGAAAGCCCTTGAGGTAAAGGAGCACATTTCTGAAAAAGCGCCGGATATCTTTACCCTGGAGAAATACGCCGCTCCCGGCACACAGCTGATCCGCGGAAAGATCGGTGATTTTTTCGGAACGCTCATGGCAGATTACGATACGGTTTTGTGCATGATGGCCACGGGTATCGTGGTGCGCAGCATTGCGCCGCATCTTGGTCATAAGTCAAAGGATCCGGGTATCCTGGTCATGGACCCGGATGGGAAATACGTCATCAGCCTTTTATCCGGGCATCTCGGGTACGCCAATGAAAACGCCATATACCTGGCAAAGCGCATGGACGCCCAGCCGGTTATTACCACCGGAACCGATGTGAAGGGCAGCATGGCCGTGGATGTGCTGGCTGAAAAGCTGGGCTGTACCATAGCAGACTTCACCGCGGCCAAGGATGTCACTGCCTTGATTCTGGACGATGAGCCCATTGCCCTGATCAATGAAGCACGCTGTGACACCACCGGACTGGTGCTGCCGCCGAATCTGGTTTTTGCAGAAAGGCAGGAGGCCCTGGCGGGAGACTACCGTGGCTGCGTAGTGGCTTCGGCGGAGGATCCGCTGAAGTGGCCTGCTGAAAAGCCTGTTGTCCAGATCGTGCCGAAAAAAATCGTGATCGGTATTGGCTGCCGCAGGGACACCGAGGCAGCGCGGATTGAGGACGCTGTGAGGCAGGTGCTCGCAGCGCTTGAGCTGCACCCGCTGTCGGTCAGGGCTTTTGCCACCATTGGCCTGAAGGCTGATGAGAAGGGAATCCACGCGGCCTGCAAAACCTTTGACGCAGAGCTTAAGGTAGTGCCGGATGATTTTGTGAAAATGGTGCAGGCACGCTTTGAAGGCTCAGATTTTGTGTTTAAAACCACAGGCCTTTACGCAGTCAGCGAGCCGTGCGGCTATGTGGCGTCCGGCTTTGGCGAGTGCCTGCTGGAGAAACAGAAATGCGGGGGAATTACCCTGTCGGTCTGGCAGGTCGTCAATAAAGAATGAATTACGGCGTTGCGGTTTTCTTTCAAATTCAGTTGCATATATTAGAATATGCGCCTTCATTTGAAAGAAACCGCGCCTTGTACTTCATCCTTTCTTTTAGACCTGCAGATCAGGCACTAAAATGATTGAAGCTAAAAGATAAAGATTAAGAGGAGAAATAGAGTGAGTAAAAAAATATACGTGACAGGTCTGGGACCAGGGCTGTACGAACACATGACAGAAGCCGCGAAGAATTCTCTGAAGGACGCGGATGTGATTGTAGGCTATAAAACCTACATTGATTTGATTGAGGATTTAATCGGCGACAAAGAGGTGCTTTCCTCTGGAATGCGCAAGGAAATCGACCGCTGCCAGGATTGCCTGGATCTGGCGGAGCAGGGCAAAACCGTCACACTGGTAAGCTCCGGCGACGCAGGCGTGTACGGCATGGCCGGCATTATGCTGGAAATCGTTGAGAAACAGAAAAGCGACGTCGAGGTAGTGGTCGTACCCGGGATTTCCGCCGCCAACGCAGCCGCCTCGACCTTGGGTGCGCCTTTGATGCACGACTACTGTGTCATCAGCCTCAGCGACCTGATGACCGACTGGGAAATGATTAAAAAGCGTCTGCGCTGCGCCGGCGAAGGTGATTTTATCGTGACGCTCTACAATCCAAAGAGCAAGGGCCGCCCAGACAACATTGTGGAAGCCCAGAAGATTCTGCTGGAATACAAAGCGCCGGAAACACCCGTCGGCATTGTCAGAAACGCCAAGCGTGCCAATGAGAGCTATGTTATCACCACGCTCGAAAAAATGTGCGGTGAAGAAATTGACATGTTCTCCATGGTAGTTATTGGCAATTCCAAAACCTATATTACAGAAGACCATCTAAAAATGATTACACCACGGGGGTACCAGCTGTGATTCTGGTCCTCGGAGGAACGTATGACAGCCGCAAGCTGACAGAGGCGCTGCTCGGACAGGGTTGCGCCGTTCTTTATTCCTCCGTAACCGCCTATAATACCGGAAGCCTTCCGGAAAACCCGCGTCTGGAAATCCACACCGGGCCCCTTGAGGCAGACGGTCTGGCCGGCCTGATGGCCGAAAAGCGTATCGGGCTCTGTGTGGACGCCACCCACCCCTACGCGAAAGAGGTTTCGCTCAACGCCATTGCGGCCTCGAAAAAAGCAGGGGCCGCCTATGTGCGGCTGGAAAGGCCGCGGATGATGGATGACGGACAGCAGACCCTGGGCTTTCCAGATTATGAATCGGCCGTGAGCTACCTTCTGGAACAGGAAGGCAATGTGCTGCTGACAACAGGAAGCCGGCAGCTGGAGCTCTATGCGCCGCTGCCAAAGGAACGCGTGATCGTACGGGTGCTGCCGACCAGCAAGGTGCTTGAAAAGTGTGAGCGACTGGGCTACAAGCCGCAGCACATTATCGCCATGCAGGGGCCCTTCAGCTATGTGATGAACGTGGAGACCATCCGGCAGTTCGACATCCGTTTCCTGGTCACAAAGGACAGCGGCGATGTGGGCGGCGTCAGCGAGAAGCTGCGCGCCGCGGCCGATATGGGAGTGCGTGTCCTTTTTATCGAACGCCCCAAAATCGAATACCCTGTTGTCTTTAACACCGTGGAGGAAATACTCGGCTGGATGGCAGACAGGCAGTAGACCGCGGCCATCAGTGGACGCATAAAAATAAAGCTAGGAGTAAAAAATGAAAAAGGCAAAAAATATCATGTTTCAGGGGACGGGCTCATCCGTGGGAAAGAGCCTGCTGACCGCAGCAGTGTGCCGGATTCTGAACAATAAAGGTTACCGTGTAGCGCCCTATAAATCCCAAAATATGGCGCTTAATTCTTATATAACGCTGGACGGCAAGGAGATGGGCAGGGCCCAGGTGGTCCAGGCCGAATGCGCCAGAATTGAGCCGCAGGTAGAAATGAACCCTGTGCTGTTAAAACCAAACTCAGACGTGGGCTGCCAGGTCATCCTGAACGGAAAGGCAGAATTTAACATGAACGCGGTCGAGTACCACGCCCACAAGGCAAAGCTGACCGGCGTGGTCATGGACGCCTACAACCTGCTGGCCGAAAGCCATGATATCATCGCCATCGAAGGCGCGGGAAGCCCGGCGGAGATCAACCTCCGTGACAACGACATTGTGAACATGGGGCTTGCCGAAATGGTAGACGCGCCGGTCATTCTCATCGGCGATATTGACCGCGGCGGCGTTTTCGCCTCCATTTACGGTACCATCAAGCTGCTGGAGCCTGAGGAACAGGCAAGGATCAAGGGCTTTATCATCAACAAATTCCGCGGCGACGTCGAGCTGCTGAAGCCAGGTATTGAGATGATCGAGGAAAAGGTGGGCGTTCCGTGCCTGGGCGTTATCCCCTACCAGCGCCTTGTCATTGACGATGAAGACAGCGTAACCGAGCGGTGGGACGAGCAGCGCGAGGGTGTGATTACCATCGGCGTGGTACGCCTGCGTCATATTTCAAACTTTACCGACTGCACAGTCTTTGACATGTACCCCGATGTTAAGGTAGAATATTATGAGAACCAGCGGGAGCTGCACCGTGCCGATCCCGATCTCATTGTGATACCCGGCAGCAAAAATACCATTGATGACATTGTGAAGCTGCGGGAAAGCAGGCTGGAGGAAGAAATACTGGCCAAGCATACAGCAGGCGTGCCGGTAATCGGTATCTGCGGCGGCTACCAGATTCTCGGTCACGAGATCTGTGACCCGCACTGCGTCGAGTCCACAGTGGGCGACATCAAGGGACTGGGGCTTTTAAACATGCGCACTGTGCTGGAGGAAGAAAAAACCACCACACGGGTGGCAGGGAATATCAATGCGGATTTCCTGGATATGGGGCTGAGCGGCAGCGCCATCACCGGCTACGAGATCCATATGGGTGAAACCACGCCCATTGATGATACCAAGAGCTTTGCAACACTGGAGGACGGGCGCTTTGACGGCGCGGTATCCGCAGACGGCACAGTGATGGGAACCTACCTGCACGGCGTGTTCGACAACGACGCGTTCCGTGAAAAATTAATCGAAACCCTGAAAAAGAAAAAGAACATCGCGGCAGAGGGCGAAGCGGTTGATTTCAAAGCCTTTAAGGAAGAGCAGTACGACCTGCTGGCCGAAACCGTTGAAAATAATCTGGATATGCAAAAATTAATGGAAATTATTGGAGTATAAAATGCTTTTAGGAATGAGCGCAGGCATTTGGTTTTGTCTGATTGTGGGAGCAGTGGTGCTGGACCGCCTGATTGGCGATCCGGCATGGATTCCTCATCCCATTGTCTACATTGGAAAACTGGTTGGATTTTTAACCAAAAAATTAAATAAGGGCAAGGCCAGAAAGTTCAAGGGGCTCATTCTATGGGGGTTGACCATTGTGATTACCGGCGCTGTTATTCTGGCAGTGCAGTACATTGCGTACCGGCTCAATATCGTTTTGTTTTATGCGGTGAACCTTTACCTTTTATCCACCACCATTGCGGCGAAATGCCTGCAGGAGGAAGTCATGAAGGTCTACGACGCCCTGCGGGATAAGGATATTCCCAAGGCCCGCACCATGGTCGGCTATTTAGTGGGGCGCGATACCCAGGAGCTTCAGGAGGGCGGCATTGTCCGCGCGACAGTGGAGACCACTGCGGAAAACACCATTGACGGGGTGCTCGCACCGATTTTTTACATGATAATCGGCGTTGTGCTGTGGGTTTTTGTGCCCTTTATCAATCCGCTGCTGCTGGCCATGCTGTACAAAGCAGTCAACACCATGGATTCTATGGTCGGCTATGTCCAGGAGCCCTACAAGGACTTTGGCTATTTTTCGGCCAAAATTGACGATATCGCCAACTTTGCGATCGCGCGTATTGGAAGCTGGTTTATGCTCATTGGCGGCTTGTTTTTAGGATACAGGGTCAGTGAGGGGCAGCGGATTTACGGACGCGACCGAAAGAACCATAAAAGCCCCAATTCCGGGCATCCGGAATCCGTGGTGGCCGGGCTTTTGGGCGTCCAGCTGGGCGGCACCAACCTGTATTTCGGGCAGATGCTTGAAAAGCCAACCATCGGCGATGCCGGGCGGAGCCTGGCCTATGAGGACATCAAAGACACCATCAGCATCATGTTCTCCAGTGAGGTCGTGATGATGGTGCTGACGAGTCTGGTTTTCTTTGGAATTTATATTGTTTCATAGCGAGGAAAAGAATGAATAAACACGGTGGATACCGAGGCGATAAAAAAGATATATTGGATTTCAGCATCAATATCAACCCGCTTGGCATGCCCGGGGGGCTGAGAAAAAGGCTGGAGGCGGCTCTGGACGAGCTTGGCAAATATCCGGAGATTACCGGAGAGACAGCCCGGGCGAAAATCGCGGCGGATATTGAGATGGCTCCGGAAAATGTGATTCTGGGAAACGGCGCCATTGAGCTGATCTATCTTTTTGCCAGAGGCGTTCATCCAGAGCGGGCGCTCATCCCGGTGCCGACCTTTAACGAGTACCGGCGGGCCCTTGATATGAACGGCTGCGGCCCGGTCAGTGAGCTGGTGCTGTCGCCGGAGGAGCATTTTGAGCTGGATCCGGATGCGCTTATCCACAGGGCAAAGCAATGCCGCCCGAAAGCTGTGTACCTGTGTAATCCGACCAATCCGACAGGACGCCTTTACAGCAAAGCCTTTATCAAAGACCTGATGGACCGGATGGACCCGGAAATCATCTGGTTTATTGATGAATCCTTCATTGAATTTTCAGGCGTTGAAACCTGTCTGGAATATGTGAAGCATTCATACCATCGTATTTTTCTGCTGCGTTCCCTGACCAAGTTCTTTGGCGTGCCGGGGCTGCGGATCGGCTACGGCGTCGGCTCGGCAGAGCTTATCCGGGCCATGGAAGCCTACAAAGAGCCGTGGACCATCAATACCCTGGCCCTGGAAGCCGCCATGTGTATTTATGACGACAAGGCCTACATGCAGAAAACAAGGGACTATATCCAGACCGAGCGGCAGCGCGTTTTTGAGGCCCTGTCCGGTCTGCCTGCGCTGAGCGTGTATCCGAGCGGCGCCGATTTTCATCTGTACAGGGTGGAGGGAAGAAGCGCGCAGACACTTCAGAAAGAGCTGCTTGAGCAGCGGATCAATATCCGGACCTGTGAGGATTTCGCAGGACTGGAAACCCAGTTTTTCAGAGCGGCCATCAAGCGGCGTGAGGATAATGACCGGCTGATTGCAGCTTTAAATAATATTTTAAGGGGATAAAAAGAAAATGGGAAGCATAGTATTTGTAACCGGCGGCGCCCGGAGCGGCAAAAGCAGTTTTGCGGAAAAGGCAGTCAAGGAAGTTGGCAATAAGGTCGCCTATATTGCCACAGCCATTGCCTTTGACGACGGCATGAAGGACCGGATACGAAAGCACCGGGAACAGCGTCCGTCGGAGTGGGCCACCATTGAGCGCTATAAGGATTATGAAGTCATGGCTGAGGATCCGGCCTTTCAGGAGGCCGATACCATTCTGTTTGACTGCCTGACCGTCATGATCACCAACAATATGCTGGATTACGATGTGGATTACGACCACTGCGGCATGGACACCATCGCAGAGGTTGAGGATAAGATCAGGGAACAGGTTCAGACACTGCTTGAGGTGTGTAAGGACAAGCACCTGTTCATGGTCTCGAACGAAGTAGGGCTGGGGCTTGTGCCCTCCTATAAGCTCGGCAATTATTTCAGAGATATTTCCGGCAGAATGAACCAGTATGTGGCCTGCCGTGCTGATGAGGTCTACTTTACCGTGTCCGGGATCCCCATGAAATTGAAGTGAGGCTGCGTTTTATTGCAATTCAGGAATTGTAATAAAACCAAGAATGCGATATAATATTTTGAGCAAAACAGGAACAGAAGGAGAAAACCATGAGTTTATACGAAGAATGGAAAGAAGCCGCGTCAGTCGACCCTGAGGAGGATGAAAAAGGCTACAAAGAGCTGTGGAATGAATATCTGACTAAGGAAAAAGCCTTTTATGAAGATATTCTGGGCAAAAAACAGGATGTCGTAGAGGGGACCATCAGTGAGCTGGCAGAAAAATACAATGTCACCCCAATGATGATGGCAGGCTTTATGGACGGCATCAGCGAGAGCCTGAAATCCGATCTGGATAATCTTGAAGCGCTGGAAGCCGACACCCAGGTCCGCCTGGAAATTGACTTTGAAAAGCTGTACTACAACATGGTCGGCGTACCGGCAGAATGGCTTTATGAGCTGCCGCAGTGGGATGATATCCTGACAGCCCAGAGAAAAAGAGAGCTGATGAAAGCCTCCAGAGAAAGAAACACCGTTGTTAAAAAAGAAAAAATCGGACGTAATGATCCATGTCCATGCGGCAGCGGTAAGAAATATAAGAAATGCTGCGGCAGAAACGCGTAAGCATAAGCCCCGGGACGTAACGAAAAGTTATGTCCCTGTTTTTTTAGGGTTTAATACATATTTTCCTAAATAATTCTGTCCATTTCGCCCTTTTTATGGTATACTTCCATCGGAGGGTTATAACAATGACGATTAAACGAAAAGGAAACATTACAAAAGAGCGAATACTTTATTTTGCTAAAAAGGAATTTTATCAAAATGGTTATAACAAGACACAGTTAAAACGCATTGCTGAGCAGGCAGAGCTTAGTCTTGGCAATTTAAACTATTACTTTAAAAAGAAAGATGATCTGGTAAAAGAGATTTACAATCAGTTTTTTATAGAGGTTTACCAGTTTATTGAAGACCAGCATGTTCGTGACGCGTTACAGCAGCACTGCTGCTTTTTGTATATTATCTATAATATTGTCCTTACCGATGAAAATAACAAACGGTTTTATTATGAAATTATTCAGAATAAATCGAATTACCGGGTGATGCAGGAGCTGATGCACGCAAAATACCAGGATATTGTGGAGTCGTTACAGCTTTCGCTGTCCGATCTGGAATTTGAATTTATTATTTTAACGGAATTTGGGGCCAGACGTGAGATTTTTTTGAACTATTTTACCGGTCACCTGCCCCTGACCATTGACGCGCTGATTTATTATTTGATTAAGAATACCTGCAAAAAGCTCGATGTTTCCGGTGAAGCGTTTGAGGCTCTGATTGCGCGTTCCCACGAATTTATCGCGCAAAAAGATTTTTCCCAGCTAAAATTTCTTGTCTGAAAAAGCAGAGGCCCTGTCTGTCATACCGCGACAGTCAGGGCCTCTGCTTATTTAGAAAGCTACATTAACGATAAAAACAAAACAAATCCAGCGAGCAGGCCTTCTTTTGAAGCGTCATCGGGTAAAAAATCGAGCATTGGTTTTAAAGCTTCTACGCCTTCGGGATATTTGGTATAGTCTATTTCTTTTTTGTTTTCGTCCATTTTTATTTCTCCTTATTGATAATTATGAATAAATTCGCTGACGGCCAGTAAGTTTTCACGGTTACAATCGCTGGGATGTGATGTGAATTTATCGGTACAGAGGATTAAACCGCCGTCCCGGCCCACTTCATCAATGACCCGTTTCGCGTAGTCGATACATTCCTGCTTTGTGCCTCGGGAGATCAGCGAAACTGGCAGTCCGCCCCACAGGCATAAATTTGGCAGCCGTTTGCGCGTCTCAAAAATATCGTCCATTTCGACATAAAAGCAGAAGTGTCCCTTGGGCAGCTCCTGTAAATATTCGGTGACATGCTTAAAGGAGCCCTCGCTCAGTATAAACATGGTGGTGTCGGTTTCGATGATTTTATCGGCCAGCTCTTTAAACTGCGGCCAGAAGAATTTTTCAAACTGCTTTGGATTAATCATATTTTCGCTGAGCATGATCGTAAAAGCAGTAAAGGCGCTTGACGGAGACTCGGTGTGCTGAATGCCGTCGATGAGGTTTTTCACAAAGGTGTTGTGATAAACTTCGTTAAAAGCCAGAACCTTTTCTGGTATTTTTCTGAGATCACGGGATAAGCCCTTCATTCCCCTTAAGAAGTTGTACAGTGACTCGAAAGCGGGGTAGATGCGGGCGCCGTTGACTGGATCTAAGAGCGGGGGAACGCCGCATTCCTCGGCCAGCCGTTTATTGGTTTTCTGCATTGCCTGGTCGTAAGAAAGGAACTCGCCAAGTGTGTTTTGGATGGTCTGAAGCGGCATTTCACTTTTGAAATAGGTATACTTTCTCGGAATAATGTTTTCCCACAGTGTCTTGAGAGGATTCTCTATAAAAGGGTCATAATCGTCTTCATGAAAGTGATTTTGTTCCTCCAGCATTAAGGTGTTATTTTCATCGTTGATCTGGTACTCAAAATTTCCCAGGCTCCGTGTCATGATCAGCGGATTCCGATCTCCGATATCGAGCATTGCATCAAATTGATAGCGTTTTTGGAAATCAATATTAGCGTTTTCAATCTTTTGCTGATCTAAGAGCGCGTCGCTTAGTGTGTATCCCAGGTCATAATACCGCCAAAAAGCGTCATTCGTTACAAAAGGCACTCTTTTGGGTTTTCTTTCCATCCGGACAGCGTCGTCAAACAGTTTGATTCGTTCGTCTAAAGCTTTTTTTTGATCCATGTTTTCCACCTTCATTTTATATTTTATTTGAATTATACATTGATTTCCTAAAAAAATCAATACTTTTTAGGAAAAATATTTAATTTTCATATTTTTTAATTTGTTAATCTGTATTGAAATTATTGCAGGATTGCTGCGATGATGATATTTAGCAGGTAGGCCCCTGCGACCGGAATGATGTTTCTCTTGACCAGCGCGATGATATCGACCTCCACCATGCTCGCTACTGTGAGCACAGCCGACCCGATGGGTGAGAGCACCCGGCCGTAGCCCATGGAAAGCTGTATGGGCAGCAGGGCGATTTCCGGCATGATATGGTAGGTGTTGAGCAGATTTAAGATGGAGTCGGTAAAGGGGGCCATGCCGGCATTGGGTGAACCGGTGAAAATAATGATAAACATGCCCAGCAGCCCGATGATCGCAAAGACAATGATCCCATTTAAAGGGGTCTTTGAGATGAGTTCTGCCAGCACGGTTAAGCCGCCAATTTTTTGGAGTGCGCCGGCAAAGACGGAGGCGGCGGCAATCAATACAATCGTTACAGTGAAGCCATCGCCCATGCCTTCAAAAAAAGTTTTGGTTGCATCCATGGACTTTATGACGCTGCGCGACCGGATCATCTCAATGGCGGTGCAGATAAATAAAGAGATAAACACCGCGGCACAGACTGAGATCACAATGGATGAAATGACCAGTTTACTAAAGGTAATGATAAAAACAAGGGGAATCAGCGGAAAGAGGGCGTAAAATTTAGGAACGCCAATTTCGCTGGTGGGGAGCTCGGGTATTTCCTGCCGTTTGGCCGAATAGCCTGCTTTCTGATCCCATTTCCAGTTGACAACCGCGCACAGCACAGCAGACAGGAGGATCGGCAGCGTCGAGATGGGGATTTGAATACGGATAAAGTATTCGGCTGCCGTCATGCTGGAATGTATTTCGGATAAACCGTAAATGGGCATGGGGGCGGCAGGGCCGAGATCCATGGCGCCGCCGAGTAAAATGGCCGCCGCCGCGCTCAGCTTGCTGATGCCGCAGGAGCGCAGGACCGGGAACAGGGTAATAATCAGTAAAACGCTCAGGCCGGTGTGGGATGGGATTGCAATTTCCAGTAATGCCCCTAAAATAACAGTGCAGCCCACAATAATGTAGGGATTTTTAATTTTTTGAAGGGGCTTGGAACAAAGGCGGGTGAGCATTTCGGTGGCGTGGATATGGTTCATATACCTTGTAAAGCCCATCAGAGGCAGCAATATCATGCCCAGATCGATATACTGGGAGCAAAAATAGGATTTCATGAATTCAAAGATATCTAAAAACCAGTTACCGACGGATTCCTCTCCCATAATGCTTTGGCCTGTGAACAGTGACCAGAAAAAAAGGATGACAAAGCCCAGAGCGAGCAGGCTCATGGGCGCGTAAGCTTTTTTCATAATCATAAAAATCAGCAGGCCAATCGCAACAAAGGTGAGTAGTACTTGAATAAAGCCGATCATTTTTTTCCTCGTTATGAAATTATTTCAGCGCTGATCTATCTCTAATTTAGCATGCAATGATAAACGCGTCAATTATGCAGTTTTTTATGAGTAAATAGAAAAAAACTAATAAACTTAGAAAAAAAGGAGCAGGGGATAAAACCGTTTGCTAAAGGGGAAAAAATCATATATACTTTTTAATGTAAAGCGAAAAAGGTGGGGTTCATAAATGAAGGAAAAAGTTTTAACCGCAGAAGCGATCAATGAAAAGCTGGAGGAGCGAAAGGGCTTTATGGCGAACTGCCAGAGCTTGATTGATACAGAGGATGACGAAACGTTTTTATCGGTTTTCAGTACGATTCCGGATTTTCCGGTGGGCTATGCCTCGGCTGAAAAGGCCATGGCGCTGATCAGCGGCAAATGGAAATATGCCATTCTCCGCCGGATTTTTATACGCCGCTGCATGCGCTATTCTGAGCTGAAAAAATCGCTGGAGCCCGACGGCATTACGGATAACATGCTCGCATCCTCTTTAAAAGAGATGGTGCAGGCGGGATTGCTTACTAAAACCATTTATGCAGAGGTTCCGGCCAGAGTGGAATACGCCATCACGCCAAAGGCGATTGAGATGTACCGGATTATCCTCAGGCTGGCGATGTGGTATATTACCTATGAGAAAAAAGAGCTTCAGGAATTACTGGAGGCGGCTGAAACAGAAGCGCTGTGATAAAAAACCCCGGGACGTAACGAAAAGTGACGTCCCGGGGTTTTTGCGATCACACAAACGCGTTCATCAGCGTCGTGATGTTTTCTAAATTGGTCTCCCGGTCCACCAATGCCGGGCCTGCGGACAGCACGGAATGGGTTTCGGCAAAGGCCGGCTGGTTATTTTCATAGAAAACACCAATGGGAATCCGGTCGCTTTTGGTCATGGCCAGCGCCAGAGCGGCCATGCGGTCGTCTGTGGGGTGGCTTTCGTCCAGAATATCCACATGCTCCTTATAATATTTAAAGGTGTTGACCTTGTTGAAGCTGACGCAGGGCTGAAGAATGTCCAGGAGCGCATAGCCCTTGTGGCGGATGGCGCGCTTCATCATTGCGGCCAGATGCTCCTTATTGCCGCTGAAGCTGCGGGCCACAAAGGTGGCGCCAGCGGTCAGGGCAATGGCCAGCGGATTAAAAGGAGTGTTCAGGTTGCATACTTTGTTGACACTGTGCTCGGTACAGGCGTCTGTGGTGGGGGAAATCTGCCCCTTGGTCAGGCCGTAGATACGGTTGTCATGGACAAAGTGGGTGATGTCCACGTTGCGGCGGACGGCGTGGAGAAAATGGTTGCCGCCCTCGCCGTAGGAGTCGCCGTCACCGGTGTCGATGATGACCGTCAGCCTGTCATTGGCCATTTTTGCCGCCTGGGCGGCGGGGAGGGAACGGCCATGCAGCCCGCAGAAGGCATTGGCGTTCAGATACTGTGGTGTCTTGGCGGCCTGGCCGATGCCGGCAGCCAGGAGCACCTGGTCGTTGGGCAGATCCAGGTCTTCCAGGACGCTTTTTAAGGTGTCGAGGATCATAAAATTGCCGCAGCCGGGGCACCAGGCGGTTTCGTGCTTGATATAGGTACTCATTTGTTTTCTCCCTTCATGACAGCGTCGGCAATCTCCTCACCGGAGAGCTGGCGGCCGTCGTATTTTAATACGGAAGCGTCACAGCGCAGCAGGGCCTTTTCACGGAGTAAGGCGGCCAGCTGGCCGGTGGCGTTCTGTTCCACGTTCATGATGGTTTCTGCCTGCTTTGCGAAGCCGCGCAGCACCTGCAGCGGCAGCGGGAAGACATCGCCGAACACCAGGGCGCCGTAGCCGCCGGGGTTTTTTTCATTGAGGATTTCCACGGCTTCCTTTAGCGGCCCCCACATGGATCCAAAGCCGATGAGCAGGGTCTTAAAGTCTTTATCGCCCAAAAAGTCGGGCTCTTTAAGCTCATAGCGCAGGGCGGCCATTTTGCGGGCGCGTTTTTCGACCATGGCGTTCCGCATTTCGGCGGATTCGGTGATGGCGCCCATCTCGTCGTGCTCGTCGCTGTCGGTGGTGACAATGGCCTTGGTTTTGCCGGGGATAAGCCGCGGCGAGATGCCGTTTTCGGTGATCTCGTAACGGCGGTAATCCTCGGGGGCGCCAGTCAGGGATGCGCCTGCGGGTTCTATTTCCAATGTGTTCAGGTCAAAGGGAAGAACCGTGGCGGTGCCGTCGGCCAGGTACTGGTCGCTCAACAAAATGACGGGCATCTGGTATTTTTCGGCCAGGTTAAAGGCGCGCACGGTCTGGTAAAAGGCGTCCTCCTGGTTTTTGACGGCGATGACCATATGCGGGAAATCGCCGGCGCTGGCGGCGATGGCAAAGCGCAGGTCGGCCTGCTCGGTGCGGGTGGGCAGCCCGGTGGCCGGGCCGGGGCGCTGAATATCGCCGATGACCAGCGGGATTTCCGCAATGCCGCAGAAGCCGACCGCCTCGGTCATGAGCGCGAAGCCGCCGCCGACGGAGGCTGTCATGGCGCGCGCGCCGGCATAGGAGGCGCCAATGGCCATGTTGACGGCCGCGATTTCATCCTCTGCCTGCTCCACCATTACGCCGGTGGCCGGGCTGGTATCGGCGAGATAGTTGAGAATGGAGGTAGAGGGGGACATGGGATACGCGGAATAGAACCGGAGGCCTGCGGCCAGAGCGCCCAGTGCGATGGCGTCGTTGCCGCTTAGCAGCAGGTAATCGCTGTAGCTTGCGGGCCGGTGTTGGTAACGCGCTTCCATGCTGTCGTAGCCGAACAGCAGCCCCTGGCGGTTCATCTCCAGAAAAGCGGGCTTGATGGAGTCCGCGAGCACGGTCTCGGCGGATTCCAGGGTCTCGCCAAAAAGTTTGAGCACTGCGCCCATGGCGATGACGCCAGCGACCTTGGGGTTGCCCAGCTCGCTGGATTTTTTACGCATATCAATTTTTAACGCGTGGGGATGATCGGTTTTGAGGCCAATGTCACAGAGGATAAAGCCGCCGTCTGCCAGCTCGTCCTGGTGCCTGGAAATGGTCTCCTCGTCCATGGCGATAATGCCGTTTACCTCGAGGGAATGTGAGGTGATGGGCTCTGGGCCGAAGCGGACCAGGGTAAAATTGTGGCCGCCCCTTATACGGGACATGAAATCACGGGCTGAAAAGACAAAATAGCCGGACTTCTTCAGAACTTTTTCAAGCACAGCGACCATGGTGTCAATGCCGTCACCAGCTGCGCCGCCAACCAATAAATTGTACATGGATATTTTCCTTTCTGGATACTGATAGAATAGGTTATTTATACCCAAAAAAGAAAAAAGAAAAAGCCTGTTGAGAATTAATCACAGGCTTTTTCGGGAATCTCCCCCTCGGGCGTCTTTCTGCGCAGGAAGGAAAGCTTGGTTTCGGAGACGATGATGGCGATAAAGATCAGGACAAAGCCGATGATCAGTTTAGGGGTCAGGGCTTCGTCGTAAAAGATCACGGAGAACAAAACGCCAAAAACGGATTCCAGGCTCAGGATAATGGCAGCGGCAGAGGGGTGGGTGTATTTCTGCCCGACGTTTTGCAGCAGCAGGGCCACCGCGGTGGCAAAGACCGCCAGAAACAGCAGCCCGAGGACGCTGTCAAGGGTCCATACTGTGGGCAGGGACTCGGTGGCAAAGCCGGCGATCCAGGCAAAGATGGCCGCGTAGCCGAACTGAAGGATGGTGATGAGGATGGGGTCCCGGTCCCGGCCCAGCTTGGCCACTGCGACCATGTGTGCCGCGAAGCACAGCCCGCCCAGCAGGGTAAAGGCATCGCCAAAGCCAATGGTAAGCCCCTCGGTCAGTGAGACCAGGCCAATGCCCACAATGCAGATAACAGCGGCCAGATAGTTGTAAACATCCGGCTTGGATTTATCCACCGCCCAGAATAAAAAGGGGACGATAATGCAGTAAATCGCGGTTAGAAAGGCATTTTTCCCGGGTGTGGTATCGGTGATGCCGATGGTCTGGAGACTGTAGGCGGCAAAGAGGCAGAAGCCGATCACGGCGCCGCTGATAAAATAGCCCTTATCCAGAAGCTTAAGCTTTTTGCGGAAAATAACCGCCAGCAGAATACAGCCGATGGTAAACCGGAAGCCCAGCAGCATGTGTGGTGTAAAAATATCCACGGTATTTTTAACCACAAAGAAGGAGCTTCCCCAGATGATGGCAGCGCCAAACAGCGCGCACTTTGCCAGAAATTTTATTTTTTTCGAGTGTTCCATAAGATTTCCCTTCACGTATATTTATACAGTTATTCTTAATATTATACATGATAAATCGAGACAAGTAAAGGGAAGGTCTATACAAAAAACACGCGTTATATTATAATAAGGTTAAGAAAAAACAGAGGAGAGGATCATGGCATATTTAGCGTTATACAGACGGTACCGCCCGCAGGATTTCGACAGTGTTGTGGGGCAGGAATACGTTACGCGCATTTTAAAAAACCAGATATTATCGGGCCGTGTGGGGCATGCCTATTTGTTCTCCGGAATCCGTGGAACAGGAAAAACATCCATCGCCAAGATATTTGCCCGGGCCATCAACTGTGAACACAACGAGGACGGCAACCCCTGCAATGCCTGCAGCACCTGCCTGAATATTGAGAAGCCCGGTGTCATGGACATCATCGAAATCGACGGTGCGTCCAACCGCGGGGTTGATGAAATACGGGAAATCCGTGAAAAGGTGAAATATCCACCTACAATGGGTAAGTATAAGGTATATATCATTGATGAAGTGCACATGCTTACCAAGGAAGCCTTTAACGCACTGTTAAAAACCCTTGAGGAGCCGCCGGAGCACATTGTCTTTATTTTGGCCACCACAGAGCCCAACAAGCTGCCCATGACGATTCTGTCCAGATGCCAGCGCTTTGACATCAAGCCGATTTCCAGTGAGCTGATCGCCGGGCAGATCGGGCGTATTCTGAAGGACATCGGCGTGGACATGGATCAGGAGGCCATTGATTTTATCGCCTACCGGGGCGACAGCTCCATGCGTGACGCGCTGAGCCTGCTGGATCAGGTCATTGACATCCGTGAGGCGGATAAAACCATTACCTATGAGGATGTGCTGGCCTTTATGGGCATGGTGGACGAGGATCAGGTCGCCGGGCTGGTACAGGCCATGCTGGCCGGCGACAAGGGCGGCGTGCTGCTGAAATTTAAGGCAATGCGCGAAGCCGGACGCGACAGCGGGCTGGTGTTTGGCCAGCTGATTGACTACCTGCGCAAGGTGCTCATTGTTAAGACTACCGGCGCTGCCAGCCAGGAAATACTGGGCATTACCGAGAGTGCCTGCCGCACCCTGGCGGATATGGGGCAGAATGTGCCGGACCAGCGGTTTTACAGCATGATTGATTTTCTCATTGAGGAAAAAAACAAGCTGCGCTACAGCGGGCTGGCCGCCATTATTGTGGAGATGGCGCTGTTAAAACTCTGCGATCCTGAAAGCCTGGTGAAAACCATGGTACCGGAGCCGCCGGAAAGACTGGCCGGGCAGCTGGGGCGGCCAGCGGGCACGGGAACGCCAGTCAGGCAGGCCCAGGCAGCATCTCAGCGCCCCGATAACGCGGCGAAAAGCCGGGTTCAGGAAATGCGGGCAGCCGCACAGACAGCGGCCCGGGAGCCGGCGGCTGTCCAGGCCGCACCGGAGCCGGAAGCTTTACCGGCCGCCAGCGTGAGCGCGCCGGAGCCGCCGGCAGCGGAAGCTAAAACCGACGGAGGCGGCGTGAACACCGATACCCTGTACACCGGACTGGTGCGGAGCTGCCAGAAGCAGAAGCAGATGCTGGTTCATTCACTGATGAGCTGTAAGCTGGCGCATAAAGGGGACAAGAAGCTGGTGCTCCGTTTTACAGCGGACAAGGAGGGCCAGGCGGCAATGGGCATGTTAAAGCTTCCGGCCATGTTTGAGTTTGTGAAAAAGACTCTGTGTGACCTGGGCGGGGAGGCGTACGCGCTGGATCTTGAGCTGGTGGAAAAAAACTATGACGAAATGTCCATCCTTGAAAAGACAAAAACCATCATCAACGACGACCGTGTGGAGGTCGTGGAGGTAAAAGGGTAGGACTGTTTGAGAAATTATGTAAAATATCCTTCTGCTTTTATTAAATGTAAAAATTTATATGGAAATATTGAAATTTAATGATATAATATTTTGGTCTAAAACGATAAAAATTTTTAGGAGGTAAAAATGGGTCGTGGTAGAAGAATGCCCGGAGGAATGCCAGGAGGCGTGCCGGGAAACAAGAATAATATAATGAAGCAAATCCAGAAAATGCAGGACGAAATGTTAAAAGCCCAGGCAGAGCTGGAGGAGAAAGAGGTGGAAGCCACCGCTGGCGGCGGCGCTGTCAAAGTGACGGTCTCAGGAAAGAAGATGATTACATCTGTAAAAATAGATCCTGATGTTATAGATGAAGACGATGTTGAAATGCTGGAGGACCTGATCATGGCAGCCTGCAACGAAGCGCTGTCAAAGGTCGAAGAGATGACCGAAAGCCAGATGGGCAAGCTCACTGGTGGTATTCCAGGGTTATTTTAAGCTTAAACAGCAGAATATGAGGTGAATTATGGGTTTTTATCCAAAGGCCATTGAGAGATTAGTTACTGAGCTTGGAAAGCTTCCGGGTATTGGAGAAAAAACCGCTCAAAGGCTGGCCTTTCATCTGATCGACGCTCCGTCGGAAGAGATTGAAGGTCTGTCAAACGCCTTGTTAAATGTAAAAGATAAAATCCGGCTGTGTCCGGAGTGCTTCAGCATCACCGACGGTGAACGCTGTGATGTGTGCTCCGACCCCAACCGGAACCGTAAGCTGATCTGCGTTGTGCAGAGCACAAAGGATATTTTCGCCATCGAAAAGACCCGGGAGTATAACGGCCTTTACCATGTGCTGCACGGGGTTATCTCGCCGCTTGAGGGCATTGGCCCGCAGGATATCAAGGCCAAGGAGCTGCTTCTGCGCATTGGTGAAAATGACATTGAGGAAGTGATCATGGCCACAAACCCCACCCCGGAGGGCGAGGCGACAGCCATGTACCTGGGCAATCTCATCAGCCCCCTGGGCGTAAAGGTTACCCGCCTGGCCAAGGGCATTCCCATCGGCGCCGATGTGGAATACATTGACGAAATCACACTGATAAAAGCATTTGAAGGTAGAAATACAATTTAGAGAATCTTATAGAAAGTGGAGGATATTTTCATGTTAAAAGAAGGAATTATTGCGTCCCCTGGTATTGCCATTGCAAAGGCATTTGTATATGACAAGGTTGAAGTGGAAGTCAGCGAAAAAAAGGTTGACGATCCCGCGTCCGAAGTTGCCCGCCTTCAGGATGCCCTTGGAAAAAGCAAGGAACAGATCTTAAAAATCAAAGAAAAAGCGGCCCGAGACCTGGGAGAAGAGGAAGCAGAAATCTTTGAAGCCCACGCCATGGTTCTGGATGACCCGGAATTTGTGGACAGCATTACCGCGGAAATCAATACCAACGGCGTCAACGCTGAGTTTGCAGTTAAAACCGTGACCGACCGCTTTTTTGAAATGTTTGACATGATGGACGATCCTTATTTCAGCGCCCGCGCCGCCGATATCCGCGATGTGGGAACGCGCGTGCTCAACAATGTCATGGGGGTTGAAAATGTGGACATCTCCTCTCTGGATGAAGATACCATCATCGTGGCCGACGACCTGGCGCCTTCCGATACCGCGCAGATGGATAAAGCCCGTGTCAAGGGCTTTGCCACCAACATCGGCAGCCGTACCTCCCACACCGCCATCATGGCGAGAAGCCTGGAAATCCCGGCGGTTCTGGGTCTTGGCGACATCACCACCGCGGTCAAAAACGGCGACATCGTTGTGGTCGACGGCTTAAAGGGACAGGCGGTGATCAACCCGACGGACGATGAGCTGGCCGCCTATCAGAAACAGCAGGAAGACTACCAGGCGTACATCCGGGAGCTGGCTGAGCTCAAAGAGCTGGAAGCCGTGACCACCGACGGGCACAAGGTTGAGCTGGTCGGTAACATCGGCTCTCCCAACGATACCGACGGCGTGCATAAAAACGGCGGACGCGGTGTCGGCCTGTACCGTACCGAGTTCTTATACATGAACAGCGACACCATGCCGGATGAAGAAAAACAGTACGAGGCCTATAAGGCTGTGATCGAATCCTTTAACGGTGATCCGGTTATCATCCGTACGCTGGATATCGGTGGCGACAAGAAGCTGCCCTATCTGCCTTTGGAAGAAGAAATGAACCCGTTCCTGGGCTTCCGCGCCATCCGCTTATGCTTCCGCGAGGTGGACATGTTTAAAACCCAGCTGAGAGCCATCCTGAGAGCCTCTGCCTTTGGAAACGCGCTGATCATGTTCCCCATGATCTCCGGCGTATCGGAAGTGCGCCAGGCAAAGGGCATCCTGGAAGAATGTATGAAGGAGCTGGACGAAAAGGGACAGGCTTACGACAAGAACATCCGCGTGGGCGTGATGATCGAAATTCCATCGGCGGCGGTGACTTCGGACATCATTGCCAAAGAAGTGGATTTCTTCAGCATCGGCACCAATGACCTGTGCCAGTACACCCTGGCGGTGGACCGCATGAACCAGGAGGTTTCCTACCTGTACAATCCGCTGCACCCGGCCATCCTGCGCCTGGTTAAAACGGTGATTGACGCTTCCCATGCGCGTGAGGGCCTGTTTACCGGGATGTGCGGTGAAATGGCCGGCGACCCGATGGCAACCCTGATCCTTCTGGGGCTGGGCATGGACGAGTTTTCCATGAGCGCGTCCTCCATCCCGCAGGTTAAGAAGATCATCCGCAGTGTCAGCTATGAAGACGCAAAGGCCATTGCAGAAAAAGCCCTGAACCTGGAAACCGGCGACGAAGTCAAGGAAATGGTTCAGGCAAAAATCGCAGAATTAGGAATAAAAATCGTTTAGTAAGTAGGTGAATTTAAAAATGGTAAGTAAGGTTGTAACCATTACCAACGCTACCGGCCTGCATGCAAGACCGGCATCCATGTTTGTACAGACGGCTGGCAAGTACCGGTCCAAAATTGAAGTGGTCAGGGGCGACGCGCGCCTAAACGCCAAGAGCATCATGGGCATTATGTCCGGCGGCATCGCGCAGGGTACCACGGTCACCATCGAAGCCGATGGCGAAGACGAGCAGGAAGCCCTGGACGCGCTGGTCGGGCTGGTGCACAGTAATTTTGGTGAAAAGTAAATAAAAAAAGTAAAGAAATTTTCAATAATACCTCAAAGGGCTGTTCAATTTAAGCTTTTTGGGGTATTATTATATTATTGATAAAAACGATTTAAAACTAGGAGGACAAAGAATATGAGTTGTAACAAGGGTTATTTTGTAGGCGGATTGTTCGTCGGAACAATCATTGGCGGTGCATTAGGTATTCTGCTTGCCCCAAGCTCCGGCGAAGAAACACGCCGCAAGATTAAAGACGGTGCCCAGGACACCTTTGGTGATGCCTATGACCAGGCTGTGGAATACGGTGAAAACCTGAAGGAACAGCTTCAGGACATGACCGATTCTGTAACCGATAAGGTAAACCAGTACAAAAACCAGATTGAAAATAAAATCCAGGAAATCCAGGACGAAGTGAACCAGGATATCGAAGAGTTAAACGAAGAGCTGGAAGCCCTTCAGAAGGAAGACGGCGAAGCCGTTGCCGACGCTGCCAAGGATACCATGGACGCGGCAAAGGATGCGGTGGATAACGCCAAGGATGTAGCGGCTGACGCGGCCGACAAGGCCTCTGATGTTGCAGACGATGTAAAGGACGCAGCCAAAGACGTCATTAAAAATTAGGACGGGTGCCTGTTAAATGATGACTGTAAGCTTTAGTATCTGGGAATTGGCGGTTCTGATTATCGCCATTGCTTTTGTGTTTGGAACGGTCTACCTGATCAAGGTTTTCAAAAACCTGGGCTCGACCCTGGAAACCACAGCCAAGCTGATGGATGAAAACCGCGCGCAGATCCATAACATCATGGACAACGTGGATAATATCACGCAGAATGCCGATGACATGACCAACAAGGCCAACGCCATGCTGGGCGGTGTAGAGGATTCTGTCACCCATCTTAAATCCGACGTGGTAGACCCCTTGGTCGGCGCTTTTGCCAAAATCGCCAAGGTGATGCAGGTTATCAGCAAGGGTGAATCGCGGGTGGCCGGCAAAAAAGAAAAAAAGATTAAAAAAGTTTGATCAAATAAAGAGAAAGCCCCGGGACGTAACGTTTTGTTACCTGCCGGGGCTTTTTTAGCAGCCGGAAACCCAGAGGCGGCCGGCTTTAAAATAAGTTGTGAGATTATAAAGGGTATGTTACAATAGGGATACTGAATGAACCGCGCTGGCCGGCAGCGTGCTGAAAGCGAACAGGGGGTGTTGTGATCGAAACCGAAGGAAAAAAACGTGTGGTGTCGCTGAGTGTCCGCATTGGGCTGACGTTTTTGATCGCGCTGGGCATTTTGATATTTGCCGCCTATATCGTGCTGTTCCAGAATTTCCAGAATATGCTGACGGATTATACCATCAACCTGATGCAGTCCATGGGCGCCTCCGGAGTGACCACCGTAGAGTCTGAGCTGCGGGCCAACCGGGAGGAAGCTGTGGTGCTTTCCGACGCACTCACACTGTCGGCGGATCAGGGACAGGCAGTGGCCTTTCCCGAAGGGTTTACCCGGTCCGATATACTGCGCATGGTTTATGTGACGGCTACGGGATCCGCGGCGTCGGACGGGCGTGAGCGCGATGTGCGCGGCAGGGCCGATATTGCCCAGGCTTTTGAGGGTGCGTCCGGAATTTACGGGCCGTATTTCAACGAGGAGGGAGAGTATGTGATCTGCTACTCTGCCCCGGTGATCCGCGGCGACGTCATCGTCGGCGTATTGAGTGTGGAAAAGGATGGCTACCACCTCAGTGAGCTCATTGGAAACATTAAATTTGTCCAATCCGGCGAGTCTTACATGATTGACACAAGCGGTACAGACATAGCGGTCAGCAATCAGGAGCACATTGAATGGGTGCAGACCCGGTACAACGCCCGGGAGCTTCTGGCCGAAAAGGAGGACCCGGTTACCCGTTCTATCATGACGCTGGAGCAGAAGGGCCTCGATGGTGAGACCGGCGTGGGCAGTTATGAGTGGGAAGGCAGCCAGTGCTATGTAGCCTATGCACCCATCCCGTCCACGGGCTGGGTGCTGCTGACCGGTGTGCGCGAGGAGGAAATCGCCGCCATGACCCAGTCTACGCTGCACGCCTCCTTTGTCAGGGGACCGGCCTTTGGCGTCTGCATTGCGGTTTTTGCGGTGCTGACCGGTGTGATCATTTTCTGGATTGTCTCCAGCATGCGAAAGAGCGAGGCGATCAATGAGAAGCTGAATACCCTTGCCAGCTACGATGCGCTCACAGGCACCATGAACCGCAACAGCTTTCACGAGGCGCTGAGCCGGCTTGAGAGCGGAGTGGAACAGCCGGCCGCCTGTGTCTATGTCGATGCCAACGGGCTGCACGAGCTCAATAACCGTCTGGGGCACCAGGCAGGTGACGAGATGCTTAAGGCCGTGGCGGATGTATTGCAGGAGGTTTTCACACAATGGGACGTCTACCGTATCGGCGGGGATGAGTTTGTGGTTCTCTGCCTTGCCTGTGAGGAAGCTGACATCCAGAGGAAGGCCGCGCTGGCCAGAGAACGCCTGAGAACGCGTGGGTATGAAATATCCATCGGCTCCGAGTGGCGGGACAGCCCGGCGGATATCAACGCCATCATCAATCTGGCTGAGGCCGCCATGCAGCGCGATAAACGGCTCTATTACCAGAAAAACGGAAAGGAGCGGCAGATGCGTATGCTGAACCAGAAAATGGAACAGCTGGTGACGGAAAAGCAGGATACGGACACATTTCTGTCGGTGCTGGCCCCTGAGTTCAACGGCGTTTATTTTGTGGATCTGGGCAGGGATACGATCCGCCATTTATATATCCCGGTCTACTTTGAAGAAATGCTGAAGGCGTCCGGCGATGTGTTCAGCGCAGCCATGCGGCTGTATGCGCAGCGGATCGCCAGGCCGGAATACCGTCAGCAGCTGGAGCAGTTCTGCCGCTATGAGCTTCTGGAAAAACAGCTGAAGAACAGCGTTACACCAGAGCTGGTTTATCAGCGCATGGATGGCTCCTGGGTGAAGCTGCGGGTTTTGAAGTTTAAGACCTATACGGAAGAGAACCGTGAGACCCTGTGGATTTTCACCAACCTAGAAGGCCATTAAGGGTGCCGGGCGCAAAAGTACAAAAAATGAAAAGGCGATATGTGCACAGACATACCGCCTTTTTTATTTGAGTTGATTGAGCTTTTTAAACTGGTAGTTTCGGTAGTTCGCCACAATCTCCTGGTACACCGATTTGGAAATCGCGATTCTTTCGCCATTGCTCATGATGAAATCCCGGTCCTCCATAAAATCGACCTCGTCCAGATTGACCATGCAGTTGCGGTAACAGCAGATAAAATTGGGGTAGGGCAGGAGCTTTTCAGAAAATGCCTTAAAGGGCATGTAGGTTTTGACGGTTCCTGTTTTGGTATAGATGTAGATATAGTGATTGGAGTAATCGGTATAAAGAATGTTGCGGATCAGAATCTTGATGATTCGGCGGCTATGCTTTACTTCGATATAATGGTTTTTCTCAAGGACAGCGGCACCGCAGCACCGCATGGTTTCGGAGAAGGTGCTGTAATCATAGGGCTTAATGAGATAGTCGGATGCGCGTACCTTATAGCCTGCCAGCGCGTGGGTGTGTTCGGTGCTTGTGGTTGAAAAAATCAGGATGCAGTCCTGGTCGGTTTCCCGTATTTTTCGGGCCAGCTCAATGCCGTCCATACCGTCCATATAGATATCCACAAAAATAAGATCATAAACCTGCGGGATAAAACATGCCAGAAAGTCGCTGGCGCTTTCAAAATTTTTAATGTTTGCGAGGGTTTCGTT
Organism: Eubacterium sp. 1001713B170207_170306_E7; assembly: GCF_015547515.1. Taxonomy (NCBI): domain Bacteria; kingdom Bacillati; phylum Bacillota; class Clostridia; order Eubacteriales; family Eubacteriaceae; genus Eubacterium; species Eubacterium sp. 1001713B170207_170306_E7. The sequence goes on from NZ_JADMVE010000002.1 coordinate 363,821, forward strand.
TTCGTCACAATACTGCTTCAGATAATCGCAGAGAAGCAGACCATCCTCTTTTAAATCTTCGATAATTGCAATGTTCAAATTGCTGCCTCCTCCTGTTGTGTTAAGATGCAACGCCTTATTATAAACTTTCTCCTGAGAACTGCGGGCTGTTTTCCAGCTCCAGCAGGATCAGCACCTTATAGGTGTTCTTTTCAATTTCCCTGCGGAGCGTGCCGTTATATTTTTTTACGATGCTGTCAATGGATAAAAGACCGATGCCGCCCTCCTGTGCGGCACTGGTAATGCGCTTGGAGGAAAGGCAGTTTCCGTTTTTGTCGTATTGAATTTCGTGGTCAAAGCTGTTTTCAACCATCATACAGAAATCCTTTTTGCTTGTAAAGCTGGCGGTGACATTGATAAAACGGACGCCGCTTTGCTGCCGCTCACAGGCCTCGACCGCGTTTTCAATAAGGTTGCCGAGTAAAACGCACAGGTCGTTTTCGGAATCGGGCAGGGTGTCTGGAATCAGCAGGGCGCTGGAAACCGCGGTGCCGCATTGTTTTGCGCGTTCAAAAAAATGGCAGGCAATGGCGTTGATGGCGCAGTTGTCGCAGAGGATGACATTCTCATCCGGCGCTGCCTCGCGCGTGATCTTTCGCAGGTATCCCCGTGCGCCGTCAGTGTCGTTCTTTTCCAGATAGCCCTCCAGTCCCATGAGATGGTGGCGCAGATCGTGGCGGAGCTTGGAGGTGGCTGCCATATCCCTTTTGATGCGGCGGTACTGGTCTTTTTCCTTTTCCACAAGGAGCGACGCCAGTTCAAGCTGCGCGTGATCCCTGGTCAGCTGGATGATTTCAAGGGCCATCCGGATCACCAGGATGTTGACCGCAAAGATGCCAATGACCCAGGCGATGGAAACCAGAATGCTGAGCTGTGTGAGCTCTTCCGGAAAGGCCTGTCTCTGGAAAACCTTCATGGTCGTGACGAGATAGAAAACAAAGGGAACGCCCCAGAGATAGTTCCAGAACACAGCGGGCATACCGGAGGCCGCCTCAATGAGCCGCTTGATAAACCGCTGCACAAAGAAAACCATGAGCGGCAGGGTGAATGCCAGCACAGACGCGCAGCACAAAAGGAGACGGCCGCTGGCGCCGATGTATGTGAGGGACGCGGACAGTTCACCTGCGAGAATATTGCTGAAAAAAGAAACAATGTGCACATAGCTCTCAAGTACGAAAAAAACAAAGGCGGTTTCGTAAATGGAGGGGCGGAAAACCAGATGGTAGTAAATGAAGATCAGTGCGATCAGCAGCGGCTCCGAAAGCAGTACGGTCGCATGGAGAAGGGTAACGGCCTTGTCCAGAATGATGCTGACGGCCACGGCTGCCACTGTCAGCAGGATTTCTCTTTTGTCGGACAGCCGCAGTTTTTTGTTAAACACATTAAAGCCCAGGCCTGCTATGACAGCAAAGGGAAGGGCAATATTATAAAATAAGTACATAGATACCTCTTATGATTTTGTTTTGCTGGGGTCTGGCTTACGATTGATTTTTTGAGCCAGAGCCCGGTAATCATAAATTCCTGTTGACTGCGCCACGTCGAACAGGGCGCGTTTGTCGAGGATACCGGCGGCGCTGTGAAGGCGGTATTGCTCGCCCGCGGCCAGCCTGTGTGCGGGCCGCGCCAGTTTTTTGTAGAGCCGCCGGATGTAATGGCCGCGCGCAGCCTCATAGTCAAAGCCCTCGGGCAGAACTGTCCACAGCGGTTCAGGGCTGCATTCGCCAATGATGCGCATAACCGCTTCGCTGTTGTCGATGACCGGTACCATGCGGAGCTCACCCGGCATTTCCAGACGGATGAAGTACTGGTGATTAAAACGCACCAGACAGTTCTTTTTCAGATAGAAAAGCTCTTGGCCGACCAGCCCGGTTGACATGCAGAAAATGCGCAGTGTGCCGGGGCTGGGGCTCTGGATATAAGGTGAATCCAGTATAAAGCACCGGCGGTCCTCATCGTAGAGCTTTGCCAGTGCGCTGGCATCCACCATGCGGGTATTTTTACTCAGCTTTGTCCGGCTTTGGAGCCACGGCATTACGTGCACTCTCGCCGCCGCAAGCGTGGTACACCCGTAGTTTTCAGCGATCCATTTGATAAAGCTGACGCAGTGAAGCCGGTAAGTGCGGTAGGTATTGCTGGTTCCGTGAGGATTCAGCCGCTTTTTTAAAATGTTTTCGGTTTCACTTATGAGTGCTTCAAAGCTTTCAGATTGGTTCATTTGATTTTGATTTACTCCATTCTCTATAAAAAGTATACGTTAGTTCTGAATTGACTTCAATCCGCATAACGGTAAAATTAAAAATATTTCAGTAAAAATTGACGATTTCGGTAAAAAAACAGGCGGTTTTGGTCGAAAACAGAGCTTTTTACGCTGCGGATAAAGAGATATTTTACCCTTACTATTGAGGTCGCGTTATTACTGTTAAATCCGTTGAGAAAAAAGAATTAAATGGCTATAATTAAACTATGTCAACGAAGGAGGCGTTATTAATGGAAGGGAAACAATTTTTAAAAATCTCAGGTATTATTTTAGTTATTATTGGTATTGCAGGGCTTGCGCTGGCCTGCTTTGCCTTTGCTGGCGGCGGACTGGCCGCGCTTACCGCAGATGCGAGCGGCGACAGCGCCATCTCAGCGAGTGGAACAACCGCGGTTTTGGGTGGTATTATCATGGTGGTCACCTCACTTTTTAATCTTATTTTTGGCATAATGGCGGTCAAGAACTGTGACAATCCTGCCAAGGCGAGCCTGCTGCGGGTCATGGGAGTCATCCTGTTAATTTTTTCAGTCGCAACCCTGATTATCTACATCAGCGCTGGCATGAGTATTGTGATTGGCTGCATCATTAACCTGATTATCAGCTTTCTCTATTTCTGGGGCGCCCAGAAGAATCTGAAGTCAGCGTAAAATAAGGAAAGATCACATTGGGACGCGGGAAGCGTCCCGCCGGAAACTGGAGACCTGAGTCTTCAGTTTCTTTTTGATTGGCGGGCAGAAAACGCGGCAGAGTCCGGGACGTCACAAAAAGGGCCCCCTGAACGGGCACAGCTTTACATTTAAGGCTTCTCTGTTAGAATTAAAAGCATTATACAGACGGCGTATAAATGTACCCTCAGCCAAAAAAAAGAATTTTTTTTACTTTTTATGTTTCAAAGGTGAGAAATTTGGGTATAATTAGAGCAGTGATGTAGAATGAATGCATTTTAGGGCTGGTGGACAGCCAAACGATGTTCGTTGAGGAGGATATAATGTTTGAAATAAGTGAATTGAAAAATGACCGAGATGGCGTATGTGTTACGGGAGAAGTTGACATCTATACCGCCACGCAGTTTAAGGAACCGATTGAAAAATTAATTCAGGCAGGCACAAAGGAAATCTTTCTGGATTTAACCAATCTGTCTTATATTGACAGCACAGGAATTGGCATTTTAATTGAGCTGCGCAAGGGCAGCATGAGTAAGGGTCTGGACATGACGCTGATCAACCCACAGAAAAATGTTGTTAAGCTGCTGCAGCTGACCGGTGTCGACCAAATATTCAATATTATAGAGGAGAAATAGCAATGAGTGATATGAGTTGCAGTACATGCAGAAGTTTGCAGGGAGAGACCGTTCACATCAGCCTGCCGAGTCTTCCGCAGTTTGTCAGCCTCGCACGCCTGACCGTCGCTTCTGTTGGAAACATCGTCGGCTTTTCGATTGATGTGGTAGAGGACCTGAAGGTGGCCGTTTCTGAGGCCTGCACAAACGCTCTGCGCCATGGCTGTTCAGGTGAACAGTGTTACGATCTGTATTATCAGCTGGAGCAGGACAAGCTTACCATTAAGGTCGAAGACACGGGCGAAGGCTATGAGCCCGAAAGCGTAAGCGAGCCGGAGCTGCCCGGCAACCAGGCAGGCGGTTTCGGCCTGTTTATTATTAAATCGTTGATGGATGAGGTAGAAATCATAAGTAATAAAGGAATGGGTACCAGTATCACGATGGTGAAATACCTGAGGACATGAGATGGAATATCCAAATCAAATGACAAAACAGGAATCAAAAGAGCTGTTTATCGAATACAAGAAAACAGGCGACAAGGAAATTCGTGATCGCCTCATCGAGAATTTCCTATATATTCCTAAATTACTGGTCAAAAAATACGCTTACCGCAGTAACGATGTGGAAGATATTTATCAGGTTGCCTGTCTGGGGCTGATGTACGCAGTCGAACGCTACGACCCGGACAGGGGATTTGAATTTGACACCTTTGCATCACCCACCATCATCGGAGAAATCAAAAAATATTATCGTGACAAGCAGTGGATTATCCGTGTGCCAAGAAGAATCCAGGAGCTTAACCGCGAGATCAACCGGGCGAAGACAACCCTGGAGCACAAGCTTATGAAAACACCGACCATCTCTGAGATTGCGGACTATCTGGAGGTAACTGAAGAAGCTGTGATCGAAGCCATGGAAGGCAATAACGTTTTTTATCCCAAGTCCCTGTCGACTGAATTTGAGAGCAACGCGGATGGTCAGGAAGCAACGCTTTTAGACCTGATCGGCGAAGAGGACGAGCGGATCGAAAACATCGGCAATGTCGAAGACCTCCGCCAGCGCCTGGAAAGCCTGAACCCAGTCGAGCGGATGATCATAGAGGAGCGTTATTATAACGGAAAGACCCAGAAGGAGGTGGCCGCCATTATCGGTAAATCACAGATGACGGTATCCCGTCTGGAAAAGAAGGTTATGGAGAAGCTGAGAGTTGGGCTGTAACCTTAAGAAAAACAAGGCCTGAAGGGGATTTCGGTCCCCTTTTAAAATTTTTTGTAATTCTTTACAAGTTTTAGTGGATAATTTCTGCAAAATATTATAAAATAGTAACATGCAACAAACCAAACGCATTTTCAGGAAAAATAACCTTTTAAAATAATGATTTCGAGAAAATGCAATCACTTAAGAATCTAGCAAGGGGGAAGAAGCATGAAAACGTATCCAACCAAAAACATCAGAAATATCCTTTTTTTAGGACATGGAGGAAGCGGCAAGACAACATTGACAGAGGCGATGGCATTTAACGCAGGTGCCATTGACCGAATGGGCAGAGTTGATGAAGGAAATACCTTATCCGATTTTGATCCGGAAGAAAAGAGAAGAATGTTCTCCATTTCTTCATCCATTATTCCAGTAGAATATGGTGGACACAAAATTAATATCATCGATGTACCCGGTTACTTTGATTTTATCGGGGACGCCTACGCAGCACTGAGAGTCGCAGATGCGGTTGTTATCGTAGTCGATGCTTTAGCCGGCGTACAGGTAGGTACCGAAAAAGCCATTGAGCTGTTGTCAAAGGTTGACGTACCCGCTTTCATTGTGGTCAACAAAATGGACCGCGAAAACGCGACCTTTGCCAAGGTTATGGATAACCTGAAGGAAGCCTTTGGCAATAAGGTCATTCCTTTTGAATTACCCATGGGCGAAGGCGAGGAAATGCGCGGCGTCGTCAACATTGTTGATATGACAGGAAGCGAAAGAAAAGACAACCGCTGCTTTGACGTGGAAGTTCCGGAAGATATGAAGGAAGAGCTGGAGCCTTTCCGTGAAATGATCATGGAATCCGTAGCCCAGACCAGTGAAGACCTGATGGAAAAATACTTTGACGGCGAAGAGCTGACCGAAGACGAAATCCACCACGGTATCCGCACCGGCGTGCTGGACGGCGACCTGATCCCGGTTCTGTGTACCTCCGCAGTACAGAACATCGGCGTTGAAACCCTGGAAAATATGATTATCGCTTATCTGCCGTCTCCGAAGGACGCAAAACCGGTTGTGGGCAAAGACCCAAGAGACGGAAAAGAAGTCGAACGTGCCTGCGGCGCCAGCGAAAGCTTCTCCGCATTGGTATTTAAGACCATTGTTGACCCGTTTGTCGGCAAGCTGTCCATCTTTAAGGTGATGTCCGGTGTGCTTGAGGCCACCACCGAGGTCTATAACTCCACCAAGGAAGCCAAGGAAAAGACCAACCATATATACGTGCTGCGCGGCAATAAGCAGATCGAAATCGAAGCCTTACTGGCAGGCGATATCGGCGCCTTCTCCAAGCTGGGCGTTACCGTTACCGGCGATACCCTGTGCGATCCGAAGGACCCCATCGTCTATGACAAGATCGAATTCCCGAAACCGGTGATCTCGATGGCCATTGAACCTAAAACCAAAGCGGACATCGACAAGCTGTCCACCGGCCTCCACCGTCTGATCGAGGAAGATCCGACCATGAGCTTTAACCGCAATAACGAAACCAAGCAGACACTGCTTTCAGGTCTTGGCGAAATGCACCTGGAAGTTATCTCCAATAAATTACAGCAGAAATTCGGCGTTGGCGTTAACCTGGAACCCATGAAGGTGCCATACCGTGAAACCATCCGTAAATCTGCCAGCGCCCAGGGACGTCATAAGAAACAGTCCGGCGGCAGCGGCCAGTTCGGTGACGTCTGGGTTACCTTTGAACCAGGCGATACCCCGAATGACGATTTTGTCTTTATCGACAAGGTTGTCGGCGGCGCTGTGCCGAGAAACTTTATCCCGCATGTCGAAAAAGGCCTTCAGGATTGTATGAGCGAAGGCGTGCTGGCCGGCTACCCAGTCACCGGCGTAAAGGCCACCCTGTACGACGGCTCTTACCATGCGGTCGACTCGGATGAAATGTCCTTTAAGATGGCGGCTACCCTGGCATACCGTAAAGGGATGAAGGAAGCCTCACCGGTTCTGCTCGAACCCATCTACAAGCTGACCATCACCGTGCCCGAAGAATACATGGGCGATATCATGGGCGACCTCAATAAAAAACGCGGCCGCATCATGGGCATGGAACCCATCGACGGCGGAAAACAGGTCATCACCGCAGAAGCGCCGCTGGCAGAGCTGTTTAAGTATGCCACCGAGCTCCGCTCCATGACCCAGGCCAGAGGCGAATTTGAAATGGAATATGTCCGCTACGAAGAAGCCCCGGCCGTCATCTCCGAAAAAGTCGTCGCCGAAGCCCAGGCAGCGAAGGAAAAGAAGTAAAATTGAAATTTAGATGCAGCGCTGAAAGATGCGCTGCTTTTTTGTTGGAACGAACAATCACCCCTTCACTCTTAGCGGCTTCTATTGTCAAGTATGAAAAAGATTGATATAATAGATAAATATGTAAAAAAGATTTGTTAATCGAGAAAGAGAAAAGGGTAAATGGAATTATTAAAGAATAAAATTTTGAACGATGGGTGCGCGCTTGGACAAGAGATATTGAAGGTGGATTCATTCCTTAATCATCAGCTGGATATCCGGCTTTTTGAAGCCATGGGCGCGGAATTCGCGCGCCGCTTTAAAGATGTCGAGGTCACTAAAATTTTAACCATCGAAACCTCCGGTATTGCCATTGCCGCTGTGGCCGCTAAATATTTTGACTACTGCCCCGTGGTGTTCGGCAAGAAAAACGCGTCCTTAAATTTAGATAAGGACATTTATACCAGTGAGGTTTACTCCTTTACCAAGCAGCAGACCTACCAGATCATGGTTTCAAAAAAATATCTGAATCCCGAGGATAAGGTACTGATCATTGACGATTTCCTGGCAAACGGCAAAGCCGTCGAGGCACTGGAGGAAATTGTAAAGCAGTCCTGCGCCCAGCTGATGGGCGTGGGCATCGCCATTGAAAAAGGCTTCCAGAACGGCGGAAAAGAAATCCGCGCGTCCGGCACACGGCTGGAATCACTGGCCATTGTGGATGAAATGGATGAGGATGGCACCATTATCTTTCGCGATTAATACTTGAATTGAAGGGATAAGCTTATGGGAAACAGCAGTCCAATTGGTTTAATCGACTCAGGAATCGGCGGTTTTACCGTCCTGCGGGAGCTGCAGCGCCAGCTGCCCAGAGAAAACATCGTCTACCTGGGCGATGCCAAACGCATGCCCTACGGAGAACGGGAAAATGAGGAAATCATCGCCTTTGGCAACAGCGATATCCGTTTTCTGGAGAATATGGGCGTTAAGGCCATTCTTCTGGCCTGCAATACCATTTCCTCGCTCATTGACCGGCTCACCGCAAGGGTGCCCTTATTCAGCATTGTGGAGGCTGGCTGCCTGGCCACCATCGACCACCAGCAGGAAGGATCCGTGGGGCTCATCGCCACCACCGCCACGGTCAAAAACGGTACCTATGAGCACATTCTGTCCGGACACACCCAGGCGGTCCGCTATATTACCCAGGGGACCCGCACCCTGGCCAACGTGATCAACAATCACCCGGGTGAGCTGGTGCTGCTGCGCCAGAATATTAAAGAGGCCATCGATCCTATTTTTGAAAGAGAACGGATCAGAGCCCTGCTCTTGGGGTGTACCCACTTTCCCATTGTGCGCAAAACCATTGAGGAGATGTACCCCTGCCTCAGCATCATCGACCCGGCCGACAAGCAGATCACCCTGCTGAAGGAATACCTGAAGAAAAACGACGCCTTTAACGAAAGCCAGTACGATGGCGTGACCCGCATCTGCGCCACCGGCGCGGCAAGGGACTATACGATCTTTGAGAACATGATCGACCAGCTGGCCCTTGGCTGCAATGAGCTGACCCTGGAAAAGCTGGATATTGACGAATAAAACTTTTGAATCCATTAGGAGGAGCATCTATGGAAACACCAGAAAAAAAAATTGTATACAGCGGCATACAGCCGTCCGGAACCTTTACCATCGGCAATTATTTCGGCGCCATGAAGAACTGGGTGCCCATGCAGGAGGCCTATGACTGCCTGTACTGCGTGGTCGATCTGCACGCCATTACCGTGCCGCAGGTTCCAGCGGATTTAAGACGCCGCACCTACGAATCCCTGGCCATTTTGATGGCTGTGGGCATCGATCCGGACAAATCCATCCTGTATGTGCAGTCCCACGTACCAGCCCACACCGAGCTGACCTGGATACTTAACTGCTTCAGCTACATGGGTGAGCTGAGCCGTATGACCCAGTATAAGGACAAATCCAAAAAGCAAGGCAACAACATCCGCGTCGGCCTTTTTGACTACCCGGTTCTGATGGCGGCCGATATCCTGCTGTACCAGTCCGATCTGGTACCAGTCGGCAACGACCAGAAGCAGCATGTCGAGCTGGCAAGAGACATCGCCTCACGGTTTAACCAGCAGTTCAGTCCAACCTTTAAGCTGCCCGAGCCCTATTTTGGCGAAACCGGCGCGCGCATCATGAGCCTACAGGAGCCCGGCAAAAAGATGTCCAAATCCGATGAGAATGTCAACGGCTTTGTGTCGCTTTTGGACGATCCGGACACGATTATCCGCAAATTCAAGCGCGCAGTCACCGATTCCGATACCGAGGTCCGCCACGACCGCGCCAATAAGCCCGGTGTCTCCAACCTGATGGAAATCTATAACTGCACCACTGGCCGCAGCCTCGAAGAAATCCAGAAGGAGTTCGAGGGCAGGGGCTATGGCGATTTCAAGCTGGCCGTTGGCGAAAGCGTGGCCGAAACCCTGCGCCCCATCCAGGCCGAATATAAACGTCTGCTGGCCGATAAGGGCTATCTGGAAAGCGTCATGAAGCAAAACGCCGAGAGAGCCTCAAGGATGGCCTATAAAACCCTCATGAAGGTCCGTAAAAAGGCCGGGTTTATTAATCTGTAAAATAAAAGGAACATACGCCAGAAGCGTATGTTCTTTTTTGTTTTGTATTATATTGGCTTGTATGTTAAAATAAGCAAGAGTAATCGCAATCGGGATAGTGTTGCCTTCGGCCTTTGAATTTAAGATTCGAAGAAAGGAGGCGTTGCTTATGAGTATTTACGAAATGCTATCACTATTGGTAGCAGGCTGTGGGCTCTTAGTAGCGGTTCTTTCTTATCTAAACGATAAAAAGAACAAAAAATAAAAACGACACTACCCCCAAGTTTTGACCGACGAAAGGGTAGTGAAGTCCATCATTACGAGGCAACCGCCTTGCTACGATTACTCTTCTACCCATATTATACCCCGCTGTGCCTGAAAATTCAAGCACAGCGGTTTTCTTTTTAAGGTTATTCCCACAATTCCACATGCACATAGCCGCTCTCGTAATAGGGCAGCACGCCCAGCCCGCAGTTTTCTGCCGTTTCGGCAAGCGTTGCCACCGAAACCCCCGGGCAGTAGAGGTCTGCGGCGTGTCCGCTCAGGTGCCAGGAGTGCGGGATACCGCCCACCTCGGCGTTGCGCTCGGGACAGCGGACGCCAGAGGTGATGATCACGGGCCGGTTAAGCTGGCAGCGCAGGGCCTCGATGCGTTCCAGCAGCTCGGGCGACATCTGCGCCGGCCATCCGTCACAGTAGCCGCCGCAGTCGCAGGCATACTCCGACATCCGAAAATGGCCGGAGGCCTGGGGTTCCCGGTTTTCTGGCGCGTGGGGGATTACGTCCGGCGGGGGATCGTCTGGCGCTGCCTCCTGAGACCCGGGCTCTGGCGTCTCTTCCGCTGTGGGGGGAGCAGCCGTCTGCGGCGGAGATACGTCCGGCGGAGTGACCGCTGCCGGAATGGGCAGTGAGGCGGTAAAGATCAGGCTGACCACGAGGGTGGTGAGGATCAGCGCGCCGCCTGTTTTTTTATAGCGCATACCAAACTCCTTTCAGTAAAAAAAGCGGCCGGCTGGCCGCTTGAAAACTATACTTCCGCATCCACGACGGGAACGTCGGTTTTGGTGGTTTCCACCTTCACGGCCCCGGCGACCTTGACCAGGCCCACGCCGTCCGGAAGAAAAATATCCTGAGCCAGAATAGCCGCTGCGCCGGTCTTGATTTCGGCGTCGGTAATATCCGCTCTGTAATCCGGGATGGTCATATTGTGGGTTTTACCATCGGCCCGTTCATAACTGAGAATTAAATCCTTACTGTTTGTTGCTGCCATGTACAGCACCTCCTTGTTCTTTTAATCTGCTGGCCAAAGTGTGGGTTACACTTCCATCAGTTCCTCAGAAGTAACCTTCTGCTTGCGTTCTATAATGGGCTCCTGCAGTGCCGCGATGGCCTTGGCCGTGGCGTAAAAGGCCTCGTCTGTGACATCCTGGCGCACATCACCGTAGGTTTTCGTCTTTTTCACAATTTTACCCTCGCCGTTATCACCGTAATTCAGGGTGGTTTTCATATCGACGTCAGTAATCTGTTTTTCAATTGCCATTTTCAGTCTCCTTTCGTTTGGGGGATACCTACATAATGCGAAAAAAGACAAACGCCGTTCAGATTTTTTAAAAAAAATAAAAAGCGGCCGAAACCGCTTTTACCTTTAAACAAAATGCGGGCTGTTGAACGCTTTTCTGAGCGCATGCAGCCCGCGCCGGTGCCAGGTGCTTACGGTATTGGGGCTCAGCCCGCGCTGCCTGGCAATTTCGGCCAGAGAGAGGCCCTCAAAGTAATGCGCCACAATAACCAGCCGGTATTGATCGGGCAGCGCCCTTACCAGGTGGCGGAGCTGGTCCGCTGCCTCCCGATGGATGAGTGTATCGTCCGCCTGGGGCGCGTCGTCTGCGATACCGTCGGCCAGAGTTCCGGCATCCGGCGCGTCGGACAAGGCAGCGTCAAGGCTGAGCGGCGTCTCCGGCGCCGGACCTTTATAAAAACGTCCCCTTTCCAGAAAGCAGTAGTTGACCTTCAGCTGCACATATTTGCTGAAATAAATCCCCAGGGAGGCGTCAAAACACCGGATGGCCTCCAGAACGGCCAGACAGCCGTCCTGGTAGGCGTCCTCATAGTGCTCCGGCGCGATGAGACGCTGCATGGATGACAGCACCAGCGCCCGGAAGCGCAGCACAATGGCCTCCTCGGCTCAGCGCTCGCCCTCCTGGGCGCGTTTTACCAGGCTGTTGAGCTCGGTGTATTTTTCGTTACTCACGATCTGCCTCACTTTCAAAAATCACTGCGTCCTCCAGATAAAGGCCGGCAAAATGTCCGGTTACCGCTTCACGAAAGGTGTTGTAGGCGTCCTCGGCCTCCTCCGGCGTGCGCGCCCAGATATCCATATCCACAAGGGCGCCTGCCTGGATGTTAAACAGGCGCCGGCCGGGGATCACTCCGGGTCCTTTGCCATATCGGTTTTGAATCATAAATCACCTCCAGGAATACATAAAAAAGAAAAGTATATTAATTAAGTTTATTATTAAAGGGCGACAAATCAGGGGTTGATTCGGCCTCCTGTTCTTGGATTTTGGCCAAAAGCCTGCCTAAGGTAAATGTCAAGTTTAATTGTCCGGTTTTTTAAAAAACTTATATAAAAATCGCTGAAAGGTATTCCATAAGCAATTCTTTTGAAGAGCGGTAGCCAAGTATCTTCCGGGGAAACTCATTTATTAGCTCTTGAATGTTCTGCAGTTGGGGTTCTGGTAAATGAGAGATACGATATTTTTTATTTACATACCTTCTGACAAAACGATTATAATTTTCGTTGCTTCCACGCTCCCAGGGACTGCCGGGGTGACAAAAGTATAAGGTTGTACGGCGTTTTCCCTGTGAATCAAATTCAATCAATTGATCTTTCAAAAACTCACTACCACAATCAACGGTAATTGTATTGAAGATAAATGGAAAAAGTCGGCCAAATTTTAATTGAAGCTCGTCCAATGCTTCCTTAACCGCTTTTGGTGACTTAGACTTGATTTTTCGGATGAACGAGAATCGGGTTAAACGCTCAGTCATAACTAAAAGGGCTGCGTTATCATCTCGCTTTGATTCGATACAATCCATCTCCCAATTAAAAGGCGTTATACGGGCATTCACAATGTCTGGGCGTTCCTCAATACTGCGGTAGCGTTCGGGTTTATATTTTTCTCGTTTTTCAGGGTCTGGCTTACGACGTTTGATGATGCGTTTAGATTTAATTAAAAGATTTTCGTTGGAGACGTTTTTAAAATAGTTCTTATCTAAAAGGTTATAAATGGTCGTGGTACAAACGCGACGATCAAAAAGTTTCTTGCGTTTCAAAGTTCCGGCAATAGCATCGGGTGACCAGCCATGCAGGATATACTTTTCAATGTATTTTTTTAGATTTTCATCACCGGATACTTTAATTTTGCGCCCCTTATGGTGTTGCCTGTTTTTATACTGTTCGTGTGCTTCTTTGGAAGAATAGTGTCCTTTTTCACAACGTGCCAATTCCCGGCGTATGGTTCTTTCAGATTTACCAAGCATTCCGGCAATACTCCGCTGTGTAAAGCCTGCTTTTGTGTAGGCTTCGATAAATTTACGCTCGTCTATATCTAAGTGTTTAAACATGTTTATCTCTCCTTTTAACCTCAAGATTAAAATTTTAACATAAAGCAGTATTCAAAACGTATCTTCTATATAGTATTGTTTGAAAAATTCATAATCGTTCACAAATTGAGACTTGCTATAGCGGCCTTCAAAATCCATCTGGAAATCAATGTAGTCTTTCAAACGGCCTTGTGAGACAAGTTCAGCCGTTTTAAGGTGCCGACTGCAATAGTAAAGTTTCTGGTCGAGCTCGGTCACCGATTTGTCTAAATCCTTTGTAATATATTTTGTGATGTACATTGAAACTTTGACGGGGTCTTTCACTGCGCCCAGCGAATTGAAGCCAAAACGTTTTTGGTAAGCTGACCAGTTTAGATAACCTTTTTCGGAAAGCTCTTTAACCGGATGCGGTTCCAAATCATCAAAGGGTAATTCTGAAAATAAACCGTGCATATGCCAATTCTTTTTATCGGCGTGAAGTTCTGGTATTAAAATGTATTTAATAGCGTAATTTGGGTATTTCCGGCGATAATTTCGGATAAACTGCCCTAAATCTTTAATAAACTTCTTAAGGTTATCCCGTTGATATTTTTGAGGGTCTAAAGTTAAAGTAACAAACCAATTCCACGGGTTACACAAAGCTTTTTCCAAAACCATTTTCTTTGATCGAGAAACGGAATTTTTAAGTTTTGTTTGATTCCCGGCTTTTCCTTTGGGGGTATGTTTCGTTGTTTTTTTACCTTTGGTGATGTTTTTGCAAATGGTAATTTTATAATAATTGTTAAACTGTTTGACCTGCACAGCGTTTTTGATTTTGTATTGCATTGAGTACAATGACCGTTAAGTGTTACTTATGTCAAGTAGGGGCTTGCGCCCCTATTCGATTTTAAACAACTCATCGACTAAATTTTCTGGTCTGGCGGGGCGGGCACGCCGGACGGAGGGGCCCCCCTGCGGTACCCTTCCGACCGATCGCGGCCGTCCCGCTTTTCCGGTTGATTTTAGTTTCTTTGGTGTTTTTTTCGGCTGTCGGTCTGTGGGGATAATTTCGGACTCTAGTATCTGTTTCTGAATAACCGCTGTAGGTTCAGCAACAATCTTGTGATTGAATTCAAAAAATGTATCATATAAACCTCCGTAGTATTTGCTATAAGTAAAAAAATAACTTGAGTTTTGGTCTTTGACGGCCAAATTCTTTTCAATGGCGATAAATAATGAAAAGGGAATCAATTTGTACACCCAAAAATTTTTAGCGTTTCGGTGATGCACTTCTATTTCTGAAAGGTCTCTAATCTGTCGGTCAATCTGATGCAGGTTCTGGATAATCATGATGATTTCATAGCCGTAGTGACGGTGTTGAGCGAAAAACGATAGAAAGTCAAGACGGTCTTCGTCCATGAAGGTTCTGGCATTGAACTTAACGCTGGCTTCGTCGATCACAATCAGGGTTTGATGTTCTTTGCGCTCTTCGTGCATGGTCTGGGCAAACTGCATCAGATATGGGACGGTAATTTTCTCGTTGGGCTGGTAAAAGAAACGACCGTTATTTTTCTTGATTTTATCCACGAGCATTGGAAAATTTGCGATCACATTTTTCCCCTCTTCAAGCCATGAACAAATGACTTTCGTGGCGTGCAGGGATTTTCCAGCGCCCGGGGTTCCGGTATAGACTTTGATCATATAAAAACCTCCTATTCCAATTTTAAAATGTGTAAAATCCATTTAAGGAACTTATAGCCGACCACAACCACCGCCCAGCCTAAAAGGACGGGTATGATTAAATTTAAGGGGATAATATAATTGATATAGCCTAAATATTGGGTTGGGATTTCCAGACTTAAATTTTTAAAAGGGCTGGTCGGCAGAATATTGACAATCCATGTGATCACACCGCATATCAATGTAATAAAGAAATTTATAATCATAATAAAGAAGTCGGCAATCAATCGTCTCCACCTCCAAAAAACATGTTAAAGGTTGACCATGCGAGCGAAAACAGAAAGATTAAAAAGATCAGGTTGCGTATCGCCGGCATGTAGTCATCCATGAAAGAAGTGTCCCCTTTTATTGGGATATCCTGATAACCAAAAATGTGGGTTGGGATATTGAAGCTAATTTCAATAGGGACAGGCTCGGCCTGAAATAGGGTCACCATACCGATAATATCACTTGGGAGTGAAAACGGAAATTTTTCACCGAGATTATCAGGGACGGCGCTTAGGGCATCGAGGTTAAGACTCAAGGTTGGAATGAAAGCCGCTTTCATAAATTTCAAAAGACCGTCAAAGAAATCTCCGATAGGGTTGACCCAGCGATCACCGTTGTATTCTCCTTCTGGTGTCGGTGTGGGTTCTACGGGTGTTGGCGTGGGATCGGGAGTGTCGGTTGGTTCCTGATCAGGGGTTACGTCCTGGTAGCCGGGGATGTCGGGGAGCTCGTCCGTGTTCGGGTTGTATCCATCTGGCAAAGTGGGAAGTTCTTCCGGGGTTGGAGCGATGGTTAAGTTTTCTGTTTCTCCGTTGTAATAATTGTTTATGTTGTTGATGACCGTTTGGGGGAGACGGGTTGGGAGTTTTACTTTGTTGGCGGTTTTGGCGGTGATATTAGAAACTAATTGTGCATTTAAGGTGCTTCCAGATACAGGAATACCATAAACGGCGCAAAGTACTTTTGCGTGTTGATCTAATTCAGGATAACAACTTGTAGAAAAAGTAACAGTGTAATAAGGCTCGGTCTTGCTTACAAAATAAGTAGAATTATATAATTTTGATATACCATCAGGATCCCAAACATAAAAAGAACCTGTGCGATAATAATTCGGACGTGGCTCAGCACCGTTTTTAAACACAAAAGAATACATTCGGTCATCCGCAATTGTAAAGCTCGAACGCGCAAAAGAAGAATGTGTATAGGGATAATCAAAGCCATGTTCGACTCTCCAACCATCAACAAAACCTACCGTTCTGTTAGTAAAGGTATAGGTATACGGCCAGACCACATCTACCACCCCTTTTAGGACGGCGTACAAGGCTTTCCCGCTGTATTTGCTCCAGTCCACTTCCTCGCCGTTAAGAAGCTTCTGGTTGAGGTTCTGGAGAACGTTCATCTGATCATTATAGTCTTTAGGGTCGGGGAAAGCTGTCTGGAGGTTCGCTGTCCATTTTTCATTTATTTGATTCATTTGCTCAGGCGTATATAAAACATTAGTTTGTACATAACGACCTGCTATCATCCCAGTTGTTAATAAAGCAGTAATACCAAGAAGCAAAGGTGATGCTTGTACTTTTTTAGGCTGAAAAAAGGGCATTATTGCAATAATAACCGCCAGTGCAACAGCCAATATTTTTAAATTAACAAATTTACTGATTTTAACATTCATTTTTAAACCTTCTAAATAACGATTTATTATCTTTACTTTATATACTATTAAATTTATAATTAATCTATACATATTATGAATAACAAGGGGGGCAAAATGATTTTATATGCCATTATATTTTTACTTCTTTTACCATTTTTAGTTCTGGCCGTTCAGCTTATTTTTGATAAAATTAAATACGATAAAACAGAATATTCAAAACAAACACACGCTTCTTTCCTATCAGTACGTTTCGACAAAGGTAAATATGGCGAATACTTAACATATAATGAATTAAAAAAGATAGATGGTTATAAAAAATTTCTTTTTAATTGTTATATTCCTAAAGATGATAATAAAACAACTGAAATTGATTTAATCATGATTCACAATACAGGTTTATATATTTTTGAATCTAAAAACTATAGTGGTTGGATTTTTGGAAGTGAATTTCAAAAAAATTGGACACAAACACTTCCAAATGGCGGGAAAGTTCAAAAGGAACATTTTTTTAATCCTATCATTCAAAATAAAGGACACATAAAATGGATAACAAAATATCTATCAAATGAAACCAATCTTATATACCATTCAATCATTGTTTTTAGCAACCGTTGCACTTTAAAAAAGATCGATTTAAAAACAAAAGAATCCATCGTTATAAAAAGAGAAGATGTTATAACCACAATAAAAAAAATAATAAATGACAGCCCAAACATACTTTCAAATAATACAATTGATCAACTATATCAAAAACTTTTCCCACTAACACAAAAAACAGAAATAGAAAAATTACAACATATTGAGAATATCAAAAACAACTACAATATACTCTAAATGATTATTGATCTAATGTAAAAAACCTGTCTGCCAACCCGATGAGGAAGGCCGACAGGCTTTTTCATTTCAACAATCTTAACCTCTTTTACTCTTTCTAACGCCTTTCCAAACAACATCATAGAGCAGGAATAAGAAAGAAATACCAGCTGCAGCAGCAAGTACAATTAAAATTTCAGGGTTCATACTTGCCAAACCATCGGTAAAGATTTTAGTAATAGCATTTACACTACCTTCAGCCATTTTGCCACCCCCTTTCAATGTCTAGACTTCCAAGCGGCTTTAAATAACGTATAAGCCCCAAAACCCAAAGCCCAAGCACCTAAACCGCTCGAAAAACCAATGAGCATATAATCTACAAAAATTTGCATTAATTCCGGTGTCATATTGCACCCCTACTTGAGTATCTTTGAGAGTTCCAAAGATACGATCAGGGCTAACAATGCACCAAAGATCAAACCTGCAGTTGAACATTCAGCTTGTATAATTTCCAGACCTGACATATTGACCTCCAGTCGTTCCAATCTGGCGAAACCGACGGTTTCGGGCAAATGAATAAATTAGAAAAGTACGCTTTGCCAAGCTTTTCTAATTTTTCATTTGTTCACTGTATGCCTTTAGAAAGGAATACTGACTTTCCATATCTTCGAGAATCTGACAACTTATATCCCAAAGGGCATAACAGATAACGGCATTTTCTAAAATAGCGTCATATTTTTCTTGAACAGCAACTTTCTTACGTTTATCCATTTTTTCACCTTATTAAGCTTGTTTTGCTTCTTTTTCTACGGGAATAATATTTACAATCTTGCCTTTCAAGTTGGTAACAATATTGACGGTTTTACGCACAAGAGTACGCAAATCAATACCAAATTTATCTACCTGTTCTTTGGTTAACCATTTTGAATCCGCAATAGCGCCAATAATGTTAGGGTTCGTATCATCAAGATAATTGAAATATAACCGGGTTCCCTGAATGCGCTTGCCTTTATCATCTGTGAAATCTACCTCGTTAATACCTACAATAAAATATTCCATGTTTTTTCTCCTATTTTCTATTATTTCTTTAATCCTGTAATCGCCACAGGGAATAAACAATCTAAAATTCTAGTATGAATATCATGCGCAGTCTTAGAATAACAACATTTCTTTTCAATATCGTTATGATACAGACCTGTCATATACTGGGCAATTCCATAATCAATAATTAAGTCCATTAGTTCTAATTTTTCTTTTGATTCCATTTTGAAATCTCCTATCTGCCGCTTGTATTCTTTTTGCTTTATCTTATTTAAGCGGTCAATTAATTATAGAACTTTCAAAAGCCTGCCTAAAATGTCCACCCGCTGTTCTATTTGTCCACAGCCTGTGGATAATCCACGTAGTCGTAGACCAGAATGCTCTGGCCGCCAAGGTTCTGGCGCGCTACCGGCGCCAGATTCCCGGCAAAGGGGAGAAGCGTATAGATGCCGCGGCTGTTTTTGACAGCAGGCTGATAGCGCAGGCGGCCCGCGTCCTCCAGCTGTGCGCGGGCACGGCTGAGGGTGCGGTAGCTGAGGCCAAGGTCCCGCTCCAGCTGGTGCGGGCTTACGACAAATTCTGCCCTTCATCTTCATTCACCGCCAAGGGTGGGCACCGCGCAGGCGTTATTGCGGTACATCAGGTAATGCCAGAGCATGTTGGCCGCTGCCGGCACCGGGTGGTCCCGGTGCCAGCCATAAAATTCCTTTACCTCGCGAATGTAGTTAATGGGCTGCCTCCTTTTCCATAAACAGATGCATAAAATAAACCTGGCCCGCACTGGTAATTCTGGGAACATGGAGCACCATGGGCCGCCGCCCCGGTAGGCGGTTGCCATGCTCGTCCCTTGGCCAGATCACCCGGATACACAGCTCGATGAGGCCGTCTGCCCTGGCCGTGGGGTGGTTCCAGCTGCCGGGCTGTACGCTCAGATACCCCAGCTGCCGCAGCTTTTCCATGAGCGCTTTGCGGCTCATGCCCTGGGATCCCGCGGTTTTTAAAAGGTTTGCCATACCGTACATGCTGATGGTGCGGCTGTCGCCGGTCACCGCGTCGGCAAAGAGGATTTTTGGCCCGGCCAGGGCCAGCTGCTTTTCCAGCGCCTGTTTTTCGGAAAGGGCGGCCCGCAGGGAGCAGAGCAGTCTTGCACAGGCGTCCGGGTCGTTTTCCACCTGCTCCAGCACCTCCAGATCCATGTACGCGCCGTATTTGCGGATGCTCGGCAGAATCTGGCTGGTTACATAGTGCTTGAAGCGCCTGGCGGCAGGCAGCCGGCTGCCAAAGATCAGGGCGTAGAGGCCCGACTCGTTGACCACTGTGGTGCGCTGGTAGCGCCCGTTGGAATCCAGGACGTAACGTTTGGTGACATCCCGGGGAGCCGTGTGGCGTTTGGCCGCCATGCGGGCGTTGGAATGGCCCAGCAGGACACAGATATCATTGAGGACAAAATAAACGGTGTGATCTTGGGCGTCGTACAGGGTGCGGAAGCTCTGATCGCCAAAGACCTGGGGCAGGCAGACCGGCGCGTAGCGTTTTTGTGACGTTGTCATTTAGGCTGCCTCCCTGGCGTTTTTGATGAGCATGGGAGCAATGCGGAGCAGCCAGCCCCTGTAAGCCCCCTGCTGGTCCTCCGTTAAATATGTTGCCGCGGCAATGAGCTTCCTGACGCTGTCTTTATTGATAAAGGCACGGAGCTGGTAACATTTAAGGTTATCCGGCTGCAGTACGGCTCTCAGGCTCACCGCGCCTGCCCCCAGCAGCCTGCGTACACGGTGCCTTGGCATGGAAAGCCCCAGCAGCCGCTCCACATCCCGCACGCCGTATAAAAGGCCCTCCGGCGTGTCAAGCAGCAGCACAGGCGCCATATGTGTATGAATGATCTGGTAGCACCGATCCTCCAGTGCGGTGCGTCCCCCGGTGCTGTTTAAAAGCCTTTCCAGCTCCTCAATGCGCTGTTCCGTTGTCTGCTTCGAATCCATTGTTTTTTTGAATGTGTTTGACATTTTAAAGTTCCTTCCGGAACACCGGTGTTCTGTTTGTTTTTTTAAGCTTGAACCCATTGTAAACCGGTTTTTTAAAAAGCGCAAAAGGGCTTATGACCCCAAAAAAGGGGTGAAAAGGTAAAAAATGGACGGGTTTGGGGGTGAAAAAGTATCAGAAAGGGTGGAAAAGGAGAGGGATTGGGGGGAATGAGGGAAAAAATCAAGGGGAATGAAAAAATCTTTTAATAATGGGTATAACTATATTATGCGTAAATGCTTATAAAAAAACAAAAAAACGTGACAAAATGTATCGAATAATGTATAATTAATTCGAGGAGGTGGATAAAATGTTTTCTGAATTATATTTAGAGAATTTTAAGTCGTTTGAAAAATTCAATGCTGATTTTACTAAAATCAAGAATTTTCCTAAAAAAGCGATTGTTATTTATGGAGAAAATGGAGCGGGTAAATCAAACATCGTCTATGCATTTCAATTTTTACAGGAATCTATCCAAACGCTGGATTTTCAGATTCAATTCAATGAGTTGATGGATAAAGAAACAATTTATAAAAGTAAAAAAAGTTTGTTAAGATTTTTGTCAGAAACGCGTCCGATGGATTTTTTATCATTAGCGGAAGATTGTGTCATGGTGGATGCAGAAGGTAAAAGTGTCGTAGAATACCATTTTGTCATTGATGGTGCTGAAGGGAATTATCGACTGACTTTTGACACAGAAGGTGTAAAAGAGGAAAGCCTGTACTATAAAATAAAGACTTCACGGGGGGAACTTTTTAAAATTACAAACGATAAGGTGATGCTCTCAAAAAGTGTATTTTATCATACAGAGTTAAGAGAAATGCTTGAGGAATTAATTCAGCAGTACTGGGGTAAGCACACCTTCTTATCTATTCTGAATAAAGAGTTTAAGGAAAAGAATAAATCCTATTTTTCAAAACGGATCAATCAAAATTTTTTTAAAGTATTTTACTTTTTTAAAAGTTTTATTACAAAATGCAAGAAATCTCATTCTATCTCACAGATTGGAGGTTTGCACTATCGGTTTTTAAATAGACTGGATGCTGGCAAAATACTTAAAAAAGAAGAAAAGACGCTGCAAACAAAAGAAGATGTTCTGAGAATTTTTTTAACAGCTTTAGTATCCGATATCAAAGATGTTTACTATAAAACGTGGCTTGCCGATGATCCAGAATATATTGAATATGAATTAATGCTCAAAAAAAGAATCGGTAATCAGTTGAGAGACATCAGTATTCGTCTGGAATCAACAGGGACCATTAATTTGATCGATCTGCTTGCGCCTGTTTTAGAAGCATATATTGGCAATACCGTCATTATTGATGAAGCCGATACCGGTATGCATGATCTTTTGTTTAATGAATTAATTAAGCATGAAGTAGAGTCCATGGAAGGACAGATGATTCTTACAACACATAATACGACACTCTTAAATGAAATCAGCCACGAATATATTTATATTTTGTTACTTGACGAAAATGGAAATAAAAAATTAGTAAGCTTAGGAGAATTTGAAAGAATTTATCCAAACCATAATGTTCAGACAAGATATTTAGAGGGACTCTATGGAGGCGTGCCTTTTATTGGATATTTTGACTTTGAGGAAATTAAGGATGTTTTAAATGGATAAAAACCGTCAAAAAAAACTATTTTATTCGGAAATAATGGTGATCGCCCATGGTAAAACAGAATTTCTTTTTTGCCAAAGTATAAAAGCTAATTTGCGAATACCAATGATCATCGAATCCAATAATAAAGGGAGAAGCAGTATCGAAATTACAGGAATATTAAAATATCTTGAAACAAATTATTATTTAAAAAACAAAAAGAATTTTTCTTCTTTTTATGAAACCATTGAATATGATAAAAAAACAAGAATGCCAGTAAATTTTTCGATTTATCCAATCATGGATTTAGAAGAAAATTATGATATGTCGCTCATAAAAAAATATAAAAATGGGCACCTGTTCGACAGTCATTGGTTAAAAACGTTTGTTCATCCAATTTATAATGACCATACATTTGAAGATGTTTTTAAAGAAGCAAATTTATCTTGCGCGCAAAATGATAAAGACAAGGGAAACTACAACGCTTATTTCAGGGAATTATTTTTAGAGCAAACGGGAAAAGAATGCATAGAAATGTTAATTGAAAAATTTAAAAAAACAGAGAAGACAAATATGGAATTGTTTTTGGAACATTGCCTAAAAATTCAAGAAAAACGAGCGTTATTATTTAGATAAAAAGTGAGCGTTTTGAGCAATTTTGGAATGTTAAAGAGCCTTCATAAATTGAGATGATCCCCCCTAAGTAGACAAGGTAAATAACCAAAATCTACTTAGGGGGGATTTTATGTATAGGAAACATATACTCGAAAAAAAATTAAATATTGTAAAAAGATACATGAATAGACTCTTTTCGCTGGAAGAAAAAGTCCATGAGTTAGGATACAAAACAGTAACAGGATGCTTTAAACGATGGGGGTGGCAATATTAGAAGCAAACAAAAGAAAGGCTTTTGCAGCTAACCGGTAAAAGAGCTTACACAGCCGAGTCCAAAACAATGGTGGTCGAGGCGTATCTTTGTGGAAAAGCCTCAACAATTGACCTTGCCGCAAAGCACAAAATCAGCACGGCAGATGTTTTGTTGTATAATGCCAATAGAATGCTTAGGGATTATGATCCTAAGAGGGAAGTCTATATGACAGAAGCACAGAGAAAAACAACCCTTGAAGAACGAAAAGAAAGCGATGAACACTGCATTTCCTATGATAGAGATTACAAGGAAGCCGCTTCTTGGCTTGATTTTTCATACAGTCAGGTTTATTCCTGTATTAAAAATATGATGCTGATGATGAAACAGTCTTGTTGGATAGGCATGGCGCATAAATCAGATGAAGAAGTGGATGAACTGGAACGGCTGCACCGGGGAAATATAAGGCTTAAACGCCAGCTTGAAAAAAAGATATGGTAGTAGAACTGCTAAAAAAGGTGAAAGCCTTTGAAAGGATGTGAGGCTTGAGAAATAACACCACGAATTGAAATTTATGGCGATTAAATATTTTAGTAAAGAAAAACAATGGCAGATCAGCTAGATGGGCAGGCAGTCGGGAATTTCCCGTGCGGCGACGGCGCTCAGTCCCTGAACAGGAGGCGGAGAACCTAAAATTGGCAGAACTGATAAAAGCATACGATGAACAATTTTATCATATATTAGGCTATCGGCGAATAACAAGCTGGATAAACCATTTCAATCATATGAGTTACAGCAAGAACTGGATTCACCGGATGATGAAAAAACTTGGAATCTATTCGATCATTCGGAAAAAGAAAAAATAGCACGCTTCCAATCCGGAAATGACTGCTGAAAATAAGCTTAAAAAAGATTTTAATGCAGCAAAGCCAAATGGTGTGCGTAATATAAATATCCGCTATATCTGTATGCTGATACATCAGATACCTGTAGTCCTATTTTAGATGTTTCACTTGTCGGCTTAACAAAGGGAAAGGGCTGATCAAATCAGGGCTCTTTTTTTTAAGGAGAATCCTAACAATTATTTTTTCTTTGCAACAAAAAATATTAAGAGTGCAAAAAGTAATGGCTTCGTATATAATTATAATAGATAAATTGTATTGTAGTATTCCTTAATTCTTTATAAGGAGAGGAAAACAATGTCTGTTTTTAGTGAACGATTAAAGGAACTGATCGAAAATAATGAAGAATCGGTTTACCAGCTGGCTAAAAAAGCAGAAGTCAATCGGACGGTAATCCACAAGGTTTTATCTGGGGAAAGAGTGCCGAAAAAAGAATTTGTTGATAAGATTACCAAGGCCATGTCGTTGACTCCCTTTGAGAAAAAGGAGATCACAGAACTATGGCTTCAGACAAAATTAGGCGATAAAATTTATTATCGGCGCAAAAAAGTAAAGGAAGTGATCGAAAGTCTTTCGGGCAATCCCTTAAGAAATTATGCTTACCAATTTGAAAAGCAGAGATTTACAAAGATTGAGCCAAGCCAGCAGGGATGGCGAATGATTCAAGGGAAGGAAAATGTCGAGAAAGCAGTACTGGCAGTTTTGGGGGATTCATTCAAACATTTTGAGGAACCGGAGATCAGCTTCTATCTGCCCAATGGATTTCCGTATTTCTTTGAGCTGCTTTATAATTTTTATATCGACTGTGAAAAAAGCGTTAGTATCAGACATCTTGTGTATATTGAGAAGGACAGCGGTAATAATGAAAAAGCCTGTTTGAATAATCTTGAAACTTTGGAGCCCTTATTAGCATTTGGGCTGAACTCGAATAAAGATTATGAGCCCCGCTATTTTTGTGGTGAAGGAGATCCCAGGGTATGGCTGGAGTTGATTCCGAACAACTTCATAATGACCAACCGCTGTGTCATGTGTTTTGAGCGGTCTTTGGAGACGGTCATTTATTTTGACACAATGGAAACGCTTGCTCATTTTAAAAAGCTCTTTAACAGAGCGTTTGAAAACGCACCTCATCTTCTGGAAAGAGGAAAGACTATTCCGGAGATGTATGGCTGGAGCGCGATTACAGAATATGAGTACATTATCGAGCCGACACCCTGTCTGGCAAAATATTTTAGCAGGGATTTTTTAAATGCGATTATCAAACAGGAGCTGCCAGAAAGAGAGGCGATTCTCAAAATGGCGGCCGATTTTTATGGTGATGTCAACAGGCGTGGTAAATATCCGCTTTCAATTTTTAATATCACCAGTCTTGGAGAGATGCTGGAAACCGGGATCGTTCGGTCATTGCCGCACTATTTTGTAAGGCCCTTTACCAGGAATGAGATATGTGCAGTTTTGGAAGATATCCGACAAGAACTGTTAAACCACAGCCAAAAATATATGGCCATTAATTCAGAAGCTTTTCATGTGCCGATGGACACAGAAATCATCAAAACCAATGAGAGTGAGATTGCCATCCGCAGTTTTAATGCTGACGGCAGCGAACTGACGACCGTTTTTCTTCGTGAAAACAGCATTGTCCGGGCTTTCAGCGATTTTTTCGATTATCTGAAAACCAGCCGGTATGTCTACAGCGATGAGGAATTAGCAGAGCTCATTGATAAAGCCATCCGACGTAAAAATTGAAAAAATAGATCTGCTATAGGTATAAATAACAAATAAAAACTTTCTGAATAAAGAGATTGCTTTAATCTGAAATTCGTTTTATAATAAGGTTTAAGGAAAACTAAATAGAAAATTGCGGCATCCGGCATTGTGCGGCAACACAATACCGGCTTGCGCAGGTGATGAGACC
Source organism: Eubacterium sp. 1001713B170207_170306_E7 (assembly GCF_015547515.1). NCBI lineage: Bacteria > Bacillati > Bacillota > Clostridia > Eubacteriales > Eubacteriaceae > Eubacterium > Eubacterium sp. 1001713B170207_170306_E7. The sequence continues at coordinate 389,623 of NZ_JADMVE010000002.1, forward strand.
ACCAACACAACGGCCCGACCGGGCACGTACCGCATTACTTATTATAGGCTATTTGCGCTCCAAAAACAAGAAAATAGTCTGTAATTCAGTAGGCTTTTTTGTGCTAACCTTTTTTGAGATAAAATCAAAGCTGTGTAGTGGTGATTTCACCCTGCATAGCTTTTTTATTTAGTTTTCCGTGACTGCCTGCAAAGATACCAGAGGGCATCAAAAATCTTAAGAAAGGGAGGATAAAAGAAAACACTTATAAAAGTGAGAGAATACAAACTTTAGTATCGGAGAAAAAAGTCCTGCCACAAAAAGTGCGACATATTGCACACAAAAGGGAACTTTGATAGAATGGAAATCAAGTTATATTACAATACAATTTGTCTAAGTATCAGTAAATAAAAGAAATGCTGGTATTGATTTTGTTAACGTTTTAATGAGGAGAGAAAATGAAAAGGACAAAACGATTAATCGCTTTAATTCTGGTGGTGCTACTGTGTTTATCAACCATACCGACAGGAATTTTTGCTGAAGGTAACACCCAAACAGTAACAGATGAGGCCACAATACAACTAGAAGAAAATCAAGTGGATGAAAAAAGCGCAGAAAATGCAGCCAATGATATATTTTCTGTTGAAAAAAATGAAAATGTGCTGGAAAGCCAGGAGGATTTGACGGAAGAGGAAATTATTCAAGAAGCCACCGAACCCGAAGCTTCTGGAGATAATAATGGACTTCCAGAAACAAGCCAGAACAAAACCCAGGAAAATGTGGCAGTTCCTGCATCAGACGAAGAAACCATTCCTGGTAAAGAAACAGCTGTTGCAGATTTTACCTATGACACAAAATACGATGGGACGCTCGTATTGACTGCTTATACTGGCAACGCTGCTGATGTGGTAGTTCCCAGTGAAATTAATGGTCTTAAGGTGACTGAGATTGGCCCATGGGGAGGAACAAGCTGGGCTACGACCTATAAAGAGGTAGTTAAAAGTGTGACAGTGCCAGAGGGTGTTACCAGTATTGGCAGCGGTGTTTTTAAGGACTGCCCGAATTTAACAACGGTTGATATGCCTTCGACCTTGATGGCTTGTGCAGGTTTTGAAAACTGTCCGATTAAGACGGCTGATGGATTTAAAAAAGCGACTAAGTTAAGTAATCTCAGCTTTAAAGGACAGCCCATTGAAGATGTCAGTGCTTTGGCAGGTTGTTCTAACTTAAACTATTTTGGAATAGAAAACACAAGTATGACGGATCTGAAAGGTGTCAAAGGAATTAAATCCCTTCAGCATATCTCAATTTTAACAGTCTCAAATAATAAACTAACATCTTTCGATGGAATTGAAGGCATGAATATTGGAACGATTTATGCTTCACATAATGCCATCCGTAATGTTTCGGCACTGAAGAATAGTAGGAATTTGAGCATATTATGGTTAGATAACAATGAATTAAAAAATATGTCGGATATTAAAGGGCTCGAAGACGTCGCATTTGTTCGGGAAATTATTTTCAGAGAAAATCGCCTCACCTCACTGAACGGCATTGAAAAAATAACCAGTCTGTACCGTGTTGAGTTAGGTGATAACCCGGATTTAAAAGATATTTCGCCCTTGAAAAAGCTCGATAACCTGTCTGAAGTAACCCTGTCTGGTACGAGTGTCAGTGCAGAAGATCAGTTTGATCTTATGCAGATCAAAGACCAAACTATCCGTCCGGGTTCAATCAGAACCTTTAAAGGAAAGCCCGAAACCATCTCTTATCAGCAATTACAGGTTTCTGTTGAAAACCCAGAAATAGCTGAGTTAAAAATAGCTTCCTATAACAATGGACTCGAAATTACAGGTAAAAAAATCGGACAGACTAAAGCAACGATTGCTTATGAAAATAGCGGTGTAACTTACAAAAAAGACCTGACTCTGACAGTGACTGATGGGGTAGTCCCCCAGGATTTTAATTATAAAGTGAATAATGATGGTCAGACTTTGACGATTACAGAATATCATGGCCCGGGGGGAATCGTGGTTTTCCCTGATAAAATTGATGGGAAATCAGTCACAGTAATTGATAGTTTAGGCTATAATTTTGATCGAAATATCATTACAGGTATTATTGTTCCAGAAGGAATCAAAGGGATTGGACTCAGCACTTTTTATGGATTTTCCAATTTATCCAGTGTTGAACTGCCATCTACTTTAGAAGGTCAAGTAGGATTTCAAAATTGTGCGCTGACAGATCTTAAGGGATTTGAGAAGTTAAAAAAGGTTACCTCTTTAGAGTTGTCTGGAAATAAGATAACGGATATTTCAGATATACCTAAGGAATCAAAAGATATTTATAGCGTTAATTTATCTGGGAACCCTGTTGAGGATATCACTGCATTGGCGCAGTTTAAAAATTTAAAAATCATTGATTTAAAAGATACTAATATAGCGGAAATATCCGCTTTGAAAGAACTATATAATCTGTTTAACGTTAATTTGACGAATACCCAGGTAAAGGACGTCAGTTTTTTTAAAGAATTTCCTAATCTTTATCAACTGGTGCTGGACGGCACGCTTGTCTCTGATGCTGATCGTTTGAATTTCGTGTCGCTCTCGGATATTTCGGTATTAGAGGGATATCATGCTTATTTAGAAACTTCCGCACCCTCAGGGGTTTTGGAAAGTCAAAAAATGCTTCTTGAAACATCGGATTCTGAGATTGTTCGTATTGAACGGGATGAATATAGCCAAAATTACAAAATGACAGGATTGAAAGCAGGTGAGACAACAGTTGTTTTCCATTATGGAAAGGAACAGGCGGCTCCTTTTAAAGTGATAGTAAAAGGAATCCAGGCAGTCCAGCCAGTAGGAAAACCCATCGGTGAATTGCCAACTGTTATGCCGGAAAGTCGTTTCGCGCTTTATGCGGATGGAAATCTGTGGAATTTTGGTGGGAAAACACCAGAACTGATTCATGATAAGGTAAAAGAGTATGTGCAACCTTATCAGATATTAGGAGAAAAAACCTATAATTACAGTGCGATTTTGGATTTTGATAATAATCTTTTGGTAAGAGATCTATCACAAGCAGAGAATAAGCATCCAAATATCAGCGCCACAGAATACACAAAGACGGTTGAAAACGTCAAGGAATACAGCCGCTTACACGCCCTGAATCATAAAAATGAGCTTTTTAGAATTACAGGTGAAAAAATAAGTGATCAAGTTGATGATTATTATGATATTATCCCAGGCGGATCGGTTGTATTAGGCGTTTGTTATTTAAAAGAAGGCAATCTGTATGAAAAAACGGATGCGGGAGAAAAGGTAGTAGCGTCTGATGTCAAAGCTTTAATAAAGCCGGAAGGATATAGTTTAGGCGGATATGGGATGTATGGATATATTACAGAGGATAATATTTATTATATCTGCCACTGGGAAAAACAGTCTGATAATCTTATGAGCTACGACTATGAGTTAAAAATTGAAAAATGCAGTGAGCAAATTGATGCAGTTTATGATAATTTCTTTATAAATGGCGAGGGAACCAGTTTTGTGGCACCTTATGGAACGAGCTGGTATAAACCGCCAACTGGAGGAACAGTTTTCAAAATCAGTGATCAGAAGATTAAGGTCACCGCGTACCAATTAACAATATCTGGGTCAGGCGACGTGTATGAATGCCATTTTGCGGATGATCGTAATCATTTATGGAAATGGCGCACGGACAATGGAGAGCTCGTTCTAGTTACCGATCAATTTGATACTTTTGTCGATTCTGGCTATAGCTATAAAACTAAAGATGGAAAAGTGTTTACTTTATCTGGCCAGGATGTAACCCCACCGGCCAATGTGCTTTTCCAAGGAAGAAACTTTACTTTAAAAACCGATCATATTGCCTATCGGGGAGATATCGCTGTCTTAGATAAAGTCAGCCAAATGGTTGGCGATAACAAATTTGAGGAAGCCTACGCTATTCGTGAAGACGGCACAATCTGGAGCCTCGAAAATGGACCAAAGCTTTATCTGGACGGCTCTCAAAAAGATGAGGACGTCGCCGTCTGGAACATGACACTCACAGACAAAGCCAGTATACCAAAAGGAGCCCTTCAAAGGTTAGTTCCGGTCTTTGAACCCGCAAACGCAACCAATCAGAAAGTGGACTGGAGCAGCGATAACGAAGCTGTCGCCGCCGTTGATAAAAGTGGTTTCGTGACTGGAATCACCACGGGTACGGCTGTGATCACAGCAAAATCAGAAGACGGTGAAAAAACAGCCTCCTGCCAGGTAACGGTTATCGAAACAGAAAAGCAGACCATTGTACAGGACGATGTTCAAATGGATGTTTTCATTCCACAGGGCGCAGTGCCGGAGGGCTACTCTGTAACGATGGATAATACTAAGATACCTGAAGAAGAGCAAAAAACCATTGAGGAATACTATAAGGATAATTATAAATCCATTGTGAAGTTTATGGATTTGAAAATGGCAGATAAAGACGGCAATACCATCAGCCAGTTTAATGAAGCGCTGACGATACGTATTAAAATTGATCAGAATATTGATAACCTGAAATGCCTGACCATTGTTTATATCATGGATGGAGGCTATCCACAAGTGATACCAACCACGATTACAGAGGATGGTTATGCGGTATTTACAACCGATCATTTTAGTCAATACGCATTGATTGAGACCAAAAACGAAAATTCAACAACGGATGTACAGGAAAATATACCGGTAAATATTTCAGTTGAAAGCGTTGAGTTAGACAAAACAGATGCCGCCTTAAAAATTGGTGAAACCACCATGCTAACAGCTACCATAACCCCAGAAAACGCCACCAACAAAAACGTGAGCTGGACAAGCAGTGACGAAAAAGTAGCGACGGTTAAAGGCGGTGTCGTTACCGCATTAGCCGAAGGAAGAGCAGCGATCACCGTTACTACCGAAGATGGCGAAAAAACAGATGTGTGCAATGTAACAGTCAGCGGAGAAAAACCCGTTACGGTTCCTGTGACAGGCGTAAGCTTAGACATAGGAAAGGCTGCGTTGAAAGTTAATGAAACCACTGCGCTAACAGCCAAAATAACCCCAGAAAACGCCACCAATAAAAACGTCAGCTGGTCAAGTAGTGATGAAAAAGTAGCGGCGGTTAAAGGCGGTGTGGTCACCGCTGTAGGTGAAGGTAAAGCGACGATTATCGTTACCACAGAAGACGGCAATAAAACCGCTGAATGTACCGTAACCGTCACGAAAAAAGAAGAACCAAAACCAACAGACCCAACAACGCCAACGGTGAAACCAGAAGACAATAACCCATCTGGAGGTAATGGCACAAAAACAGACACAACGGTCCAGACAGCGGCCCAAAACAACGGCTCAAATCCGGGTACAGCACTGACAAATCAGGAAAAAACCAGTACGCTGCTGGTAATGTGCACCGTCACAGCGCTCTGCGGGCTGGCCATTTTCAGCATCAAACGCAAACAAACTAAATAACGACCCATCGGGATACTAAGGCATTCCACCCGGAAACTGAAGGCTGTACACCTTCAGTTTCTTTTTTTATCGTCAATACTTTAACAATGCAAAGGAGTAAAGAATATGAAACCGGAACAGAGCTATGAAGCACGTGCAGCCATTCTGGAAAGACCCATCGCCTGCTATGAGGAGGTGGAAGGCTATCCGCAGAGCCGGGTGCGCGTCACCTTTACGGACGGCAGCCAGCTTTTCTTTGGCGGCCCGCTGGAAAGCTTTTATGAAATGATTTTAACCCATCTGGCAGTAAGCATCCCGCATTGCAAGCAGATGGCCCAGGAGGTCCTGGCCCTTAAAAATGAAACGAAAATTATGCTGCCGATTGTCATCCGGCCCTGGCTGTCGTTCATGGTATTTGAACGGACAGAAGGACCGTTGTTTGTCAATCGGTTTTCAGTCAATGAAAGAACCGGAAAGCGGGTGTTTTGACCATCAGATTGGCTATCACGGCGGCGCGGTTGTCAAAGTCCCCTATAGCGATGAAACCCTCCGCAGCCGGATGCGTGAAGCCCGTCTGGTCGAGCTTGAATGGCTGAAACGGAACGGCCGTTAAGAATAAAACCCAGGATGTCACTTTTTGTTACGTCCTGGGTTTTTTGTGTTCTTAAGAGTTGTTTTTTTAAAAACCTTCTTACGCGGAAAAAACAGAAAACAGTCAACCGTTGTTTATGCGCAAAAAACCGCTGTTTGTTCAGAAATCGTACAATAAGTAAAAAGGATGGTAAAGTTAAAGAAATATTTAAGATCTGACATTGAGATCTAAAACAATTTAAAAAGGAGGTAACATTATGGCAATTGGTGGAAATATTGGTATCAGTAGCGAAGTGTTACAGGAAAAAGCAAGTCAGTTTGGCGCAAAGGCTGAAGAATTTGAATCTTTAGTCGGTGAAATGAGAAACATGGTGAACTCATTGGAAGAAGGATGGGCAGGGAATGCCTTCCAGTCCTTTGTAACCCAGTTTGAAGGATTAGAACCCAGCTTTAATGCCACAAGAGATCTGATCACGCAGATTCAGCAGGCACTCATTAATGCAGAAGCCAGCTATACTGAATTTGACCAGCAGATGGCCAGCGCCGGAAGATAGAAGCTGTTATTTTTTATGCATGAGTTACGGGAATACTGTAACTCATGTTTGTTTTAAGATGGTTTTAGACACAAAGGAGAAGTATGGTGGGAGCGATTCAAAAATTTTTGAAAAAGGCGCCAGTAAAATATGGACTGTTGGCAGTCGTGCTTTTATTGGTCTGTCTTATGGGATTTGAAATAGGAAAGTTATCCAGTAAGCCGCAGGAAACAGGAGAGACAAGCCAGCCGGCGGCAACGCCTGATTCGCAGGATGAAGCAGAAATGATAAGCGATACGATTGCACTGGTAAATTTAGACAGTGGGACGCTTGAAAATGGAGAAATGAGCTACTATGCGCAAAAACTGCTGGAAGATGCCGGGAGGAATTTTGTGCAGACTGGTCTGGAAGATGCCAAAAGAGGTGTGGAAAATGGCATCTATGGAGGCTATGTTATCATCCCGGCCACATTCTCAGAGAGCGCAGTAAGTTTGAACACAACACCGGCAAAAGCCGAGTTAGAATATAAAATCAATACAAATCTGACGAAGGAAGCGATGGAATCCGTAATTTACGATATTGCGGCGCTCCAACGCACAATGAACAATGATTTAAGTTACATGTATATCAGTTCGATTTTAGACACCTTTCACAGTTCACAGGATGATGTTAAAAAGGTATTGGCCAATGACACCACGGACACAGAAGCGCTGCTGCGTATTCAGCCTTACGATCTTGTGACATTGGTGAAAACGCCTGAGATGAAAACAGAAAACACCGAGTATGAGCCTCTGGATATTAAGGAATATCTGGCGGGCAACCAGGAGCTTGTGTCAACCATCAACACAAAATACGCAGAATACATCGCGTTGAGCCAGGAGGATTTAGACGCGATTAAGACAGAGAGTACGGGTCTGGGTATAACCATCGGCGCTGCGACAGATGTTGTCAACAGCATTAATCTGGTACAGGATGAGGAAGGGAATATCATTTATCAGGCGGCGTTGAATGAGCTTAACACTTCTTTTTCAGAATACAATGATCAAGTGAATGTCAGGAATGAAGACATTAAAACCAAAGTTGAAAAGTATAAAGCAGCAATTGACATAATCCAAAAACATCAGGAGGCGTCAATTAAGCAATACAATGAGGACTTGAATACAACAGACAGCTCAAAAACGGTAGGGAGAGAGGCTGCGGCCAACGCCATCATGGTACTGATTCAGAAAGATAACAGTACAGAAGACCTGCCGGTTATTACCGCCTCCGCTTCAGGCAATGAGCTGATCGTATCCAGCAAGGGAAAATCCGTTGCGGTTGATCTTTCAGTCGATCCTGTGGACGGTACGCTGGATATTGCCACACTGGCCTCAGACCTTAATGTTGCCAGTGAAACAGTCTACTCAAAGGACAGCAAAGTCAGCAAAAATCAGCTGACAGCTATTTTGAATGCGTCAATACCAGATTATGAGGGCATTGCCATTGACCCGGATACCGAGCTTCCCATTGTCGATGAAAACAATGAGAAGGTAACAGTGAGCCATGAGCTGAAAGAGCTGAGCAAAAATATTCAGACCGATCTTGAAAGTGAAGCGGTAAAGATTCCGACTTTGGATACAGAAAGCATTGGAAACAAACTGAACGATGAAATCATCAAACCGCTTGTCGACCGGACCGATCTGTTAAAAACAAAGCTGCTCGAGCAGCTGGATTTATCGGACAAACAGCTGGCAGTATTCAGCCAGGTGGTTAATGACTACGATCCCTTTGCGAAAATTAACCAGGAAGAAATCAATGGATACGTCGGTGATATCTCTAAAAATGGCGAAAAAATCTCACAGACTTACACAGAAAACAGTACGAAACAGACAACCATTATGCAAAAAGTGCTTGAGACCTCACAGGAGAATGTGGCCAATCTGCAAAAAAGCGTAGCGGAAGCGTCCAGCGAATCAGAAAAAGCAATGACCGAAAAGCTGGAAGATGTAAAACGTGTTCGAAATGAAAACAGTGCCAGCAATCAGGGCCTGCTTACCGCGTTTACCGAAAAGCTGCCTTACACCCGGCTCGGAACGGTCGAGTATACCGACACCTATAAATTTATGGCAGAGCCACTTCGTTTTGTGGACAAAACACCCACGAAGGTAAAGGGAACCACAAAAAGCTTGGCGAGCGGCGACGAGGAGGTCAACCAGACGAAAAAGCAGAATGACACTTTCCGTTATGGCGTGGTGCTGTACTGTGCTTTTGGTGTGCTCGCCATCGTGTTGATTGTGATCATCGTCAGAATGCTGTTAAAGAAAGAAGAATAATAAATAATCCTATTTAAAAAGGATGCGCAGGAGGAAAAGATGGCTGCGAATTCGGAACTTGAGTTTAATACTGAGATACTAAAGCAAAAAAACGAAAGCTACTCCTCGTTAACCGATCTCAATGGAGTGGCACTGTTTACAGACGATTATGAAACGCTGATTGAAATAAAGCAACAGGAAAACGGCCGGAAAAACAGTGAGATACAGCAAAAACTGTTTGTCACAGAAATACGGCAGGAGGGAGCGGATGATGACGTGGTCAACACGCTTTTTCTGAACACCTCTCAGGAGGTTGTGAAGGTGAACACAACGCCTGCGGATCAGGATCTCTCGCTTGTTTTTCCGGCAATTGGCATTGTATTTTGCGTATTTTTACTGTTTATGGTTCAGTACTATAAAAAACGACGCAGGAAAAGTGAGGAAAAAATTGCTGCAATTAACGATAAAATTGACCAATAGTAGTATAAACCGGGATATTATGGTGAACCCCGATCAAAAAATAATGGATACCCTGAAAATTTTAAAAGAAAACAACGCGATTTCTTTGGGAGAGAATCTAAATAAAGTTCTAATAAAATCACAGCGAAGAAAACGGTATATCAATAGCCGGTTAAGCTACAGGCAGGCTGGAATCTTCAATGGTGACCTGCTTCAGATCGTTTGAAGGCATGGAAATGAAAGGAAGAAAGTATGAAAAAAGAAAATAAAAAAGAGCCGCTCCAGACAGACGCTCCAAAGACAGCCCTGACAGAGGTGATAAAAAAGTCGGCTTTGAATGCGCACACGGTCTTTGATTATAAAAAGCTTTTGTACTCCAGACCACGATTTTTAAAAATGTCATGGACAGAGAGTAAAGAAGACCTGAAGGTGGAATACACGATTTCAAGACTGAAAGCGGTAAGCGAAATACAAAGCGAAGAGAAAACAATGATCTTCTCAGTGTTGCTCAGTGTGGGTGAGTTAAAGAAAGAGGCCAGGGAACTCAAGTTTTCACTGGCTCCTGAAAATCTTTATTATAATGTCAATGGCCAGGCCTTCGTTAAACAGCGCGATACCTATAAAGAAGGAACCGGCTTTTCCGAAAAAGAATTTTTAGAGGCCTACAAGGCGCTGATCGGGTATGCCCTGCAAAAACAGTATACCTTTGAGGATTATCTGAAAGGCGGAATGCAGCTGCTTGAGAAAGACAAGCTGCTGGCGCCGCTGGGTGAAATGGCAACCATTGAGGAAATCATCGGCTATCTGGATCGGCAGCGAAACGACCTTGTGGAAAAAAACGCGAAAACAAAAAAAGTTGTCGAAAAATCGAAGTTCTCCAGAATGAAAATTGTCATGAACATCAGCCTTGTGCTGCTGGTATTATCTGTTGGCTGTATTGGTTATACCTATTTAAAGGTGCTGCCTTACCAGAAAGCTGTCATGGAGGCAGATAACGCCTATATTGAGAGCAACTATATCGAAGTTATCGAAAAGCTGGAAAAGGTCAAGGTCGACAACATGGATAAGCATCAGAAATTTATTCTGGCCAACGCTTATATCCGGAGCGAAAGTCTCAGCCAGGAGCAGAAAAACAATATTCTAGCCAATATGACCGTACGCGAAAATGAGAAAAAACTGGATTATTGGATTCATCTGGGACGCATGGAGACAGAGGAAGCAGAAAACATTGCCATGCAGCAGTCCGATGACCAGCTTTTACTGTATGCCTATTTAAAAGAGAAAAACAAAGTGGAAACCGATACAAAGCTCAGCGGTGCGGAAAAAACAGCGGCTTTAACGGCTCTTGAAGAAAAAATCCAGCCTCTGAAAGAAAAGTACAGTGAGGTAGAGCAGTAATGTATTACTTGATTGTAAAAAACAGAGTGAGCTATGAAGAATACCCTGTAATAAAAAAGCTTAAGTTAAAAGAAGCCCTCTGCGAAATTGAAGAAGGACAAATAAAGGTAACTGAAGGAGAAAAAACAACGCAGCTTCAGGCTTTTTCCTGGGGGCAGCTTGAAACAGGGGAGATTTTTTATTTTTACCGCGATTGGGAAAAGCGATTTGCGCGCAATGAACAGACAACCATTTCCTGTCAGAACGAGGATATTAATGTCGAGGGCTTTCAATATAAAATCATCATTGAGAATGATCAGGTGGTGATCAGTGCGCTGGAGAACTCAAAGGTAAAAGATATTTACCATAACGGTCAAAAAATTGATCCTCAAAACAGCATATTGACAGTGGAAGAAGGCGATGAGCTTTTCCTGGGAGGCATAAAGCTGATTGTTTTTCCTGATCAACTGGTCATCATTGGCAATCACGAAAAAATTACCACCAGTCTGCTCGAAGTGGCTGACCGCAAGACCCCCTTTGAAGGATTCCCGGTTTATAAGCGTTCGCCACGGATTATCAAGCGCATTCCAACAGACAGAATTGAAATCAGCAAACCGCCGCAGAAATCTAATATGAAAAAGGGAAGCCTGGTGCAGGCCATTCTGCCTTCGCTGGTGATGCTCTGCGTAACCATTGCGATCAGTATCCTCATGAAAAGAGGTCTTTTTATACTCATGTCTGTAGCGGGCATGGCGATGACCATGATTTTTTCAACGACAAAGTTCATCAATGACCGTAAAGAGCAAAAGGAGATCAATGCGAAGCGCGAGCAGATGTACGGCGCTTACCTGCTGCGAAAACGGCGGGAAATCTATGAGCAGTATATCGAAGAGTGTGAAGCCTACCGCTATAATTATCCGGAAATTGAAGAAATCGAAGCCATGGTCAACGGTTGCAGCGACAGAATATATGAACGCAGTGCCAATGACGACGACTTTTTACGGGTAAGCGTCGGGAAAGTGGTGGACAGTGTCAGCTTTGATGTGAAGATCGCCTACAATGAATTATCCATGGATGACGATGCGCTTGAAAAAGAAGCAAACGACATTAAAAAAGAATTTTCAACCATTGAGAACAAGCCGGTACTGGTAGATCTGAAAAGGGACCACCTCGGACTGGTAGGCGAGAAAGATGTTGTTCATGAGCAGCTGAAGCTACTGGTGGCGCAGATGACTTTTGAGCAGAGCTACCACGATTTGGAAATTATCACGGTTTATGATGAAAAATACGAGGAGGATTTTGCGTGGATGCGCTGGTATCCCCATCTGCGGCTGAGAGAAATCAACGTTGTGGGAAACATCAACACCGAGCGGAAAAGAGACCAGGTGCTGGGCAGTATCCATCAGATTATTAAAGAGCGGAAGCAGCGTGTGGATGAAAGCAAAAAATCCCATCGTTTTCTGCCGCACTTTCTGTTTATCATCGACGAGCCTAAGCTTATCATTGACCACTCCGTTATGGAATATTTAGACAAAGAAGGGGACGCCCTGGGCTTTTCAATTATCTATACCACCCATCTGAGGGCCAACCTGCCAGAAAATATCGGAACCATTGTGCTGCTGGAAAACTCCGAGCAGGGCGTGCTTCTGCTTGATGAAAAAGAAATCGCAGAAAAGCGTTTCCGCCTCAATCATGCGGCCCACGTTGATTTTGAAAAAATGGCACGAAATCTGTCTGTGTTGGAACATAAACAGGGAATTGTATCGCAGATACCTGAAAGCATCACCTTTTTTGAAATGTACAAGGTGTCAAAACCCGCAGAATTAAACATCGAAAAACGCTGGGCGGCCAACCAGTCCCACAAATCACTGGCTGTGCCTTTAGGGGTGAGGGCAGAGGAGGATTATGTCCGGCTGAATCTGCATGAAAAAGCTCATGGCCCGCACGGATTGGTCGCAGGGACTACCGGCTCCGGAAAGTCTGAAATTATACAATCCTATATTTTATCGCTGGCAGTGAATTTTCACCCTTATGAGGTTGGTTTTCTGCTCATCGACTATAAGGGCGGCGGAATGGCCGGCCTGTTCGAAAATCTGCCCCATCTGCTCGGCACCATTACCAATCTTGACGGCGCTGAGAGCATGCGTGCCATGGCCTCCATAAAGAGCGAGCTGGCCAGGCGTCAGCGCTATTTTCAGAAATACGGCGTCAACCATATTAACGCCTACAATATTCTGTTTAAAAACGGCGAGGCGGAAGAACCGATGCCGCACCTGTTTTTAATATCGGATGAGTTCGCGGAGTTAAAAAAAGAACAGCCTGAATTTATGAGCGAGCTTGTCAGCGCAGCGCGCATTGGCCGAAGCCTGGGCGTACACCTTATTCTGGCAACCCAAAAGCCAACCGGTGTGGTGGATGACCAGATATGGACCAACTCAAAATTCAAGCTGGCGTTAAAAGTGCAGAATGAAAGCGACAGTAAGGAAATCATTAAAACTCCGGATGCTGCCAGCATCACCCAGCCAGGGAGAGCCTATCTCCAGGTTGGCAACAATGAAATCTACGAGCTCTTCCAATCCGCGTGGAGCGGCGCCGCCTATAAAGAGGACGCGCAGGAGGAAGTGGTGGACGACCGTGTTTATGTCATCAATGACCTGGGACAGGGTGAGCTTGTCAATGAAGACCTGAGCGGTGACAGCGAGGAAATGCAGCTTCAGGAAACGCAGCTGGACGCAACCATTAATTACATCCACAGCATATTTGAAAGAGAAGGCTCACGGCAGGTTAAGCGGCCATGGCTGCCGCCACTAAAAGAACAGATCCTTACGCCTGCTTTAATCCAGAATGGCGAAGTCGCAGAAGAGATCACCCAAAAAGACACCTCAGAGCTTGATCTTAAAATTCCCCTTGGCCTCATGGATATTCCTGAAGAGCAGGACCAGCGCGAATATTGTATCGATCTTCAGAAAGACGGAAACTTCCTGTATATGGCCTCCTCTGGCTATGGGAAATCAGTTCTTCTGACAACCGCTGTTTTAAGTCTGGCACTTGTGAACCGTGTGTCCAATCTTAATTTCTACATCCTGGATTTTGGCAACAGCGCGCTCATTCCATTAAATGGACTGCCCCACACAGCAGACTACATCACCGTCGACGCACAGGAGCGTTTTAACAAATTTATCAATGTGATCAACGATGAAATTGCAGAGCGTAAAAAGCTGCTGGCCGACCTTGCAGTGCAGAACTTTTATGTTTACAACCAGGTCAGCGAAACACCTTTAAAAGCCATTGTCATTGCCATTGACAATTTTGATGTCATCAAGGAATTCGGCTTTGAGATTGAAGACTTTTTCTCAAAGATCAGCCGGGACGGCGCGGGCCTCGGCATTTACGTTATGGGCACCACCACCCGCAGCAACGGCGTAAAATACGCGACGTTGAACAATTTTAAGATTAAAATTGCAGGCTACACCTTTGAAGACCAGGAAAGCAATAACTTCATTGGCAGAAGCCAGCACAAGCCGTCCGAAATCAAGGGCAGGGTACTTGTAAAAGAAGACAGCCAGATCAATTTTATGCAGTGCTATGTCATGGCGCGCTTCAGCAGCGATGTCGAGTATACCAATGGCGTGAAGGCCCTTGTCAGTGAAATTAACCGGCTGTACCCAGACGAGCGTGCACCACGGATACCGGTGCTGCCCGAAGTCTTTGTCTCCACCATGATGGGCGATTACGCGGGAACCCCAAATCAGATCATGCTGGGGCTGGACAAAGAAAAGGTCGAGCTCATGGGCTTCGACCGGACCAGCAGCCCTTTTACCATTGTGGGCGAAGCGGCCAAAGGAAAAACCAATGCGCTTAAGATCATCATGAACCAGATAAAAGATCAGGGCGATATTTTCCTGTTCGATTCCAAATCAATGGAGCTGTACAGCTATAAGCCTAAAAATAATATCACCTATATGGATAATCCAGAAGAGCTGCCCCAGTTTATCGAAACCTTTAGCGCAGTCATCCAGGCACGGTCAGAAGCCTTTAGAAAAGCCATGGCGGAAAATACCACCCTCAAGCCAAAAGAAATATACGCGGCCATGGCGCCCTGCTACCTTGTCATTGACGACGTTGACGACTTTATCGATTTTACCAAAAGTAATACAGCTACAGTGGCTCAGCTGCTTAAAAATGCGGCCGGCGCAGGGGTCTCAGTCATTATGACCTGCCACAGCGGAAAGATGAAAGGCTTTGATGAAATTACAAAATATGTCAAGAGCTCAGTGGACGGCCTTGTGCTTGGCAACCAGGGCACCGTTAACATCTTTCCATTCGCCTCCCTTAAGGAGATACCAGAATTTAAAGACGGCTGCCTGTTCCGGGGAGGCGTGTACCGCCGCCTGAGAATACCGCGCTACACCGAATAAGACAGGGCGGCCAGGAGAAAGAAGGAATCAAAATGGCCAATAACATCGAAAGCAATCTGCGGCAGGCATCCGGAAATGCCCAGCGTCTGGCTGGAAGCGCCCAGACCCTGCAGCAGCAGACCATCACAGTGGACAGCCAGTCCACCATCACCGCCAAAGATAAATCAAAGGTGGCCTTTGAGAGCGCACAGGCGCAGAAAAGCAGCTACCAGAGTGTATTGACAGCCGATGCCAGCCATGTCGAAAGTCTTGGCGCCGCCTTCGAGGGGCTGGACCAGGCATTGTCCGGCATCCAGCTGGGCGGGCAGGCATAACACCGTAAAAACAGAGCGCGCAGAACAGGAGGAAATATCATGGGATTAGCACTCTATCCGGGAAGCATCAAAAGTCATGCAGAAAGCGCCGTCAACCTTTTGTCACAGGATAATGAAAGCCTGGGCAGCGCGCTGGAAGCCATCGCTCAGTTCAGCGGTGACGAAAGCTTAAAAGGCGCGGCGTGGGACAGCGTAAAGGCGCAGCTGAACAGCCACACAGCAGTAGTGCAGGGGCTTATCTGCGCCAACGAAATCCTCATACAGGAGCATACAACCCTTATTGGAGCAGTGGGGGACGAAGACCTGGTCGAGGATGAGCTGCGAAATAAAATTGAAAGCCTGCAGGCAGTCAATACAAATCTGCAGAACTGCGTAACCCATCTAAACAGCTGTCTGAACGATAAAGTTCTGGGTTTAAACTACGCCGGCGCCTATATGACCAGTATTTCCCTTTACCAGAACAGCATACAGTTAAATATCAGCCAGATACAGGAGCTGGAAGAAAAGCTTCAAAAGCTCTACGACATCGAAAACCAGACCAGCAGTCTGTTTGACAGTGCCGAGCCCCTGTACAGCGCCGCGGCAAGTGGTGTCTCAGCCATCAAAAGCGCGTGGAACCCGGCCACGGGCCAGTTCAGCACTGCTGGTATCGACATGAGCTGGATGGACGTCATTCAGGATTTCTGGATGAACGCCCAGGGCTGCGTGGTGGAAGGCGATGAAGCCATGATGCAGGAGCTTATGGAAGCCCTGTGGGGCGAAAAGATCGGCCTCGCGGCCTATCCCTTCGACCGGCACAAGAGCATCACCCTGCTGAAAGACGGCGTCCGTTTCAAAATGCAGAAAATTGGTAATCATTACCGCCTGCAGCTCACCGGGCCCATTGTAGAAAACCTGTCCAGAGCCGAGCTCACCGACTACCTTAAGAAAAATATCCTTGATGTGGACTGGAAAAAATACGACATAAAAGAATTTACGCGAAACGGTCTGAAAACAAACTCAAAATATTTTGATATTCTGGGAGAAGAAGAATTGTTCTTGGGTGAAAAAGGAAAGGTGGTGCGCAGCAGCGATTTTAAAGATTATTATAAAACTATAAAAGACCTACAAAACAAGGGTGGCAATCTCAGTAAAGGGAAAATCAGCCTGGAATACGGCAAACAGCAGTTTAAAGAAAGCCTGAACTACAAAAAAATGCTTGATCCGTCAGAGTTTAAAAAGCTGGACGGACTGGAAAAGGTTGGAAAAGGCATCGGCATTGCCGGCGATCTGCTGACCGTTGGGGCGAACGCCAGCGAGCATCTCTTCACCGACGGCGCCTTTACCCCCACCGCGGACGGCATTCAGGATACCATCACCGATTCCGCCGTTGACCTGGTGTCCAGCGCCGGAGCCACAGCGGCCGGCATGGCCATCGGCACCTTCCTTTTTCCAGGGGCGGGCACAGCTGTGGGCGCGGCCATCGGCATGGTCATCGACCTGAGCATTAATCTGGACATTGCCGACGTCGATAACGACGGTGAAAAGGACAGCCTGGTGGATATGGCCAAAATCGGCATCGACAATGTCTGCGATGCAATCGGAAGTTTGTTTTCATAGCAGGTAAAATGATGGAAAATATTAAAGCATTAAAAAGAAGCGAAAGGCGTCTGGGATATGGTGCTCAAAAAATATTTTGGTGGGCAGTTGAATGTTATTTGGGATGGATGATCTTAAAAGGGAGCAGAAAAATGTTATGGATCAGCCTGCCTGCTGGAAGAGTAGAAGAAGCTTTAAAGATACTGGGAATACTGGCAGGCTTTATATTTGTCTTTATCCTGGTTGGCCGCTATATCCAAAACAACATCTGGGACGCGTACCTGTGCGTGCCCCGGCTTGGGCAGTACCTCAGCCGGAAGGAGATACAGCAGCTCCTCGAGCAAGAGACCTTTGTGAAGGTGGAAGACTTCAGAGACGTCACCCTGCAGAATAAAGTCTTCGAGAGCGAGCACTGGCTGAAAATAAAGGACCGGTATATCGCCAAAAATCTGGTGATCGCCTTTTGGACTTGGGCCGACGGACCCAGCCCCAATGGCTATTTTACCCCGTATTTTATGTATATGACCGGAGACACTTTTAATGTATCAGTCGTTGACGGTGAGGAACTGGAACGGGATTTTTTAAACCGTTCTTTGAACGTGCCAAACTTTTATTGTAATGGGAAGGATAAAAAAATATACCGACAAGGGTATGAGGCCTATATCTTGGAGCACCCCAAAGCGGCAGTGGAAAACAAACAGTGTATCCTGGAGCCCAGCGAGCTGAGAACCACCATCATCAAAGAAATTTTGACAGCACCTGGAAATTTGATTCATAATCGGCGGTATTTCCTGCCGCCTAAAGAAAAGCGCAAACGGGCGCACATTAAAATGGAGCGCAACCAGAAGCGCAGAGACGCGCGGCGGAAATGATTATTGAAGGAGATTAAGATGGCAACCAGTCAGGAAGATCAGATAAAGGACTGCGTCGCGGCAGTTCAGACCCTGGAGGACAGCAGTCAGGAGCTTGAGTTTCAAGAAAGAATGGCCAGCCGTATTTTTGATGAGATGCTTTTTTATTACAAAAAGGACAGTGCTTTCTGTAAGGTGGTCTCACAGCTTCAACAGAGCCTGTGCGAAGCCCAGGCCTACAGAAATACACAGCAGGCAGAACAGCGGGAGGAAATAGAAAAGACGCTGTTTAAGCTAAAAAAAGAATACCGCACAAGGGAGGAAAGGCATGGACATTAAGGAGAAAACCATCCAGCTTTATAATGTGGTTTGCTTTAGAGATACAGTGAGTGAAGTCAATATCCGCCAGTATTTTAGGGCGCTTGAGACAATTTTGCTGGAGGAAGGCGTTTACGCCACAGGACCCAAAATTATATGGCGAAGCGTTCACGATCATCAGGCATCGCTAGAGCTGCTGCTGCCTGTCTCAGCAAAAATGGATTTCAGAGAGGATTCAAGGCTGAGCTTTGAAGATAAAATCGCCTATCACCATTGCCTGTATAAAAGGGTGCTCATGGAGGAGAACGCGGTTTCAAAGGCGGTAGCAGAGCTGGAGAAGGAAGCGGAGAACCGAGCGCTGACGATCTGCCCGGAAGGCTGCTACCAGATGATTTTTCCGATTCCGGACGGCCATGTGGTAGATGTTTACGCACCGGTGACAGGAGAAAAAAATGATTCACTATAATGACCATATCTATTATAAGGATGTCTACTCAGGAACATATACTTTTGCGGCCAGTGAAATCGGCAGCTGTATCCGGGAGTTTTGGAACACCGCGCTAAGCGAGGGACTGCGGCCCAGCGGCCATTTTTTCTTTTCCATGTATTGGCTTGGAAACAATAATGACATGCAGGCAGAGTTTTTTATCACGGCCAAATGTGATGGAATATACAAAGGCGATTTAAAGTACCAGAGTGTCTTCGTGATTGAGAATATGATCTCAACAGTGGTTTTTGACCATTTTGAAACCAATGTCAATAAAGCCTATAAAAATTTGATTGCTGAGGCAGAAGTAAAAAAACAACAAATTGTTTCTCCTTTTTACCATATCGTGTGCCGCCATGAAAAAGGGGCGTGCTGCATCATAAAAATGGCGGTAGATGATGAAGTAAAAGGAAAATTTGGAGGTTTTACCCAATGAAATCAAAAGAAAAAGAAAGAGAAGAAATGCTGAATACGATGCTGGAACCCGGTGAGAGCTACCAGCTTAAAATCTGGGGGAACTTTACTCTGACTACCTCTGGCGTGCTGCTGTTAGGAGGTGGGTCCGCTGCTGCGGGAGCGATGAGCAACAAGCCCTTTTACCTTGGAGTGACACAGAAGAACATGCATTTTGCGATGCTTGACCCCTTTCAGACCAGTATTGTGAATGATTATGTGACCATTGGGTTTGACACCATTACCCGCGTGAAAATAAAAAAAGGCTTTACGCCCGGAAGAAGAATCATTTTTCTGTATTTTGGCAAAAAAAAGATGCGTATGGCGTTGATGAGCCACAGTATGGGGACAGATTTGCAGGGGCAGAAGGAAGGTGTTCAGCGGCTTTGTGAGCTGTTGGAGAAATATCAGTAGTAAAATTCGGATCAGTCGTGTGATGCGTAATGAGGTGAACGATGAAAGAAAAAGTAAATGATTTAAAAATAATGCTGAACGAGCAGAAGTATGAAAATGGAAAAATTTACATGACCCTTGGCGTCGGTTTTGGTTTCTGTACAAAGTGGCTGAAGCTGGAGGATCAGGAGGAACCCGTGCGGATGAACCAGGCCTGTGGCAATCTTTTTCTAAGCTACATCCGTATTTTAATGCAGCGGCAAGGGCTGGCTGTAAAGAGCAGCGCTTTCCGCAATGCCATTGCCATGACCCTTGAGACAGAGGAGCAAAAGTTTAGCAAAAGCAGCGAAGCTTTTTTAAAAAGTATCTATGGTCTGGAAATCGATACGGATATTTTCAGGCAGGCTAAAGAGACCATGACGGCGCAGTTTGCTAAAAACTGTGAAGACAGTCAGTTTTTGGCCAGATACCGGATGATGGAAGCCACCGACTGGCAAAAGAGCTTTAACCTGCTGGAACTGGCCCAGGCGGTTGAAAGTGTGGAGGAAACAGATTTCAGATTCTTTTATGATACCTGTGTCACTTTAAAAAACAGCTGCCTTTTTATCAATGGAGAGGTATCCGTTTTAAGGGATGGCGTTTTGATCAAGGCCATTGAAAAAATCAAAAAAACCGGGGAGCTCATTTATCCGGTGGTACCTGAAAAAAATATTTATTTAAAGGACGATAGTCACACCTTTCAGACAGGCAGCCAAAACCTCGAGCTTGGCTGTATCCGGTTTGATTTTTTAAATCCAGAGGTAAGCGTTCCGCTGAAGCGCGCGCTGCTGTCCATCATCGGAGAGATTATGTTTGGCGGACAGGGAGAAATCAACAGCGATTATTTTGACAGCAGCATTCTTTATTTTAACAGCCCCTTAAAGGCCTATAAAAATGAGGTGTACGCAGTGTTGACCGAGGCTGCGGTCGAGAAAGCAAGCGAGCGTATTCTGGCCAGATATACAGAACTGCTGGAAAAGAAACCAGCCGAGTTTGGCGCCCTGATGGCCAGTCAGTATTTTGATCAGGGAGACCTGCTGCTCTTTCTCAAGCTGATCGCGTACAATGGCTGCACTGTGTTTCAAAATTTATTCCAAAAAGCCGATCTCAAAATTTCAGAAAATCAGCTTATTGTCGTAGGAGGTCAGAAAAATGAATGAAAACGCCAATATTATAATTAAACCGACAGAACTGCAGACAGAAATTGACCGCTATAAAAGCGCCAATGACACTATCAAAGGCCTGAAGTATGACGTATCCATATCCAATACCGTTTTGACCAGTATTGATAAGGTGCTGGAATGCGTTACCGAAATGAACGAGATCCTGACAAAGTTTTCAGTCCTGTCTGATGACGATATACACAATCTGGAAATGCTTCAGGCAAAATGGATGCAGCTGGATACCGCATTTGCGGGCAAAACCATTGGCGACCGTGTGATGGATGTGATCGCGCCGTCGTCAAACTGAGGCTGGAGGAGAACAAATGTCAAGATTAATTAACGAAGAAATCGCAACGATGGAAGAAACCATTAAAACCTACAAGACAACGGTTCAGGAGGCCTGCTATGAGCAGTTTAAAAATGCCTTTACCCTGACCCAAAGCAACAACTTCAGGGGGGCAGCGGCCGATTCCTACAAAGGTTATATCAGTACAGCTACCATCAATCTTTTAAACGGCCTCATTAATGTTTCCGAGGAGCTGGCCACCACCATGGAGAGCATTAAGACCACCTTTCTTGGCCTGGAATCGGAGGAATCCGGCAGTATTGATACCGATACGCTGAGTGAAGTCATGCAGAACCTTACAACCAAAAACACGAGCTACATCAGTCTGGACAGTGAAATCCAGACCACACTGTCCAGTGCCGGGGAGTATATTGCCGTTACCCCCTTGTCGACCGATACGGTGAACTCGGCCTACACACAGCTGAACACGGATGTCCAGCAGGTAGGTTTTGATTTGGAAACCTGCAATACAAGCGCCCTGGCATTGGCAGACGCCATGCTCACACGCTTAAGGGACCTAAAAACAAATATTGAGAATATCAGCGGACAATACCATGTGAATGGAGAGATCGATTATGATAAGCTGCCGAATATGGTGTCTGAAAAGTGGTACAAACACGAGGATGTCGATAATCTAGAGCGGTTCTATGAAGGGGATGCCTTTGCTTTTGCGGCAGGATCGGGTGCAGTAAGTGAAGATCAATGGGCTTACGGGCTGGCATCCGATGCCTATGCTTATGCCGGCTATCAGTTATTGGGCGGCTCTTATGAAGGTCAGGTCAGAGATGGTGTGGCATCTGGCAGTTTTAGCGGCTCCATGCTCTCAGCTAATGGGGCAATGCAGATTACTGAGTATCTTAACGCAAAAGGAAATCTAGATATTTTAGCTGTTTCGGGAAAAGTACAGGCTGGATTTTCGAAAGATTACATCGGTTTTTCGGCAGAAGGAAGTGTGGCTTACGCCAAAGCGTCGGGATCGGTGGTACTGGGAAATGATGACTTTAATCTTAAAGCAGATGCTTCAGCGCAGGTTCTGTCCGCAGACGGCTATGCTAAATGTGAGGCGGACAGCAACGGAAACTTTGCCTTTGGATTGGGAGGAGATGCTTCATTGGCCAGTGCGGAGGCATCAGTCGGAGGTACGTTTTTTAGTATACCAACGGATAGAGGGGATGAGCCCCTGTTTGGTGCTAAAGCAAGTGTTTCAGCGGGTGTTGAAGCCGGTGCGCACTTTCTTGTTGAAAGTAAAAATGTCATTGATGGTGATGGCATTAATCTTAATGCAACGCATATCAAGCTTGGCGGAAAGCTTGGTCTGGGGCTGGAGGTTGATCTGACCATTCCCACCATCTCGTTTGACTGGCCGTGGTAAGACGTGTACAATAGAATTACATAAAGAGAGGTATTTTATGAGCAGCAATGATGTGTTGGCTGTGATTGTTCCCCTTATTACAGGAGGAATAATCGCGTTGGCTATCTTTTTGGCAGCAGGCGTTTATCTTTTTCGAAGGACCAGTGAGAAAATCCGGCAGGAGGCAAGTGATAAGGGAATTACCGTTAAAATGTACTGTGAGGACTGCCGCAGCACCTTTGAAATGCCGGCTTCTGTGGTGCTGTCCTCCAGGTTCAGCCGTGCGCCCAGAAAACAATTGTTAGTAAAGAAGCCCTTTGTATCCACAAAAGGGATTCCAATGGCAGGATCAGTGGAACGGGCTGTGAAATACAAACATTATTATAAATGCCCGGTCTGCCATCTCAGAGCGTGGCTGAAAATTGTCGATCCGGATGAGTATTACAACCAGTTGCAGCCAATTTTTATTAAAAAAAATTTGATGATGTTTTGGCTGGTGCCCATCGGTTTTGGCTGTCTGATCGTTTTGGGTTTGGTCTACAAGCTGGTCTCCCTGTTTTTTTAAACGCATTATAAGAAAGAGGTAAAAATATGTCATTAGAAAGTTTACAGAATTCTCTGTATTCAAAGCAGAGTGAAATCAGCGCAGAACGCGCCAATTTAAGCAATTACCAGGCAAAAATCGCAGAGATTGACGCCATCTATCAAACGTTAAAAGGACAGAAAAAATCCATGAAGGAGCTTAAAAAAGATGTCAAATCCTTTGGTGAGCAAAGCTATCCTTACTGGCAGGGCAATGTTTTTAAAACTAAATATCAGGAAAAACTGGATTCCCAGATTATCGAAGGCGGATATGAGGCTGTGATTGGTGAAATTGATACGAATTTAGATGCCCTGAACACCGCGAAAACAGAATACGAGAATAAGGTTTTGGCTTCACAGGGGCTTATTGGTGTTTTGGCAGCTGGCATTAACAGTCTGATCAATGCCATCGAAAATTTTGTCAATTAGAAAGGAAAGAAAATGTCAATCAAAATTAGAGTACCAGAGATAAACAAAAAACAGCTTGAGAATCCTCAGATTAAAAATGAGCTGGAAGAAGTGCAGGATATTTTCAGAAAAGCAGATTTCCCCTTTGTGGCGGACACGGTCAATTTTGTTTTTTTAAAGGGCCAATACTACAATATCGAAAAAAAGATGATCATCATCGCTGTTTTTGTGAACAAAACTAAGGATGTCGTCAAAGGGATCAACGCGTCAATTCGATTGAAATTCAGAAAGCTGAACGCGGAAATCATGCCGATGTCCGTGGCTTTTCCAGAGGAATTTGTGGGACGGCTGGCGCCAGATGAAGGGCTTTTGTTTCATCTCAGTATTCCGGTAAAAGGATTGAAAGCGGACGCTGTTTTTGCTTCAAAAGATATTGCCGGGGGAATCGAAAATGTAATGCTCTTAAAATCGGAGGAGAAAGATAATGAAAAATAAAATTGGTAGATGGTTATTGCCGGCAGCACTGGCATTTGTACTGCTTGTCACGCTCACTGGATGCGGTAAAAAAGAAGCCGTAACCGCAGAAGCCTTTCAGTCTGCAATGGAAGGACAGGGCTATACAGTCACTGACCTGACAGACCAGGCAAAGAGCAGCGGTATTTCAAAAATACTGCTGGCCGAAAACAGCGAGAAGGATATCAATATCCGGCTGACAATAACCGAGTCGGATAGCATTGCGAAACAGCTGTATAAAGCCGATGTGGATGTCTATGAGTCGGCGGGTCCGCAGATCAAAACAACAGCAGATGTCGGCAATTATAATAACTTTAAAGCCAGCTTTAGTGGCGAGCAGGTATATGTCGTTGAATATCGGGTGGACAACACACTGATGTCGGGTGCCGGTGATCTGTCGAAAAAAGATCAGGTCGACGCTATCTACAGTGGATTTAATTATTGATTACAATTAAATAGGATAATAAGACCCAGGTGTTTTACAGGCTTCCTGGGTCTTTTTGATTTGGAAAGAAAATACCTGCGGTGTTTGTGCTCAAATAACTGCTGTTTGTGCGTACTTATTTTCTGAAAACATCCTTAATGTATAATAAAAAAGAACTTGGTAATTCATTGAGGAGGAGAAAAAGAAGTGAAAAAATTTAGAAAGCCAGGGAGCTTTTTGTGCGCGCTGATGCTGCTTTTGATGCTAATGGGGCCAGCATATGCGGAAAGCTCACAGGATAATATGGCGGAAGCGCCGCTGCCAACGCCGACATTGACGGCAGATGTGAGCGTATCAGAAAAAGTGGTTCCTGGAACCAATGATACTTACGATGTTACGGTAAGCATGACGCCCAAAAATGCGTCATATTCCAGTACAACAACGGATGAGAACAGTAAAGCAGATGTTATTTTTCTGGTAGATACCTCCTACAGCATGGAGGATGAAAAAATCGAAAAGCTGAGGGGAAGTGCCAGTCAGTTTGCATCCTTGCTGCTACAAGGTGGCAATGACGCTGTCCGAGTCAGTATTATTAATTTTGACAGCCAAGACCAATCCACGGTTCGGATTCCGCTTTCATCCAACCTGTCAGAAGTGCAGACAGCGATCAACGGTTTGGTGCCGCAGGGTACGACCTATCTTGAGCCCGGGCTGCTAAATGCGCAGACCCAGTTTGATGTAAACGGGCGGACCGAAGCTCAGAAAGTCCTTGTGGTATTGGGCGACGGCACCGTTTCAGACAAACAGGCCGCAAAAGACAGTATGGCGGCAATGAAGCTGGCGTATCCCAGTGTAACCATCAAAACCATTGGATACAAAATCAGCTCATACACTGAAACTTTTTTTCGGGAGCTCGCTCAGATAGACACCGAAAACGGGCAGTACTATAACGCGGATACTGACAATCTGGATGATGTTTTTTCCGATATCAGCCAGCAGGTAGTCACAGCCCAGGTGAATATTAAAAAGCTGACGGCCCTCTGCCAAAAACCCGAAAATTTCGATATTGTACCCGGTTCTCTGGTGAATCCGGATGGTCTGACTTTGGATATGGATCAGTTCGATGCGGGCATTATCCAGGCGGAGATCAGTACACCACAGAGCGGTGCGCCCCTGACCTTCAGCTATCAAATTAAGATCGACCCGGTAAAGGCTGCGCAGAACCGCGAAGAAATTGGAAATGAACTGAATTATGATTTCAAATATTTTTATGACCAGTCCGGCACTGAACAAACAGGCGCGGTAGCTGACCGTGATTTAGCACCGGTTTTCTACATCGATACCGAGGCTGACGAAAATGGCCTCATTGACGCTGATCAGATTGTTGGCAAAGGCGCTGATGTGAGTGTGGCCTGGTCACCGAATGAAGGATACAGCCTGAGCAGCGCGCTGCTGGATGGAACAGAGCTGGGAAATCTTTTCAGCAATGAATTTAGTGATGTGTCAGAAAATCATATTCTGAAGGTAACTTTTATTAAAACCGTGCCGCCTGTTGTGCCGACGGTAACCCCACAGGAGCCTGTGCCGTCACCGGAGACCCCGCAGCAGGAAGAAGTGTCAGACAATACACCAGTTACACCGGCCACAGGTCTTTCAAATCACTATTCCGTTCCGGCCATATCCGCTGTTTTTATATTAATAGTGACAGCTGTGATCGCAACCCGTTTAAAACATAAAGCAAATAGATAATTTAAGGAGGATTTTTATGTATACCGATTCTTATTACGACCCTACCACAGCAGCCATTCTGTCCATGCTGATGGCTTACCTGGTGGTCCTATTGATCATTGGCATTGTTCTTTATATTTTTTCGTCCATCAGCTTATATACGATGGCCAAAGGCCGTGGTATGAGCAAACCATGGCTGGCCTGGATTCCCATTGCGAATTCCTATCTAATGGGAAAACTGATCAACGAAAAGGTCGCCTTTGGCTCCTTTGTAATCCCATATGCCCATGTGCTGCTTCCGGTATTACCATTGGTCTGTGGCTTTCTTACCAGAATCCCATATATGGGCTGGTTGTTTTTGATTGTAAGTCTCGTTTACAGTTATGGAGCCTTATACCGTCTGTACAAAATGTACAAGCCGCAAGATGCCGTTTTGTATTTAGTGCTTAGTATTATTTTTGCTGTTACACAGCCTTTCTTCATGTTCTCGATGAGAAAAAATAAAGAGGAAGAGTACTTGTCTGAATAAAAAAGCCAATGGACCGTTGCCAAAACCAGGCTGCGGTCTTTTTTTTATGGCATAAATGTTATTCTTTCCGTATGTTTGAGTATAAAAAAATTTATAAAATCTGGTAAAATTTATAAAAAAATCAAAGGAGAAAATATGAAAACATACGGATATGTACGAGTATCGTCAAAGGATCAGAATGAGGACCGTCAATTATTGGCCATGGAACAGGCAGGAGTCGATATCAAAAATATTTATATTGACAAACAGAGCGGAGCGGATTTTAATCGTCCTAGATATAAGGCGTTACTAAAAAAACTGAAAAGAGACGATGTAGTCATCGTGAAATCCATTGACCGGCTTGGCAGGAATTACAAAGAAATTTTAGAACAATGGCAGATACTGACAAAACAAAAGGGAATCGGGGTAGTTGTATTGGATATGCCATTACTGAATACCAGAGCGGACAAAGACCTTATTGGCACACTGATTGCAGACATTGTGCTGCAGCTGCTTTCCTATGTGGCAGAGACAGAGCGCCAGTATATCCGGCAGCGGCAGGCGGAAGGGATTGCGGCTGCAAGAAAAAAAGGAAAACATCTGGGGCGAAAGCCGAAGCCCATTTCCTCCAGATTTAACGATGTCTGCAAAGAATGGCAGGCGGGTAAGATCAGCCGAAACAAAGCGGCGAAAATGCTGGATATCAGCGCGGAAACCTTTAAAAAATGGGTAGAGGTGACAGGAAATGAATCCGAAGACGCCATAGGGAAAAGAGGGAAAAAGAAAAAACCAAAAGCCTTTGTCAAGATATTCAATCAATGGAAAAATGGAGGGCTTACAACTCAAAAAGCAGCTGCGGCGTTGAATGTCAGCAGCCCAACTTTTTTAAAATGGGCTCAGGAAGCATCTGGAAAAAACGATTTAAAACAACGCTCAGAGAATATAAAAAGAGCCAACTACGATACAAGTTTGGTAAAAAAAGAACGAATATAGTAAAACTGGAGAAAAAGGTAGACTTTTTTATGCCAGTTTTTTTGTTTGCTTAAAGGCAGATAACGAAAGCTTTTGACTGTATTTAATGAAAAGATATAATTTAACACCACTTTTCAGAATATTCTTCACTATATCTTATATTGTAAAAAAAGTCTACTTTTAATGAATAGTTTTTTACTTTTAAAAATAAAGGAAAGAAGCGCTGATTAACAGTCGTTTGTGCAAAGATAACGGCTGTTTGTGTCGTTGATAAACATTCGAATATTGAGAGTGTTATAGTGATGGTGGCTAACATTTCCGAGCAAATTGTCGCAAAGGAGAAATCAATGAAAATTGTCATTTGTGATGACGAAAAAAACCAGATAGAAAAATACAGACAATGGATATTGGATGAAAACCAAACAAAGAAAATACCCATTCAATTGATGACCTGCTTAAGCGGTGAAGAGCTGCTTTTTAAAATAGAGGACGACATGCACGAGGTGGACATTATTTATCTGGATGTCAACATGACTGGCATTAATGGTTTGGAGGTTGCGCATAAATTACGCGAAAGAGGATACTTAGGCGAAATCATATTTTTAACAGTAATGTACGATAAGGTGTTTGAAGCTTTTGATGTAGATGCCATGCACTACATTCTCAAAGAAAGAACAAGCCGAAAAAAGTTTAATGAAATTTTTGATCGCGCGGTTACAAGATGCGTTAATCGAAGACAGGAGATCGCGGTTTTTACCTGTGCGGGAGAAACTCGTAGTGTGCCGGTTGCGAGCATTCGGTATTTTGAGGTATCACGGCATCTTATCACAATTTATTACGGTGGCAATGAAACCTTTGAGTTTTATTCGACATTGGGAAAAATTGAAGAAATGCTGTTCGCCAAAGGATTTATCCGCATACATAAAAGCATTCTGGTAGCAAAGCGCTACATCGCTAAAATCGCTTACTTAAAGGCTTATCTGATAACAGGTGAAGAATTGACCGTTGGACGGTCATACTATAAGGCGTTGAAGGAAGAAGTCGAAGCGACGGCATTGAAAGAGGGCGATTAACATAAATAGATTTTTTCAAAAAAGCATAGTACTGGTTTCGGTATTTTTTGTCATGCTTGTTTTGTGTGGAGCCAGTGCCCGCGGTATAATCGAACGCTATTGGGTCAACGGCCAGGGGGATGGTTTTTATCTTGCGGGCAAGTGCTTTGTGCTGACAGAAGAAGAAATAAAATCGCTGGAAGACAGGGATGCCTTCGAAAAACTTATTATGGAAAAAGCCTATATTGGTGTCCGCAGGATTAATCATCACGTGGTAGAAGAAGAAAACTGTCCTGAAAATTTTGCAAAGATAGAACTTTCAGATTACCAGAAAAATCCATGGAAATCGGGCCATTGGGCAAGACTTTGTCAATACGAAAACGCGGACGATACAAATTATATTGACATCTGGATCTATACCGATACACCCATTCCTCCGCGATTGACAGAAGAAAGCGGTTCAGGAAATGGAGATAGTAGCAATAACGGCGGACAGAATTCTGCGGAAAATAGACCTGTTGGCACGCTTCCCGATGGTATTACAGGTGGACAACAGAATTTATCACAAATGCTGCCGGCTGCAGTCACGAGTGTTATTTCCAATTTGAGCGATACAACCCTTACGCTTCAGAATGACACTGAAAATAAGCCTCAAATCATGCAGACTGCAGAGCGAACGGCAAATAAAAATGCGCAGCTCAGTGCGGCGGACAAAACAGCCGGCAGAGATTTACCGCTGTTTGAAAAGGCCATGTATGGGATGTTTGGCGCTGTTGTGCTGGCAAATCTTTGTCTGGGACTCAATCTTATCAAAGATTTTAGAATATTACATTGGTACAAACGAAAGAAAAAAGAACGTTTGAGAAAGGAGATAGGCGC
Organism: Eubacterium sp. 1001713B170207_170306_E7; assembly: GCF_015547515.1. Lineage (NCBI taxonomy): Bacteria > Bacillati > Bacillota > Clostridia > Eubacteriales > Eubacteriaceae > Eubacterium > Eubacterium sp. 1001713B170207_170306_E7. The sequence goes on from NZ_JADMVE010000002.1 coordinate 419,104, forward strand.
TGATGACAATAATAATACTTACTTGTTTGCTGGTAGGTACTTTAAGTATTGGAATCATAGTGAAACGCTATACGTCAAAAAGGTTAACCGAGATTGATGGAATGCGGGGCATTTACATGTATGACAACAGTAGGTTGGTATACGGTAGGAAAACTTAGAGGATATTGTTTTTTATTAAAAACAGACAATTAAAGGAGAATTAATAATGAAGAAAAAACTATTTGGAGTTTTAACGGTATTAATCATTTTATTTTCAATGGTGATGCCCGGAGCCTTTGCGGAAGAAAGCAAAACGGATAGTATCCAGAACCAAAATATTATTGAAAACAGTGCAGCCCTTTCTGTGATTGAGAATAATGGGATCGAGCAGGAGAAGGAAATCACTGACGAACAAGAAAATGAAGAAAATATACAAGAGGAAGCTTCTCCATTGAGCATAATGAGAAATGCGCCTTACTACATGGTGAAGCATCTAACAAGTTCTGAAGATTGTAAAGGGGTAGTTGTTGGACCAGGGATAAATACAGGCATACTTCGTCAGCAATATGTCTACACGATGAATGGTATACCTGCATTCTGTACTGAGGTAGAAAAACCAGCGAGAGTATATGAATTTGATGGATGGATTGATAATGAAAGCCTTGCTAATCTTCCATTTTATTCTTATTGTGCAGAATATATAAAAAACGGAGATGAATTTTATACTTTAGCGGTTCAATGGCTGGTATGGGAACAGGTGCACAATGCGACCTCTTATCCAGAGAATGATACAGTTGCTGAAAATATGGAGATATTAAAAAAAGCAGCTGAGAAAGCTTATAAAAAGCCAAGTTTTGACAATCAAACCTTTGATATTGAAGTCGGAAAATCCATTACGATCGAAGACACCAACGGTGTCCTTGGCAGTGAGTTTAATGATTTTGTTGGAAAAATAACAACTGCTGATGGAATCAGCATCTCTAAAAATGGCAACAAAATTACTATTTCAGTTGCGGCGGATACAGTTAGTGGTGATCATAATGTGAAAATCGAAAAATATCCTGACGAATACATTGGTGATTCCATGTACTATCAGCCAATTGATACTAACGGCAATCATGATTTTAGCGCACAAGCTATGCGCAGCTTTAAATTCAAAGACCAGTTAAGCTGTAATTTCAAGGTCAATGTAAAAAGCGGAAGACTTCAGATTCAGAAAAAAGATAATGTAGATTCGAACGTTGTGGTTAAGGATGCCAAATTTAAGGTTTCTAAAAATGCTGATATGAGCAATCCGGTTGGGATCTACAGTACCTTAGATGATGGAAAAACTCAGGTTATTGAAAATTTGTTACCTGGAAAATATTATGTACAAGAAATTTATGTTCCCGGAGCATGGGTCATTGACAACACCATAAAAGAAGTTCAGGTCGATGTGAGTAGCGATGCTACACCATTAACAGTTTTTGAACAGACCAACAATCGGAAAGAGGGCTATGTAGAAATCGGAAAGAATGACGCGGATACTCCGAATTCGGATAATACAAAGCCTTTTACTAACACTACAGAGAGTGTAAATGGTGGACAATTTGCTGTTTTTTACGCAGACGGTCCCATGAAGGATCAGGAAGCGCCAATTTCGCACCTGATTTCTAAACGCGGTGAAAAAGTCAAATCTGAGGTTCTGTACTATTATGGCGACAACTTCCAGTATAACACTTACTATGTCCAGGAAATTCAGGCGCCGAACGGTTATTTCCACAGTGACGAAAAATATTACTTCACACTGACTAAGCCGACTGAGACCTTCAGCTATACCTTTAAGAACCTGGAAAGCCTTGGCAGCTGCGTTATTTCAAAGCAGGATACCGTAACTGGAGAGGAAAACCTCGGAGATGCGACCTTTGAAGGAGCAGAATACACTCTGTACGCAAAGGAAGACATCAAGGCGCCGTGGGATCCAAACACTGTTTTGATCAAAGCGGGCACCCCAGTTCATACTTTTATTATGGACAAGGACGGGAAGACTGATGCAAAAGACCGATTGTTTTTAGGTGAATACTATATTAAGGAAACGAAAGCGCCTAATGGCCAGACAGCCGCACAGGAAGGCAGTCTTGAGAACCTTACAGACCAGATAAAGGAGTCACCTTCCTACAATTTAGATACGACCGAATACCCGGTCAGCTTAAAATACAACGGACAGCATGAAGCGGTAGAGCTGGTCGACAATCTTTCAAAGGATCGTGTGGTCAGTCAGGCCTTCCAGGTCATAAAAATTAACGAAAATGATGACAGCACTACTAACCTGTTGGAAAAAGCTGAGTTTGAAGTTAAGCTGAAAAGTGAGTTCGACAAATATTATGTAGAACCGGCAGATACCAGTGACGTTGCAGCTATGAAAAAAGCCTTTGCCGAAGCATGGGCAAAAACGCCCATCGCCAAAGATAAGGATAATAATGATGTTCCAACCCTGGTTACCGATTCAAAGGGCTGGGCGATGACACCACGACTGCCCTACGGAACCTATATTCTTCATGAAACAGTCGTGCCGCAATGGCAGCTTCAAACTATGGATCCTTATGTCTTTGTTGTTGACAAGGACTCTGAAGATCCAAAACAATGGGCGGTTCAAACAGATGAAACTTTTGAAGGTCGTGTGAAAATTGTTAAAAAAGATGCAGAATACGGTAATGTCGTACTGAAAAATACCAAGTTTAAGATTTATGATACTGATAAAAAGGAATATGTCCGACAAAAAATCGGTGGTCAGTGGACCGAAGTATTCCAGACAGAAGCAGATGGTTATACTGGATTTTTTGAAACACCACAGGCATTGACCGCAGGCCACTATCAGATTCAAGAAGTGGAACCACCTATTGATTATATCCAATATCTTGGTCCGACTGATGCTTTAAATGTTGCTATACAGGAAAGAGATGGTAGTAGCTTTGAATACGATCCTGTAGACAAAGTAGGTGTATTCACAATAAATGTTGTTAATAAACCTACTTATGGAGAGATTGTTCTTGATAAAGAAGATATTGATGATCCGTCCATTAAGGTAGGAAATGCTACTTTTCAGTTGATTGCTAACAAGGATATTTACAAGCCATATCAATATATTACTGATGAAAACAGAGAAGAAATGATCATCTATCATAAAGGGGATGTCATTACAGATCGACCCAATCAATGGGGGGGAGCAAATGGTCTTTATACAACAGATATAAACGGACATCTTGAAATTTCAAACCTTCCAATGGGCACTTTGGATACAAACGGGGCGGAATATAAGCTTGTTGAAGTTGAGGTACCGGATGGTTATTTAAATACAGATATTGATGAAAATGGAAAAGTTAAAGAACCTATATCATATGGAAACTTTGAAAAAATTATTACCTTTCTAAAAGATAAAGACGACATTGAAACAGAAAAGTATACTTATAATTTAAAGGTTCTTGAAGATTATACAAAGATTCAGATTCACAAAGTAGATGCCAATGGTTATGAAGCCGAGCATGAACAGCTGCTTGGCGGCGCTGAGTTGGCAATTTATAAAGCAGATGGCAGCGGTCAGCCAACAGGCGACCCAATTGCGAAATGGACCAGTAAGGAAGGCGAGGTAGAAAAAATATACCGTGTGCTGGCGCCAGGCAACTATATCCTAAGAGAAGAAAAAGCACCGGACGGCTATGTGAAAGCACCGGACGTGGCCTTTGAGGTCAAAGAAACAGGCGCTGTACAGGATGTAACCATTAAAAATGACTACACCAAGCTGAACATCAATAAATATGAAGCTGGTACTCAAGACCAGCTCGCAGGTGCAAAACTGCAGATTATCCAGGTGACCGATGGCGTGGAAACTGTCATGCGGGAATGGGTAACAGATGGTAAAATCCATCAGGAAATTAAGCTGGCGCCAGGTGACTACATTCTGCGTGAAGTGGAAGCCCCGGCAGGCTATATGAAAGCAGCAGATATGCCCTTTACCTTAAAAGGTGACTGGGTAGATGGAGTGATACCAGAACAGAATATCCAGCTTGAGGATGATTATACCCTGGTAGAAATTTCCAAAGTGGACTTAACCGGTGACGACACCGCAGCCGAGCTTAAAGGCGCCGGACTGGCCCTTTACAAAGCGACCGAGGATGGACAGGCTGGAGAGATTGCGAAAATTTATAACCGTGAGACAAAGCAGTATGAAGATGCTCGATGGACAACGGATGGCAGTGTAAAACAGCTGATGGGATTAGAACCTGGAAACTACATACTGCGTGAGGAAAAAACCCCAGATGACCGCTATGTGAAAGCAGAAGATAGGCTCATCACCGTTGATGATAAAGGCTATATTGCGTCAGGAAACCAGGCGCAGCAAGTCGATCCCATGACAAACTACTGGACAGAGGTATCGGTGACCAAGAAAAATGCTTATGACGGCAGCAATCTGGCAGGTGCTACCCTGTCAATCTATCCCGTTGACGAAAATAACCAGATCACCGGAGATGCCCTGCGCACCTGGATCACTACCACAGAGACTCAGGTACAGAAAGGTATACCAGCAGGCAGATACGTTTTAAGAGAAGACGCTGCGCCGGCAGGCTATCTGAAGGCGGCCGATGTGCCCTTTACTCTGACAGCCTTCAAAGGACAGAATACGGTTACCCTTGAAATGACGGACGAACCCTTTAACATGGATTTCCTGAAGTACAGCGATATGGACGATGTCATCAAAAGGCCGGTTGTCAAGTCAATTGACGGCAAGCTGGTAGGCGCCACAATGGGAATCTATGACGTGGATAGTTTTACCTATGATCCGGATACCGGAACAAGCGATATCCCATTGATCAGCTGGAATACGTCTAATAGAGAATTAATCAAATATACTGGTATCTTTCCGACTATCAGCACGGCAATTGCCCAGGCTAAGGTGGTCAGCAGTGTTGATGGCCCAGGCCTGGAAGTGGGGAAAACCTATGTGTATGCCGAAGCTGATAGACCAAGTTTTGTGCTTATATTGCCTGAACCGGTGTATTTTAAGGTAGATGTGGATGCAGCCGGCGCGCCGAAATTCTATTACTGGACCGCCGGAAATGAAGCTAATCCCACCGTGGTCGATGCTACACAGGTACAGGAAAAGGATGCCGATGGCAATGTTACAGGTACCTATCAGAGCTTCTGCGATGACCAGGACGGCAACAACAACTATAACGACGGTACTGTTGAGGTGCTCAATCGGGTTGAAAAGGACTGGGCTAATGCCCGAATCAGTGTTTCCGCTGTAGACGCTGACAGCAATAACAACGTGCCTGGCGCCAAGTTAGAGCTTTACTTAAAAACCGTGAAGCAGGATGTGAGCCCTGTCAGCCGCCTGATGCTGCGTGCTACCAGCTTTACACCGTTTGCCGACAAGGTTGAAGAAGCCTTGGACGCTGTGGAATATGTATTGATCTCCGAATGGACCTCTGGTGAGCAACCACAGATCGAAGCAGCCTGGTGGCTGTCTGAGGGATCAGAGCTTCAGATACGCGAGGCCGCGCCGCCGGAAGGCTATTATCAGGCTGATAATATCGACTTTGTGCTTGAAAACAAAAATCCAGAGGAACCGGCAGATATGGTGGCTGAAATTAAAGTACCCCATAAAAAAATACCGGTATTGCCTTCAGATAATAATGGAGGAACCACTGAGGAAAATAGTGGGTCAAAAGTAAATGACAACGCCAAAACTGGTTTTAGCAGCGAAGGAGGAATGGCAATGACACTGCTGGTAATGGCTGGAGCAGCCCTTGCCGGAACAGTAATTTACCGAAAAAAAGCAAAATAAACAGAAGATAGACGGAAAACAGAATACAGGGGAGCGCTTTTGGTTAAAAAGGCGCTCCAGCAAGAGAGGATAATTATGAAAGAAAAGCGAAAACGAGCAAAACTTTGGCCGTTGCTCCTGATATTAAGTATGTTGCTGACCAGCATGCCTGTATCGGCCAAAACGGTTAACATCGAAAGTGCCAAGGAGACGGGCTTCCGTATTGCAATCCGCCTGGATGGCAATCAAGTAGGGTACTGTTTTGATGGAGAGTTAAGTGCGCCGAAAGGTAATTATGATCTGGTTGAAACCACTCACGGTATTCCACGGGATATTATTACAGAAAAAAATTTAACAGCAGATGATGTCAGCAAAATCAATGCGGCCCTGTACTCTGGCTATGGCGGCCCAGCACAGGATACTCTTTTATCCCGGCTTAAAACAGCTATGGCAGGCTTAGATATTGAGAACAGTTATCCAGAAATTTATAAATACGGACAGGATTTTACAGCGAATACCATATCACCTGTAGCCGTTGATTTCACAGGCTTTACAGAAGAGCAAATCGAAACCATGGCAGAGGGGGTCACTCAGATTGCCATCTGGAACCTCAATAAAGATGTTGAACGTGTGGCCAGGTTGGAGCATTTAAAAAGCAGCAATGCCTTAGATATGAGTCGGGCTGGCGGCAATAATGTTGCATATTCTACTAATTTTTATAAATGGACCAGTGAAACAACAGCATTGTCCCAATCGTCTGCTCCAGTAGATCAAGCTGAAAGTATTTTATTATGGCTGATTGGCGATCCGGATAAAGTTTATAGCTATGACACCTCTCCGGATGGCACTCATCTCTTTAAAGTAGAGCCGTCTGATCAGTTTAAAACAGAAGCAGAAAGCCTGCGCAACGAGCTTGGCACAGTTCTGAAGGACTATTATCAAAAATTGATAACAACACCTGAACTGAAGGCATCCCCTTCTGTCAGTTTTACACCGGACAATGGATCTTTTGTGGCAAACACTAATCCTCAGATTAGTGAGAGCTATGTTTTAAAAGACAGCATTACCCTTGCTGCCAACGATATAAAAGATGATCTGGGCCAGTCAGGAGCAACCTTTCAATTAGGCGTGCCAGCAGGTTATACTTTGTATATTGACAATAGCGGCGTTCTGGAGAAAGTCACCCCCTATACTCAATTCAGCGGCAATGAAAAGCTGTGGATGGCTACCGACAATGCAAATAATGACAACAGAACCTTTACCTTTGGCACAACAGGATTGTTCACTAACACGGATATTCTGTTTTACCGTTCAAGCGACAGCACAAGACAGAATGTCGTGCGCCCAACAGCTGTGTCTGAACAGCTTGAGTTCAACTTTACAACCGCACAGAAATACCCTGTAACCATCACAAAAACCGATTTAGGCGGTAAAGAGGTTGAGGGCGCAACCATTGCGGTTTATAAAAAGGGTGAAACAGAGCCATTATACACCGCGGTATCGCAGGCGAATGGACAGGTAGTATTTGAGCTTCAGCCCGGGGATTATACCTTCAAAGAAACCATTACCGCGCCGGGATACAGTGTCAACCCGATCGAAAAAGATTTTACAGTAAATACGGATGGGACAGTTACCGCAGAAAAGGGTATGACCATTGAGAATACACCATTAAAGTTGTCTGTCTCTAAAAAAGCAATAACTGGAGATGATGAACTTAAAGGTGCGGATTTTACACTTACTAAATTAAATGATGATGGAACAAAAGAAATCGTTGATTTGTGGACCTCGGATGGTACACCACATGAAATCAGCGTAAGTGTTCAGAATATTTCGGGTACACACTATCTGGAAGTTGGGAAAACCTATGAATTGACAGAAAATGCAGCACCAGTTGGATATGAATTAACAAACACAATCAAATTTACAATTAATGATGATGGAAAAGTACAGATTATTGGAACTGGTGAAGTAGATGAAAACAACCAGATTACCGTGAAGGATAATCCGATTGAGGTTAGCTTTTCTAAATACAGTCTTACTGGAAGGGAAGAATTGCCGGGTGCTAAACTGACGTTAAAAGACAGTGCTGGAAATATAATCGACAGCTGGACATCTGGAACAGATTCTCATGTTATTACAGGAAAACTGACTGCCACCAAAGAATATATTTTAGTGGAAGAAACGGCGCCTGAAGGCTACACCATCGCTGAATCCATCAGCTTTACTGTTAACCAGGACGGAACGGTAACCATTACCGGACAATCTGGTTCGAGCACTGAGGTTATCATGCGGGATGACTACACAAAAGTCAATTTCTCCAAACAGTCTTTATTTGGAAGCAATGAACTTCCAGGCGCAAGTTTGAAAGTTGAAGAACTGGATGAAAATGGAAAAGTCGTAAAGACTATTGATGAGTGGACATCAACCGATGCAGTTCATCAGATTGTAGGAAAACTGGTGGTTGGTAAAACCTACCAGATGACCGAAGTTACAGCCCCACAAGGCTATGAAGTGGCAGAAAGCATTAAGTTTACAATTGATGAAAAGGGAAAAGCGGTTGTCAACGGAACAGCAGGGGATACCGTTACCATGAAAGATTCCCCGATTGGGATCAGCTTTTCTAAGAAAACCATTGCGGGCTCCGATGAACTCCCGGGCGCTGTATTAAAGATTACAGATGTTGATGGTAATTTCATTGATGGCTGGACATCCGGCACAGAGCCACATAACATCAAAACGCTTGAAGCAGGAAAAACCTATTTTATGATTGAAGAGACAGCTCCAAACGGTTATATTGTGGCAGAAAAAATTGAATTTACAGTCAATGACGATGGAACTGCAACCATTAAAGGTCAGGAAGAAAGCACCGGAACCATTGTCATGCGGGATGCCCAGGAGGGTACCGTATCCTTTTCTAAAAAAGCCGTCAATGGTACAGAGGAGCTGCCGGGCGCCAAGCTTACCGTAAAGGATAAAGATGGAAATGTTATCCGTTCGTGGACTTCGCAGGAAGGAAAAGCTGAAGTTATCGAAGGCATGCAGCCTGGCGAGTACACCATGGTTGAAGAGACAGCTCCAGCCGGTTACATTAAGGCTGAAAGCATCACCTTTACTGTACATGGAGATGGTTCGGTTTCAGTAAATGGTCAGACAGCTGAAGGCAATGTTGTTACCATGCTGGATGATTATACAAAAACAACTATCAGCAAGCAGGATATTACAAATAATCAAGAGCTGCCAGGTGCAACACTTCAGATTTTAGATGCAAATGGCAAGATTGTTGAAGAATGGGTGTCAGGAGCAGAACCCCATACCTTTAACGCGCTGCCGGTTGGTGACTATACTTTGGTAGAGATCACCGCGCCAAACGGATACTCTAAAGCAGAGAGCATTCCGTTTAAAGTAACAGAAACAGGGATTGAGCAGGTTGTTACCATGCTTGACGCCCCTAACGGCGTATCCTTTTCCAAAAAAGCCGTCAATGGCACAGATGAGCTGGCCGGCGCGAAGCTGAAGGTTTTGGATAAGGATGGCAAGGTTGTTGACAGCTGGACCTCAACCGATACACCGCATATCATTGAAAAAATGACAGCGGGCGAATATACCATGGTTGAGGAAACTGCACCGGATGGCTATGTGAAAGCAGAAAGCATTACCTTTACGGTGAATGAAGACGGCAGTGTTATTGTCAACGGGACCACTGGTTCCGGCGTGACCATGCTGGATGATTACACCAAAGTACAGATCAGCAAAAAAGATATTGCAGGCAGCGATGAATTGCCCGGAGCAACTTTGATCATAAAAGACAAGGATGGCAAGGAGATCGAACGCTGGGTATCTACAGACAAACCATATGTTATTGAAAAATTGCCAGTTGGAGATTACACACTGGTCGAAGAAACCGCACCGGACGGATACACAGTTGCGGAAGAGGTGCCTTTTACTGTCACTGAGACAGGAGAAATCCAAACCGTTGAAATGACGGATAAACCGACGGAAGTTTATCTGACAAAAAAAGATATTACAACCGGCGATGAACTGCCTGGAGCAACTTTGATTGTAAAAGACAAAGATGGCAATGAAATTGATCGCTGGGTATCCACCGATGAACCCCATAAGATCGAAAAATTAACAGAAGGGGAGACTTATACTCTCATCGAAGAAACCCATCCGTTTGGGTACGTTACGGCCGAAGAAATTACCTTTGTTGTCGGAAAAGATGGTGTCACCATTGAAAATCCAATTATCATGGTTGATGATTACACAAAATTTGAATTTTCCAAGTTCTCCATCACGGGGAGCCAGGAAATTCCAGGCGCTAAATTAACCATAAAGGATAAGGATGGTAAAGTGGTTGACAGCTGGACCTCAACCGATACCCCTCATATTGTTACAAAATTGAATCCAGGTGATGAGTACACCTTAATTGAAGAAGCCCCACCGGAAGGATATTACACCGCGGCAGCTGTCAAGTTTACAGTCAGCGATACCGGTGAAGTACAAAAAGTAGCTATGCGTGACGAACCTGTTGTGGATTTTGAAGTGGTTCTGACAAAAACAGATCTTACGACCGCAGAACCAGTTCCAGGCGCTACCGTGGTCATTAAAGACAGTGATGGCAAAGTGGTATTTGAGGGTGTCACCGATGAAAAGGGACAGATTAAAACAACAAAGCTTGCACCGGGTAACTATACCTTCGAGGAAACCATTGCGCCAGTCGGCTATGACCGCAGAACAGACAGCTTCCCCTTCACAATTGATAAGGATGGCAAAGTAACTGGAACGACGACCTTTACGGATGCACCATTACAGGTTGACATCAGCAAGGTCGCCATTACCGGAGGACCCGAGCTCCCAGGAGCAGAGCTGTCCATTATCGATAAAGAGACAGGTGAAGTCATTGAGAGCTGGACATCAACAAGTGAAGTTCACCGTGTATCCAAAGGAAAACTGAAAGAAAGCCACACCTATATCCTTCACGAAAATCTCGCACCTATCGGGTATGAATTAGCGCAGGATATTGAGTTTACTGTAGCGAATACCGGCGAAGTGCAGAAAGTTGAAATGATTGATGAAATCAAACCAGAACTGGAAGTTGGATTCTCTAAGAAAGACATCACGACTGGTGAAGAAATCCCTGGCGCTAAGCTGTCTGTCTACAAAAAAAATCCCGACGGCACCAGAGGCGAACTAATTGAAACATGGATTTCAGGAAACACACCTCATATCATTAAAGGTCTGGAAAAAGGAGAAACCTACACAATGGTTGAAGAAATTCATCCAGATGGGTTTGTGCCGGCAGAAGCCATTGACTTTGTGGCTGGTGTTGGAAATCTGGTAGAAATGTTTGATGATTACACAAAAGTCGACATTTCGAAACAGGATGCGACGACCGGACAGGAACTGGCAGGAGCTAAGCTGACCCTGACCGATGATTTTACAGGTAAAGTTGTTGCCAGCTGGACCTCCGGCACCACACCATACAGAATTAATTATCTGGTAGCGGGAAGAACATACACCTTGCATGAAGACCTTTCGCCGCTTGGCTACCATGTCGCCTCTGACGTGAAGTTCACAGTATCCCTCACGGGTGAGGTGCAGAAAGTAGTCATGAAGGATGAAGTCATTAAAGTAACGAATATTGTGGAAAATGTCAACACGGGCATTATGCGCAACTCAACCTTCATGCTTATTGCCATTACATTGATCGTGGCAGGATTGTCAGGAATTGCTGTGATGGTGCTGATTAAAAATAAGAGAAGCTCAATCAAAAACAAATAATAATCAGAAAATAAAGTATATATTTGGCTAATGTTAACCGGGGCGCAGACTTTGCATTTGTGCTTAGGGTGCCCCGGTTAATAATTTTTAAAACGCGCGCTGTTTTAAGAAAACAGGCGGAATCATGGAAATTATTATGGGAAAGAACTTCATAATTGATATAAATAAAGAAGAAAGCGGAGAATGTAAAGGTAAATTAACAAAGATAGAGGAACAAGAAATTTTAGATGATTTTAACTTACTGGAAATGATTAAAATGATCGATAATAGTTTGGAAAAAGATAAAACGGAAGGTGGTTAAAATGAAGTGCTCGTTTTGTGGCGGTCATATGCTGCGCGGGATAAAAGTTAGGGTTGATTCAGGTATCTGGTTGGACAAACAATATATTACGCAATTTGATAATGCGAATGACAATGATAAGCTGAAATTGCTGGGAAAATGTGGAAAGCTAAACAATCAATTAAAGATAAAAAGGCAAGTGACATATTATTGTGAACAATGCGGTCATTGTGTTGAAATAAATACGAAAAGACCTGAAGATGCAGAATTGGCATCAATCAAGATGCCCAAGTATATTTTTAATTCTTTGTTCCGAGCACAAATTTATACATTGGAAGAATTATTCGCAATAAAGGAAGATGAATTGAAGCGCATTCGTGGAATTGGTAATAAAGGAAGTAAATACATACAGAAGATACTGGAATATCAGTCTAATAGGGATTAGGTATTAAGGAAATCCATCAACCAGGGTATTGGCGAGAATACAAGTCGAATGTATTGCCGCGAATACCTCGATTAACAATATTAGAAGGTATTTGAACCATCAAATATAGCTGTTATATGATTATTACACATTCATCACATAGCTCCCATACACGGAATTATGAAAAGATATCGATGATCTTTTCAGACAGGTCATTAACAGCTAACATGGAAAGGAGAAGGTAGAAGTAAATGCACGTTGGCATCTGTGCTTTTGTTTAAGAGCACAGATGCGGGTGTGCGGGTAAATATCAATATTTTTGCGATTTTTAAACACACCTTAGACACTTCTCTTTTGTAATCAGGGAATCATCAGATTTCCGGAGGTCTACACCTCCATGACCGGGGAATACACCAGCTCCCCGGTCATACATTTTTATTGAGTAAAAAATGATTTTAGATGAAATAATTGATATTATCAGGTACGTACCTGTTAATATATCCTACCTTATTTTTGCGGCCAAGCGCCGTGTATACTGCGGAAAAGCGCCAAATTTTTCGCAGTATTTTTTTTCGTAATAAAAATAGAATAAGTTTAATTTTCAGAGAACTGTTATTTATGCTCAAAAAACTGTCGTTTGTGCAATAAATGATTTTTCAGCCACGAGTTTGATATAATTAAAATAAGATAAATAATATGTTCTGAACGGGATGCTGAGTCATTCCACCTGGAAACTGGAGGCTGCGCACCTTCAGTTTCTTTTTTTATCGTCAATCAATACAAAGAGGTAAAATATGAAGCGCGAGCAGCCATTCTGGAAAGGGCCATCGCCAGCTATAAGGAGGTGCGCGTTATCCATCCAGACGGATGCGTGAAGCCCGTCTGGTCGAGCTTGAATGGCTGAAACGGAACGGCCGTTAACCGGGAGGATGCTGTCAAACGCTTCAACCAGCTGTAAAAAACCGTAAATAATGTTCGATAATGGTAAAACGCGGGGGCCTGTATTGATTTGAGTGTGCTTCTATTATAGAATGAAAAAAACATGGCTTAAGGGGGCAAAAGCATGCGGAAAAAACAGATGGTTCTGCTTGTCACGGCACTATTTTTCATGGTGACGATCGGAGGCTGCGGCGGCGGGGCTGAGACGCAGAGTGACCTGGAGAAGATGGCGGAAAGCCTTTACGCCTCTCCGGCAGATAGTAATAAAACCTATACCTTTACGACTGGCGGCGTTGTTAAGCTTGGCGAGATGGAGGACGTGAGCGGGCAGAAATCCGGCCGCAATATCTATGACGACTGTCTGAGAATTACAATGGCGTGCGACCTGGAGCAGGCGCGGGTTTTCTTTGATTTGGCTGAAATCACAGCAGTCAATGAGGACGGCCAGACTTATAACGACAGCACTTTTTTTATCAATGGGGATGAAAAGTCGTGCGCGCTGACCATTGAATGTCCAACAGAAGAAAAGGTAAAATATATTACCATTGATTCGTTTAAACCGAACTTTGACGGTGATAAAACAAAGCTTATCTTTGAGAGAAAGAATGCCGGGACGTAACCTTTTGTTACCTCCCGGCATTTTTCGGTAGTTATCGTTTCAGCCAGCCGCCTGCGCGTTCAATGGCGCGGTTCCAGTTAAAGCAGCGTTCCTCACGCGCTTCTTCTGAGATCGCCGGCTCAAAGCTGCGGTCGATTTTCCAGAATTTGGAAATTTCTTCGATGGAATCCCAATAGCCAACCGCCAGTCCGGCGGAGTAGGCAGCGCCGAGACAGGTGGTTTCTGTAATGACGGGCCGTTCAACGGGAATCCCCAAAATGTCAGCCTGGAACTGAAGCATAAAATCGCTTTTGGCGCCGCCGCCGTCGGCTCGGAGCTTTTTAAGCGGAATGCCGGCTTTGCGTTCCATGACCTTAAAGGCGTCTCTTACCTGGAAAGCCATGGATTCCAGAGCGGCTCTGGCAATGTGGTGCTTGGTGGTGCCGCGGGAAATGCCGATGATGGTGCCCCGGGCATAGGAATCAAAATAAGGTGCGCCCAGGCCCACAAAAGCCGGAACGAAGTAAACGCCGGCTGTGTCGTTCACCTGTCTGGCAAGCGCTTCAGCTTCGCCGCTCTTTTCGATAATATTGAGGCCGTCCCGCAGCCACTGGATCGCGGCGCCGGAGACATCCACCAGGCCCTCCAGCCCATAATCAACCTTTCCGCCAATGGACCACAGGACAGGGGAGAAGATCCCATCGGAAGGCGGGATATACTCATCGCCGGTATTCATGAGAATAAAGGAACCGGTGCCGTAGGTGTTTTTGGCCATGCCTTTTTCAAAGCAGGCCTGGCCCAGCGTGGCGCCCTGCTGGTCGCCGATGAGCCCGGCAATGGGGATTTCAACGCCGTCGAACAGCTCTGGGGCGGTGGTGGTATAGATTTCGCTGGTACTGCGGATTTCCGGAAGAATGCTTCGTGGGATTTCCAGTTCGTTCAGGATGCTTTCGTCATAATTGAGGGTTCTGGCGTTTTGAAGCAGGGTGACCGCGCTGTTTGACGGGTCGGTGACATGCACCCTGCCGCCGGACAGCTTCCAGGTGAGCCAGGTATCAATGGTTCCGTAAAGCAGACGACCTTCGTCCACACCCTTGCGGATTTCAGCGTTGTTTTTCAGCTGCCAGTGGATTTTGGTGGCGGAGTCGTTGGGGATGATGGTAACACCCGTGCGGTCTTCGATGGCCGGCCCGTCCTTTTCGATCAGGGCCTCGCAGATCGGCAGGGTGCGGCGGTCCTGCCAGACGATGGCACGGTCTGCGGGGATTCCGGTGTTCTTATCCCAGAATACGGTGGTTTCACGTTGGTTGGTAATACCGATGCCTGCAATGTTTTCGGGTTTGAGGTGCGCTTCCGCTATGGCCTGACGCATCATTTTCAGGGTGATTTCATAAATCTCCATGGCGTCATGCTCTACCCAGCCAGGCTGTGGAAAATACTGTGTAAATTCGCTGTAGGCCGAGGAAACGATATTGACATCCTGGTCAAAAATGATGGCACGGGTGCCGGTGGTGCCCTGGTCAATGCCTAAAATATATTTTTTCATTAGAATCTCCTTTATTTTTGATAGACAATTTTTCCGTTTTTAATGGTCATGCACACCTCAAGCGCTTTGAGCTTATCAGGGGCTGTGGTGTAAGGGTCTCCAGACAGAACGGTGAGATCCCCCAGTTTTCCGGGCGTGATGCTGCCCTTTTGATTTTCCTCAAAGGCGCAGTAGGCGGCGTCGAGGGTAAACATCCGAAGTGCGGCCTGAATGTCCACACTGTTTTCGGGATAGGACTGGTTAACCGCCGCGTGGAGGCCTAAGACAGGGTCCATGGGGGTGACGCCGGAATCTGAGCCGCCCCCTACGGGAATGCCGGCCTTCACAAAGGTGGAAAGCGGGTATCCCCGGCGTTCCCGATCATCGCCGAGCCGGAGGTTATACACGCTGCCCGGGCCGCCCCGCAGATAGGTAAAAGAGGGCTGGGTTGAGATCACAACGCCAAGACGGGCGGCGCGCTCGA
The DNA here is from genome assembly GCF_015547515.1 of Eubacterium sp. 1001713B170207_170306_E7. NCBI lineage: Bacteria > Bacillati > Bacillota > Clostridia > Eubacteriales > Eubacteriaceae > Eubacterium > Eubacterium sp. 1001713B170207_170306_E7. Next base: position 434,917 of record NZ_JADMVE010000002.1, read on the forward strand.
TATCGCGGGCGTCTGGAAATCCAAAATGCTCGATTCGGAAGCGGTGGTCTGTACACGGGCAGAGTGCCAGCGATTTTTCCAGGCAGTCCAGCACAAAGGTGACAGCGCGCTGGCCGATGGCGTGAAAACCTGCCTGGAGGTGGTTTTGATGGGCGTTTGTGATGTGGTTGACCACAAAGTCCTCTGTAAAATAGATCTCGCCGCAGGTATCCGGCCCATCGGTGTAAGGCGCTTTAAAAGCGGCAGTCCTTGAGCCGATGGAGCCGTCGAGCAGCAGATCGGTTCCGACAGCGGGCAGGCCGTAATCCAGAATATTCTGAAGGTTTTCGGTATCCCAGTAGAGGCGGATATCGAGGGGGAAGCGGCGCTGGTTTTCCAGAAAAACAGGAATATCCTTGTCCGAAAACATATCGCCGCCCTCCATGGCGTGAATGGTGGTAATTCCCTTTTTAACCGCTTCTGAGGCCGTGTAGTTCAACATATCGGCCCGCTGGGCGTCAGTCATTTTCTCATAGAAATAAGAGCGGGCCCTGCCGTTGGCCTTGTCGTGCAGCCGTCCGGTAACCTGGCCGGAGGCATCCTTTACCAGGCCGTGCTCGGTTCCGTCAAAGCCGATCTCGTTAAAGGCCAGGGTATTGACCAGCGTGTAGTGCAGTCCGCGGTCCACAATGTAGACGCCGCGGTCTGGGACAACAGCGTCAATTTCCGCCGCTGCCGGCGGCCGTTTTTCAGCCAGACGGGATTCGTCGAGCCGGGTGCAGTAAACCCACCCGGAAGCCCTGTCCTTTGAGGCTTCCCGGATTTTATCAAGCACGTCGGCGATGGAAGCGCAGTCGTACAGATCGACGCCAATGGCGTTGAGTCCGGTGCCCATGACGTGCACATGGCAGTCGTGGAGCCCAGGTATCACGGTTTTTCCCTTTAGGTCAATGCAGTAAATCTGCCGTTCCCCGGCCAGCCGCCTGATATCCTCGGATCGGCCGATTGCGGTAATCCTTCCATTTTCAATGAGAACCGCGTCACAGAAAGAAAAATGATCGTCCATGGTGATGAGGTTTCCGTGTATAAGGGCCAGATTGCCCATTTGTTAATCCTCCTTTGATTTTATATGCCACAGTGCTTTTTCACTGGTGGTAACGCCTTCCAGCCCAGCCATTAAGAGCAGGTCCAGCTCCTCTGTGCTGGCGCAGAGGCCTCCGCCGAGTAAAGGGCAGCCCGTTTCGGATTTTATCTGCCGGATAATGCGGTGTGGCAGAGAGGAAGGCATGAGCAGAGCGAAATCGGGTGTGTTTTCATTTACGGCGCGCACCGCGCTGGCAACTGCGCTGCTGTCAATGATAAAAAGCCCTAAAACAGCCAGCATTTTTTCGTTTTGTATGGTGCTGATACAATGAAGCCGGGTCGTGTTGACAGCGTCGACACCCATGTTGGCAAGGTAACGGATGCCGCTGCGGTCAGCACTCAGGCCGCTGATGGAATCGTGGTGCACCATGATTTTTTTACGCTTTTCATGGACTCGGCGGACAATATTGGGCAGGGTATTGATATCGCCAAGCTTTACCATGACCCAGGGATCCGCGTAGCTGTCCAGAAAGGCCACAAGATCAGCGGTGTTGGTAATGGCCGGAATAACAGCCGGCAGGGGTATTTGCAGGTTTGACACTTTTAACGCCTCCATAAAATGAATACAAAAAATCCGCATCACACCCTGCTGTCTCTTGAGCAAGGCTGCAATACGGATTTATCTCATCTGCACAATCCTAACGTATTCTTTTTTTCATTGTAGCGGATTTTTTAAACGTTGTCAAGCCTTTTGGAAATGGACCGCCGCAGGATGGCGCTTTGGGCTAAAAACTTAAGTTATCTTGACAAATATCAGTAATCGTAATACAATGTATTACATGAAAGGGGTGAAGCACAATGGCGGTATCATTAAGACTAAACAAAGAGGATGAGGCGTTGATTCGAAACTATGCGGAGATGAAAAATCTGTCGGTTTCCGAGGCCATTCGTCAGGCGGTCATGGAAAAAATCGAGGACGAGTTTGATTTAAAGGTTTATTATGAGGCCATGGCGGAATATAAAGAAAATCCGGTGACCTACACCCTGGACGAAGTCGAAAGAGAGCTGGAAATTGGCTGAGAAATATCATGTTGTTTTAACTGAAAAGGCGAAAAAAAGCCTGAAAAAGCTTGACAGGCATACCGCGCTTTTAATTACGGGCTGGTTAAGAAAGAATCTTGAAGGCTGCACCAACCCTTATCAGTACGGCAAGGGTCTCACTGCGAACCGGAGCGGGCAGTGGCATTATCGCATCGGCGGTTACCGTCTGGTCTGCGAGATTTCAGAGCAGACGATCACTATTCTTGTTTTAAATGTGGGACACCGAAAAGAAATTTATAAACGTTAGAAAATCAAAAGAAATCCCGGGGTGTAACCAGAAGTTACCTCCCGGGATTTTTTAGGACATCCCTAATCTTAAAATGGTATAATAAGGCTGCCTGTAAAATTGACTGCGCGGAGGTGCAAAGTGCGAATCAGATTAATTGTCGGCCGTAAAGGCCGCTGTCATATTAATAAAAGCGACTATATTTATGAGGAGATCGGAGCCCGGCTGCAGCGCGGCCGAAGTAAAATGTACCTGCTGGTGCCGGAGCAGTTTACCCTGGGGGCGGAGCGGGAGCTCATGGCCTACAACCGGCTGCCGGGGCTTTTGGGCGCGGACGTGCTCAGCTTTAAGCGTCTGGAATACCGGATTCTCAGCGAGGTGGGCGGCATTGCCAAAACCTTTGTGGATGAGCACGGCAAACAGATGCTTTTGCAGAAGAGCATCCGTGAGGTGCAGAAGGACCTGACGGTTTACGGTAAAAGCGCGGGCAAGCTGGGATTTCTGGAAAATATCTGTGAATTTATCAGTGAGCTTAAACAGAGTGAGATCATGCCTGAGGATCTGGAAAAGGCTGAGGCCGATGTGGGCGAAGGGCGGATTCTCAGCCAGAAGCTAAAGGATATTCGGAAGATCTACGCTGCCTATGCCGGGCTTTTGTCTGAGGAGCGCATTGACGATGACGACCGGGCAAAGCTTTTGTGCGCCCAGATTCCAAAATCCGATTATCTGGACCGGTCCCTGATCTGGATCGATGGGTTTCACACCTTCTCCAATCAGGATTTTCGGATCATCGAGGCGCTGGCGGCCAAGGTGGACTGTATTACCATGACGTTGACCCTGGATCCGGATCAAAACGCGCCGGATGCCTCAGCCTTTTATGTGCCGGGGGAAACCATGAAGCGCATCGAGAAAATCGCCAATGATCTGGGCTTTGAGGCGGAGATTGTCAATCTGGAAAAGGCGGTCCGCCCGGTATCCTCGGGTCTGGATTATCTGGAGCGCAGTCTCTTCGCCCTGCGGCCCCGGCCCTATGAGCAGAAGCCCGGGGATTTGGCCGTGGTGCAGTGCAAAAACATCTGGAACGAGGTGGAAAAGGGCGCCCAGAAAATTGTGGAGCTGGTGCGGGAGCGCGGCTACCGCTATCAGGACATCGTGGTGCTGGCAGGCGATATGGAAACCTACGGCGGGCCCATTAAACGGGCCTTTTCGGAGTACGGCATTCCCTTTTTTATGGACGATGTGAAAAAGGTCACGGAGAATAACTTTCTGGAAGCTGTACTGGCCGCCCTTGAGACCAACCGGAGCCATTACGCCTACGAGGATATGTTCACCTTTGTCAAAACCGGCTTTGCGCCCATTACGCCAGCGGAGGCTCAGGAGCTTGAGAATTATGTGATCGAGTTCGGTATCCGCGGCAGCGGCTGGGAAAAGCCCTTTGAGCGTGTGAGCGCCAATGCGGCCGTGGAGCTGGAGACGCTGAATGCGAGCCGTGAGCGGCTTATGGCCCCGTTTATGGCGCTGCGCAAAAGCCTGAGAAAAGCCAGAACCTATGCGGATAAAACCAGAAGCCTGGTGCGCTTTCTGGAGGATATCAAGGCGTCCGCAACCATCGACAGCCTGAGCGAGGCGCTGCGGGAGCGGGGCGACTTTGACAGCATGGGCCTGTACAACCAGATATGGAACATCCTGATGGAGGTGTTTGATCAGATCAACAGCACCATGGGCGATGAAAGCGCCACTTTGGAGGCATATATTTCTGTGCTGAGCGGCGGCTTCCAGTCCTACACAGTAGGCGTGATTCCCAGCCGCCAGGATGTGGTCAGCATCACCGACCTGATGCGCAGCCGCCATTCGGAGATGAGAGCCCTGCTGGTCTTTGGCATGAACGAGGGCGTGATTCCCAAAAACAACCTTTCCTTTAACCTTTTATCAGAGCGTGAGCGCAATCAGCTGCGCCAGAAGGAGATGGAGCTTCAGAATAACAGCGATTTCAGACGGGCGCAGGAGGATTTTGCCATCTACAGCCTTTTCGCCGCACCGGGCGATTATTTGTATCTTTCCTATGCCATGGCCGACGCCGAGGGCAGCACCATACCGGTATCGCCGCTTATCCCAAGGATACAGGCGGTTTTTCCAAAGCTGACGGTTCAGAGCGCGCTGGAAAACAGGCCGGAAAGAGAATGGGAGGCTGTGGCCACCCCGAGGGGGACCATGAGCAGCCTTATCGGCCATCTGCGCGAGCTGCGTTATGGTAAGGGCGGGGCAGTGCCTGAGGCGACAAAGCGCCTCTGGCAGACCGTTGGTAAATGGTATGACCAGGACGCCCATTATCACACCGCCTTCCGGCAGATCCAGGAGGCGCTGGATTACGACGGGGTGGATGACCGGCTGAGCCAGGGGCAGGCCGTTAAGCTCTTCGAGCCGCCCATCCAGGCCAGTGTATCGCGTCTGGAGCTCTACCGCAAGTGCCCCTTTTCTCATTACGTGGAATACGGTTTAAAGCCGGTGCCCCGGCAGGCGTATGAGGTGGAGCCGCCGGACATCGGCACGGTACTGCACCACCTCATAGATGAAATCTATAAGGAGGCTGAGCGTGAGCAGGTTTCCGTCAAGGAGCTGAGCTCAGAAAAAACCGATGCCATGGTGGACGCCATTCTGGACGAAACCCTGCCGCAGGTAAGGCATCAGGTGTTTAACAGCACGGGGCAGTACCAGTACCTCGGCCGCAAGCTGCGCCGGGTAAGCAAGCGCACCGTCCGTGTGCTGGTGGATCATATGCGCCGCGGCGCCTTTGATTTTAAATACAGCGAGCAGCAGTTCAGTCAGATTTTAAGGCTGCCGAGCTTTGACGAGACCGTCAGGGTGCGCGGCGTCATCGACCGCATTGATGTGTACCAGCGCGAGGGCGATGCCTTTGTGAAGGTCATTGACTACAAATCCGGTAACAAGACGCTGAACCTGGCGGAAATCTACTATGGCCTGTCCTTGCAGCTGGCTGTGTACATGGAGGCCGGGCTGGAGATTCTGGAGGGAGACAACCTGATACCGGGCGGCACCTTCTATTTTCACGTGGACGATCCCATGCTCCAGGTGAATAAGCTGGACCCTGAGACGCTGACCGCCGCCCTCAACGATTCCTTTAAGCTCAACGGTATCTATCTGGATGATCCCCGTTTTACCAAGGCCATGGACGCAGAGGCTGACAAGGATTCGGAGGTCATCAGCCTGAAATCCCGGAACTCCAAGCTGAGCCGCGATGAGTTTGAGGATTTGCTGGGCTATGTGAAGCGTGTGATCATCGAGATGACTGAGCGGATACTGGGCGGCGATATTGCTGTAAGGCCCTATAAGAAAGGAAAGGAAACGGGCTGTGAGTATTGCCCTTACAAGGGCATCTGCCAGTTCGATGAGAGCATCGGCAAGGCATCTTATGATGTGTTGCGCACCAGTATCCCGAGGGATGAGTTTATCGATAAAATAAAGGAAGGAGGAAACAGCCATGAAGTGGACTGAGGATCAGCTGAAAGCCATTGAGACACGCGGGAAAAACCTGCTGGTATCCGCGGCGGCCGGTTCAGGCAAGACGGCGCTGCTCATCGAGCGTATCCGCCGTATTGTGGTGGAGGAAAAGACCAGCGTGGACGCCCTGCTGGTGCTTACCTTTACCCGGTCTGCGGCGGCAGAAATGAAAGAACGGCTGAGTGCCGCGCTCATGGCAGAGCTTGAGAAGGAAGGCGTGGACTCGGATTTTGTCATCGCGCAGATCAGCCGTCTGGGCGCTGCCGCCATCTCGACCCTGCACGCCTTTTGCAGCCGCCTGGTCAAGGATTATTTTCAGGAGGGCGGCATTGACCCAGACTTTAAGCTGGGCAATGAGACCGAGCTGTCCATCATGGTTCAGGAAGCCCTGGAGGCCCTTTTTGAGGAAAAATACCAGGAAATACCAGAGGGTGGGGAAACGCCCTTCAGCCGTCTGGTGGATATGTTTACCGGCAACCGGGACGACCGGGAGCTTAAGAGTCTGGTGGAGAATTTTCATTATTTCCTTGTGACACAGCCGGATTCCGAAAAATGGTGTGTGCGCGCCCTGTCCTATTTTGGAATGGACGCCGAGAGCTTTTGGAAAAGCCCCTGGGGCGGGGAGCTGGACAGCCTGATCCGCACCGATATGGAGGGAGCCTATGAGCTGCTGGAAAACGCTTATGCCCTGTGCAGAGACCATGAAGGCTTTGAGAAAACCGCGGCTCAGCTTCAGGAGGACTTCTTCGCAGTGGGGCTTGCCATCGACGCGCTGGAGGAGGGTTATGATGATTTCCGGCATGCCCTTTCCGGCATCCGCTTTGCCCGCTACAGCGGCAATAAAAAGGCGAACGCCGAGACCAGTGACCACATCAAGGAGCTCAGGAACGAAGCCAAGGGCATTATTCAGGGGCTGCAAAAACGCCTGAATCTGGACCTTTCAGAGGCATTGGCGCAGCTTTCAGAAATGCAGGAGCCCATGGCCGACCTGGTGGAACTCACACGGGATTTTCAGAAAAAATATCAGCTTAAAAAGGCGGAGAAAGGCCTGCTGGATTTTAACGATCTGGAGCAGAGCACCCTGCGCATTTTAAACAATCCCGCCATTGCCGCCGAGGTGCGGGAGCAGTACGAGTACGTGTTTCTGGATGAGTACCAGGACACCAACGATATGCAGGAGGCCATCATCAGGCGGATCGTGCGGGACGACAACTATTTTATGGTTGGGGATGTCAAGCAGAGCATTTACCGTTTCCGTCTGGCCGACCCGACGATTTTTATTGGAAAATACCATGCTTTCAGCCAGGAAACTGACGCGCTGAACGACCTCATTACCCTGAGCCAGAACTTCAGAAGCTGTCAGGGCGTGGTGGACGGCGTCAACGGTGTGTTCGAGGCCATTATGAGCCCGGCGCTGGGCGAGATTGAGTACGACGACCGTGCGCGGCTTTATAAAGGACTGGATAACGAGGGCCCCTATGTCAAAACCCAGGTGCACGTCATCGAGAATAAAACGGACGAGGATACCGACCCGGTCGTGGGTGAGATGCCCGCAGTGGAGATGGAAGCCCGCTTTATTGCAAGAGAAATACAAAGCCGGGTAGGCAAGCCGGTCTTTGACACCAAAACCGGCGAAGAACGCCTGCTCCAGTACCGTGACATCGGGGTGCTCATGCGGTCTGTGGCCGGACGTGGCGATGTCTACGCCAAAATCTTTTCAGAGCTGGGGATACCCGCCTATTTTGACGGCGGCGAGCAGTATTACGAATCCATGGAGATCGGTGTGGTCATGAATCTTTTAGACCTCATTGACAACCACCATCAGGATCTGCCGCTGCTCAGCGTAATGACCTCGCCCATCGGGGATTTTAACACCGAAGAATGTACCGAGATCCGCCTGTTTCAAAAGGAGGGCAGCTACTACGCGGCCGTGGAAAAATACCGCGACATGCGGCAGGACGCTCTGGCCGCCAAGCTGGACGCCTTTTATAAAAAGCTGGACGCGTGGCAGTGGGATTCACGGGTCATGGACATCGAGGATTTTCTGTGGAAGCTGTATCTGGACACGGGCTATTACTATTTTGTGGGTGCTCTGCCAGGCGGCGAGCAGCGGCAGAACAATCTGCGGGTGCTCCTGAAGCGCGCCGGAGACTATAAGCGCTCCACGCTGCGCGGTTTGTTCTACTTTATCCGCTTTATCGAGCGTATGAAAAAGCACAAGTACGATATGTCGCCGCCGGGAGTGCTCAGCGAGAGCGAAAATGTGGTGCGTATTATGACGATCCACAAGAGCAAGGGGCTGGAATTTCCAGTGGTTTTCCTGTCCGGCACCGGCAAGCTGTTCAACAAGCGCATCCGGAACCGGGATATCCTGTTCCACAAGGACCTGGGGATCTGCCCGGACTACATTAATCTGGAGCTGCGGGCCAAAATGCCCACACTGGCCAAAAACATCTGCCTTGAAAAGAACGAGCTGGAAACCCTGTCCGAGGAAATGCGCCTGCTCTACGTTGCCATGACCCGGGCCCGTGAAAGTCTGGTGGTGGTGGGCATGGTCAAAAACCTGGAGTCCAAACTGACAGCCTGGTCAGGACCGGGGGATCTGTATCACCTGAAAAAAGCGGGCGGGCTTCTGGACTGGATCATGCAGGCGCTTTTTAAAAACAGCGTACCGGAAATTGTCGAGGAAGAAAAACGTCGGAGTCTGAGCCTGCCAAACTACGCAGTGTATTTTTACACCGCGGAGCAGAGTCTGAAGCACCATATCTCAGAGGACACAGTGGAGGAGCTCATCGAGGAGCCGCCAGCACCCTCGGAGGCCCTGTGGCAGGAGGTCTGCCGACGTCTGAGCTACCGCTATCCCTTTGCCGGCCAGCAGGAGCTGCCAGGCAAAATGACCGTCACCGAGGTCAAACGGCTGAGAAACCAGGCCGAGGCACTGGGGGTGCCGGAAATTCCGGAACGTGTGGCGCTGCCCTCCTTTATGATGGCCGACGCCAGGGAAATTACCGGCGCCGAAAAGGGCACGGCCCTGCATTTTATGATGCAGAGCCTGCCTCTTGATAAGCTGCGCACTGTGGCAGAGGATACCGGAGCCTTTGAGCAGCTGCTGAAAGATGAGCAGCAAAGGCTTGTCACCGAACAGCTGCTGCTGCCGGAGCTGGCAGAAACCATTGACCTTGGGGTGATCCGCGGGTTTTTCCAGTCTGAGCTGGGAAAACGCATGCTGGCTGCCAAGCGTGTGCGGCGGGAGGTGCCCTTTAATTACCAGTACGATCCCAGAAAGGTTCTGCCAGACTGGCAGGACGCCGGCGCGCCGCTGGTGGTGCAGGGGATGATTGACTGCTGCTTTGAGGAAAATGGAAAATGGATTCTGTTAGACTATAAGACCGACCGCTACTTTAACGAAGCCGGCCGGCAGCAGCTCATCGACCAGTACCGTCTCCAGATCAATTTCTACGCCGAAGCTTTGGCCAACCTGACCGGCATGCCCGTGGCCGAGCGGATTCTCTGCCTGGTGGCCATGGGTGAGCAGATAAAGGTGGAGCGGTAAAAGACAGGGCGTAAAAAAACGTTACGTCCTCAAACTGTCAAAAAAGCGGCGCAGTCCGAGGCTGCGCCTTTTATCCAGATAAGAAAAAAGCCCAGGCGCTGCGGCAAACGGCTGGGAATCGTGTCGCTTTTAAAGGAAAAACCGGACACTGGAGAGATCAGGCGACTGCTTTATTGAGGAAGATGCAGATGTAAGGACGGTGTCCGCAGGACATTTTTTCTTCCTTAGGTAAAAGGCTCCGTCTCTTGAATTTTTGTGACACGCTGAGGGCGTCACGAAACGTTACGTCCTCAAACTGTCAAAAAAGTGGCGCAGTCTGAGGCTGCGCCTTTTATCCAGAATAAGAAAAAAGCCCAGGCGCTGCGGCAAACGGCTGGGAATCGTGCCACTTTTAAAGGAAAAACCGGACACTGGAGAGATCAGGCGACTGCTTTATTGAGGAAGATGCAGGTGTAAGGAAGGTGCCCGCAGGACATTTTTTCTTCCTTAGGTAAAAGGCTCCGTCTCTTGAATTTTTGTGACACGCTGAGGGCGTCACGAAACGTTACGTCCTCAAAAAACAACCCGTATCGCCATGATACAGGTTGTTTTTTATTGTTCCGCAGAGCTCAAAGATAGCGCCGGACCTTTTTTATATACTGGCGGTAGGCTTCGCCGAAATGCGCCAGGCACCACCGTTCCTCGGAGCGGATAATTGAATGGGAGGACACCTGAAAGACGATGGTAAAGCCCAGCAGCAAAAGGGACTGGGTGAGCAGCAAGCACCCCACAAAAAAGATAAAATACGCCACGTACATCGGGTTGCGCGACAGGCGGTAGAGGCCGTTCTGGTTGACTCCGCTTTCAGATGGAGCCGCGAAATTAACCATGGACACGGCCAGCAGGAGAGTGCCGGCAGCGTAAACCGCCGCGCCGGCATAAAACAGTGTTGCCGGCGTGAATTTAATTTTCAAAAAGAACAGGTCAAGAAAAATGGCGGCGTTAGCGATCTGGTAAATCCAATAGGCTGGTTTTTCCTTCTTTAAAAGCGGCGCAAAGTGGGCGGCCCGCGCCACAGCGCCTTTATCCAGGAAAGCCAAAAGGCCAAAACGTATGAGGAAAAAGGGGACTAACAATAAAAATCCCATGTTGCACATTAGTCCTCAGCCATCAGAAACGCGTGGGCTTCCCGGAGCAGCGCCTGAATCTCCAGGTTCTGGGGGCAGTGCTGCTCACACTGGCCGCATTGTGCGCACTGGTCAGCCTTGAACTTGTTTTTGATATTGGTTCGGTATTTCTTCCGGGAGGCGGCCACATCGCCATACATAAAGGCTTCATTATAGTATTTAAAGATGGTGGGAATCGGGATGATCTGGGGGCAGCCGTTGCAATAGCGGCAGCCAGTGCAGTCAGCCTTCATACGGCTTCTGTAAAAGTCTCGGAGCCGTTCGATCATTGCTTTGTCCTGCGCTGTGAGGCAGCCGGAGGTATATTTTTCGGCGGTGGCGATGTTTTCCTGCACCTGCCCGAGGTCGGACATGCCGCTGAGCACACAGGTGACCTCGGGCATATTGTATAAATATTTAAACCCGAGCTCCGGCGGGGTAAGGGCAGTGTCAAAGCTCTGCCAGAGGTCTGCCAGATCGCCTTCGGGCTGTGCCGCCAGCTGGCCGCCGCGCAGAGGTTCCATGATCATGCCCCCCATGCCGCGCTCATGGGCGGCCTTCAGGCCGGCGAGACCCGCCTGAAAGCTTTCGTCCATGTAATTGAGCTGGATCTGGACAAAATCAAAGGGATAAGCGTCCAAAATCGGCTCGAATTCAGCGCTGAGGTCGTGAAAGGAAAAGCCGAGGTAGCGCACCTTGCCCGAGGCCTTTGCCCGGTCCATAAAGTCGATGATCCCGAGCTCCAGAAGCTTTTTGAAGCGGTAGCTGTCCAGAGCGTGGAGCAGGTAGAAATCAATATGGTCGGTTTGAAGCCGCTCCAGCTGCTCCTCCAGATAGCGGTCGGCGTCGGCCGGGTCATGGCACTGCCAGCAGGGCAGTTTGGTGGCAAGCTGCACCTTGTCCCGCTGTCCTGTTTCTGCCAGGAATTTTCCTAAAAAAGGCTCGCTGGCCTGCTTGTGGTAAGGCCAGGCTGTGTCAAAATAGTTGACGCCATTGTCGATGGCGGTCTGAAGGCACTGGCCCGCTGCCTTTTCGTCGATCAGCTTTTCGTTGTTGTATTTAATGGGAAAACGCATGGCGCCAAAGCCCAGCTGGGAGAGTTCGAGGTCTTTAAATGGTCGGTATTGCATTTTTCGCTCCTTCATTTTATTCTTTTTGCATTATTTTTTACTTTTTCGCTTAAATTTGGGTATAGATTACATTATAACATGACTTTACAATTTTTACATCGAAAGACATTACATATCGAATGAAAGCGAGGTTTTACAATGTACCGTTTTGATGAAATAAAGGATCGGCTGACCGAAATGGCCAGAGTGCGTAAAAAAGTAGTTGCGGTTGCGGCCGCAGGTGATAAGGTGGTGCTGGAGACCATCAAGATCATGAACGGCCACGGCTTTGGCCGGGCGATTCTGGTGGGCGACGCGGATAAGATCAAGCAATACGCCGGCGAGGTTGGCTGTGATCTTAGCGAGAACACCATTGTGGACGAAAAGGACGAAAAGCGCGCGGCGGCGCTGGCAGTGGCCAGGGTAAGGGACGGCGAAGCGGATATCCTGATGAAGGGACTGCTTCAGACCAAAACCTATTTGCAGGCGATCCTGAACCGTGACCACGGACTGCGGACCGGCAAGCTCCTAAACGCCGTAACCGCCTTTGAGGCGCCGAACCTGGACCGGATGATTCTGGCAACGGACTGCGGCATGATTGTAGAGCCGGGCTTAAAGGAAAAGATCGAGATGATCGGCAACGCCACCCGGCTGGCAAACGCGCTGGGCTGCCGCCACCCCAAGGTATCCTGCGTGAGCGCGGTGGAAACTGTCAACGACAATATGCCCGACGGCATCGACGCGGCGGTTCTGTCAAAAATGAATGAGCGCGGCCAGATCAAGGGCTGTGTGATCGACGGCCCCCTGTCCATGGATCTTTCCATCTCCGAGCATTCGGTTAAGCATAAGGGCGTAATCAGCCCAGTGGCCGGACACGCGGATATCCTGCTCATGCCCAATCTGCAGGCGGGAAATATTTTCTGGAAAACCATGACCTATATGGCCGGCGCCCAGAGCGGCGCGGTTATCATGGGAACCGCCAAGCCGGCGGTGCTCACCTCCAGAGCCGACTCTGCCGACGCAAAGGTCAACTCCATGGCTTTGGCCATGATGCTGGGAACGCTGCACGACTGAGCCGCTTTTTGAAGTCTCCCCAACCGGGAGGCTTTTTTAATATAAAGTGAAGCCGGGCCGCGCCAGAGGCCGAGCTAAGGAAATGGCGCGGAAATTTGCCTTTAAACCCGCTTTATTTTATAATAGTACGAGAATAACATGGGAAACCTCGGCAATTTTGAACTTTTTCGTTTTCAATTGCCTTGAATCATGATATAATTTAAGAACAAATATTCGCATTGGAGGCAACTTAGATGAAGGTATCTTTCATACATACAGGTGATTTGCACATGGGCCGCCAGTTCCATTTTAACCGGCGTGGTGACATATACGGGAAAAATAAACGGCTGGACCTGTGGGAGACCTTTGAAAAAATACTCAACACCGCTGAAAAGAACCAGATCGACCTGCTGCTGATCGCCGGGGATCTTTTCGACTCCGATGAAGTGGACATTATGGAAATTGAGCGGGTGGCAGAAAAGTTCTCACACCTCACCACCACCCGGGTGGTCATCTGCGCGGGCAACCATGACTGCTACAGCAGCGTGTCCCTTTTTGGCCTGGTGGACTGGCCGGACAACGTGACCCTGTTTAAAACCGGCAAGCTGGAGTCCGTCTATTTTCCAGACCTTAAGACGGAGGTCTACGGTATGTCCTGGGTGAAAAAGGCTTACACCGACCTGCCCTTTCCGCGGGGCATTGCCGTCAATCCGGAGTGCAACAACATCCTGATGCTGCACGGCGACGCCTACAACCGGCAGACCGATTATCTGCCCATCGACGTATCGGACTTTTCCAATTTTGACTACGTGGCCCTTGGCCATATCCACAAGCCGGAGTATCTGAACGAGACCGCTGCCTACTGCGGCAGCCCGGAGGGGCTGAGCTTTGGCGAGAGCGGCGACCATGGCGTCATTGTCGGCAAGATCGACACGCACAAATGTGTCAGTGAGTTTGTACCCATCCAGAAGCGCCGCTACGTGGACCTGGCGCTTGAGGTGACGCCGGAAATGACCTTTGATCAGATCAAGGACCGGATCCTCGCCTGCGACACAGAGGAAAACCGGATGAAAAACTATTACCGGGTCAGCCTGAAGGGCTATGTGGATCCGGAGGTTTCCGTAGACTGGCTGGGGGATGAATTACGGCCATCCTTTTACTATTTTGAACTGAACGACAAGGCCCTTGAAATCGACCTGGACATCGACCTGCTGCTCAAGGAAAACAGGGACAACATGATCGGCAAATTCATACAGGAGATGCTTCTTGAGGAAGTGTCCCCCATCACGAAAAAGGCCCTGTACTACGGTCTGGAAGGGATCTTGAAGGAAAAGGTAATTCTATGAAAATAAAAACACTGATACTGACATCTTTTGGAAAATTTAAGGACCGGGTCATTGAGGTTGACGATGGGTTTAACCTGGTCTATGGTGAAAACGAAGCGGGTAAATCCACGGTGCAGCACTTCATCGAGGGCATGCTGTTCGGCTTTTACAAACCTTATCGCAAAAAACGGACCTACTCCGAGGATTTTGAACGCTTCAAACCCTGGGGCAGCGATACCTACTGCGGGGCCATGGTCATGGAGCAGGACGATGGCCGGGAAATCCGCATCGAGCGCGATTTTCTGAAAAAGCAGGATGGAGTGAAAATCTACGACAACGTCACCGGGGAGGACATCACCGCCCTTTATCCCTATGACAACGTCACCCGGCAGAATCTGCCGCTGGGCGATCAGAAGATCAACTCCGTGGTGTACAATAACACCGTGAACATCAAGCAGATGGCCTCCGCCTCCGACGCCGACCTGGCAAAGGAAGTGAACGACCGCCTCATCGAGCTGGGAACCGCCCAGAAGGAGGAGGTTTCCCTGAACCGTGTCATGGGTTATCTGGAAAACAAGAAAAAATCCATCGGCAACTACGGCCAGAGCAAGTCCAACTACGGCATGGCCGTGCGGGAGCTTAAGGATCTGGAACGGGCGCTGGACGAGGGCGAGCGCGTCTACAACGTGATCCAGAAAAACCAGAAGCGCATCCAGCAGTATAAGAAAAAAATCGAGGCGGCCCAGAGCAAATGCCGGAACCAGTCTGAAAAAACACAGGCCAAGACCCGTGAGGAGCTTAAAAACATGCGGGAAAAGGTCCGTGAGATCAGAAGCGAGGGCGAGGCACTCAGCAGCCGTCTGGCAGAGCTTGAAAAATACGAGGACTTCGACACCCGCACCTACGGGCGGCTTAAAATTTTACAGAGTAACCTGGAGGGCGCAGAGGAGCGCATCAAAACCCTGTCCCGTGAGATTGAGACACTGGAGGGCAAATGCCGGGACATCACCGGCCGGTGCAACCGCATCAAGCGCAGCCTGAAGGGACTGAGCCGCAGCGAGGTGCAGATGGATTACCAGAAGTACCAGTACGCGCTGGAAAACCCCAGCGTGATCGAGCGGGAGCAGGAGCACATTGAGGTTCAGGTCTCTACCCTGAACCGCGTGTCCAACGGCATGCTCATTCTGCTCATGGTGCTGGGCGCCATTCTGGTGCTGGTCACAGCCATTAATCCCGGGAACTTTCTCGCCGGCGCAGTGCTGGTGTTTGTGAACTTCCTGGGCTGGTTTTTGGGACTGGGCGGCGCGGCCCTGATGATTTACAAAATGAAATCACCGGGCGGGCTGGAGCCGGAAACCGCAGAGGACGAGCTGGAAGAATATGACGAGGTGCCGCTGACCGCGGTGGAAGCCATTTTGCAGAAATATGGCAAAAACACTTCGGAGGAATACGAAGCCTTTGTTGAGAAGGCTGAGGAAATCTTCAACCGCCTCGACAAGCTCACCATGGATGAAAATGTGTTCCTCACACAGGTCGAGAACAAGAAAAAGGAACTGGAGGAGGTCACCCACAACCAGACAAGCTTTGAAACCGAGCTGAACGAGGAGCTGGAAAAGGCAGGCGTGGAAGACATCGAAGCCTACAACGAGGGCTGCCAGTATAAAAACGAGCTGGAAAAGGTCCGGGCAGAGCTCGCGGCCAACAAACGCCTTTACGATGAGCTGGGCGGCGGCAACATGATCAAGGTTGACCCTGACGCCGGGGAGGAGGACAATCCGGTCATTATGGTGGCTCCGGACGGCGAAAAGATCCGCGCCCGCGAAGCGCTGCTGGCCTTTAACCAGGAGGTTTCCAGACTTCAAGGTGAAAACAGCATGCTCATCAGCAGTGTGAGCAATCCGGTGGAAACCCGGGAAAAAATTGAGACCCTTAAAAATCAGATCAGCGAGTATGAGGAAGACCTCAAGGCCTGCGACATGGCCCTGGATATTTTTGGCCGGCTCTCCAAGGAAACGCATTATGACTGCGCGCCGGTGCTCAATGACAAAATCGGCGATGCGCTGTACAGCATCACCCACAAATATAAAGAAGTCAAAATTGACGACAAGCTTCAGGTAAAAGTCGTGAGTCCGGAAAACGGCGATCTGCTGGATATTGAGAAGCTGAGCGGCGGCACCATCGACCAGATATACTTTGCGCTGCGCTTTGGCGTGGGCAATGTGCTTGCCTTTGACAAATCCCTGCCCTTTGTGCTGGACGATCCGTTTGTGCAGTACGATCTGGCGAGAAAGACCGAGGCAGTACGCTTCCTCTGGAGCATCAGCAAGGGACAGCAGGTTCTGCTGTTTACCTGCAGCGGCGATGAAAAACGGATTCTGGACCACAATGAGCTGAGCTACAGCGGTATTATTTTATGATGCCAGGGTCAAAAGGTCATGTGCGTGAAAACACATGACTTTGAGACCCGTTAAATATGAAAAATGAGCGGATTTCGAATATTTTTCAGATTTCGGGAATGTGAAACACGGAGAATTCCGAAGGCATCACACACCCAAACATCTTTAAGTAATTTTTGAGGGGAGAACAAAAATGAAGTTACAGGAAGTCAAGGAACTACTGAACGCACGGGTTTTAACAGGAGAAGAACACCTGAATGAGGATGTCTATGTGGCCTGCGGCTGCGACCTCATGAGCGATGTGCTGCGGTATGCCAAGGAGGACGGCATTCTGCTCACCGGGCTTGTGAACAAGCAGGTTTTTAACACGGTGGACATGGCCAACATGCACAGCATTGTTTTTGTCAGGAGCAAGGTGCCGGGTGAGGAACTGCTGGAAATGGCCGAGGACATTGACATGCTGATCATGACCACGGATTATCCGCTGTTTGAATCCTGCGGAATCTTATACCACAACGGACTTAAGGGGGCAATACCGAAAAATGAGCTATGAACTGGTATTTGATGTAGAAAAGGGAGATTTTGAAAAGGCCGGCGAGGCTTCGCGCAAGATAAAGCGGAGCCTCCAGCAGCTGGGCATTAACAGCAAGGTGATCCGCCATATCGCCATTGCCGGATACGAGGGCGAGATGAATATCGCCATCCATTCCGACGGCGGGCAGATCATTTTAGAGGTGGATGAAAACGCTGTAACCCTGCGCTTAGAGGACGTGGGGCCAGGGATACCCAACGTGGATCTGGCAATGACCGAGGGATGGTCAACCGCCAGTGACAAGGTCCGGGAGATGGGCTTTGGCGCGGGGATGGGTCTGCCGAATATGGAAAAAAATGCAGATGACTTTGAGATACATTCAAAAGTGGGAGAAGGAACAAAAATAAGGATGTGTTTCAAACTGTAAAATCTGGGGGATGAGGTGAAACTGATGGATAAATTAATGCATTCGGTGTATCTGGACAAGGACAAGTGCCTGGGGTGCACAACTTGTCTGAGATCCTGTCCGACCGGCGCTATCCGCGTGCGGGAGGGCAAGGCCAAGATCATCGAGTCAAAGTGCATTGACTGCGGCGAGTGTATCCGGGTCTGCCCGCACCACGCGAAGATGGCAAAAACCGATCCGCTCTCCAAAATCAAGAATTATAAGTACACGGTCGCCATTCCGGCGCCGACACTGCTTGGCCAGTTTAAGATGAAGTACTCCATTGACCGCATTTTATCAGCGCTCAAATCACTGGGCTTTGATGAGGTGGTGGAGGTGGCTTTTGGCGCCGAGATCATCGGCCGGGCCATTAAGTACGAGTTTACAGCCAAGCACTACCCGAAGCCGATGATCTCATCGGCCTGTCCGGCGGTGGCGAAGCTGATTCAGGTGCGTTTTCCGGAGCTGACCGGCAACATTAACCGGCTGAAGGCCCCCATGGGTCTGACCGCGCGGATTACGCGAAAACGTTTGATTGAAAGTAAAAAACTCAAGAGTGAGGATATTGGTATCTTTTTTATAACGCCCTGTGCCGCCAAGGCCACAGAGGTAAGCAATCCGCTGCCGAGCGACGACCTGTTTTCAACCATTGATGGCGCCATTGCCATCAAGGATATTTACGCGCCGCTGATGGGCGCCATGAAAACCGTCGAGGCGGAGGATGGGATTCACAATTCATCGGCTGAGGGCTTCAGCTGGGCAGTGTCCGGCGGGGAGAGCAGCTATCTGAAGAATAAAAAAGTACTGCATGTGGACGGGATCTCCAATGTGATTAAAGTACTGGAGGAGATCGAGAACGGCAAGCTTGACAACATCGACTTTTTCGAGGGGCTCGCCTGTCTGGGCGGCTGTGTTGGCGGCTGCCTGACCGTTGAGAATAATTTTGTGGCTAAAATGTACATTGAGGAGCGGGCCAAGCTGGAGCGCATGGACACCCAGAAGCATCTGGAGGAAGCCTATATCAAAAACCTGTACAACACCGGTATGATGCATCAGAAGGAAAAGCTGATGCCGCGCGGCCCTAAGCCTCTGGATGAGGACATGGGAGAGGCCATCAAAAAAATGCGTGCCATCGAGGAGCTGGAAGCCAAGCTTCCAGGGCTCGACTGCGGCTCCTGCGGCGCACCGGGCTGCCGGGCGCTGGCCGAGGACATCGTCATGGGCAATGCCCGCGAGATCGACTGTGTCTTTGTTCTGAAGGACCGCGTGTTAGAGCTTTCAAAGCTCACCAGTGAACTGCTTCAGGTGGGGCATCCCATGAAGAATAAAAATGAAAATAATGAGGAAACCGAGGAGGAAAAATGAACGTAAAAGAACTGCTGGCAGACGAACGCTTTGTCTGCGCCAACAATACTGTATCCCTGGACCGTGAGATTGAGAGCGGCTACGTGGGCGACCTGCTGAGCTGGGTGATGGCCAATGCGGACAGTAGCTGCGTGTGGGTGACCATCCAGACACACATGAACATCATCGCTGTAGCGACACTTTTAGAAATGGCCTGCATTATTATTCCTGAGGGCGCGGAAATAGAAGAAGACACCCTGGCCAAAGCCACGGAAGAAAACATTCCGATCATTACCACTGAAATGAACGCCTATCAGGTCTGCACCTTTTTAGGAGAAAAAGGCATCTAAAGATGAGCACCGTAGCCATTGATCTGCACATGCACTCTGTTCTCTCACCCTGCGGCGATGCGGGCATGACCCCCAACAACATCGTGGGCATGGCGCTGCTGAAAGAGGTTGACTACATTGCGCTGACCGATCATAACACTGCTAAAAACCTGCCCGCCCTTTTTGAAGTGGCAAAGGGCGAAGGCCTGTGCGTGCTGCCGGGCATCGAGGTCACCACCAAGGAGGAAGCCCATATTCTGGCGTATTTTGATACACTGGAGGGGGCCATGGAGCTGGACGCTGTCCTGTATGAGCATCTGCCGGACATCCCCAATAAACCGGATTATTTTGGTCCGCAGTACATACTGGACGCTGAGGACGAGATTACCGGCGAGGTGGACAAGCTGCTGATCTCAGCAACCGACATCGGCATCGACGAGCTGGCCGAAATCGTGAGGCCGCTGGGCGGTATTATCGTGCCGGCCCATATCGACAGGAAATCCTACAGCATTATGGTGTCGCTGGGGTTTATCCCACCGGATCTGCCGGTAAAGACTGTGGAGCTGTCCAGGGCCACCACGGTGGAGGAAGCAAAAAAGAAGTTTCGTTTTTTCAGAGAATACCAGTTTATTCACGGCTCCGACGCCCACCAGCTGGAGGACATGGCCGAGCGTGAATATTTCATTGATCTGCCGGATTTAAGAAAATCCACTTTAATCGAGTATTTAGGCGGCGCAACTGAATAAAGATAAAAAATTGCCATTTTTACAGCGCCTGAAAAAAACACGTCTGTTTTTGAAGCGTCAAAAATGGGGAAGAGTAATATTTTAACTTGTATATACTGGTATTTTCTTGTTTGAACGTGTTCTTTAGTCAGTCTTTAAGGTAAAAGTTTACATTCAAAAATGTTAAGTAAATAACGAAGACTGTGCTATAATAGAATAGTAAAAATTGAGCAATAAATGAGGATTGCGAAATCAAGAGGAGGATTTAAGTTGGCTGAATTAGTACCTATTGACAATTTGGATGTTGTAAAGGAAATCGTTGCTGAACACCGTGACGTTCCAGGCTGTCTGATGCAGATTCTGCAGGAAACACAGGAAAAGTACGGTTATCTGCCCATCGAGCTGCAGCAGACCATTGCAGACGAACTCGATATTCCTTTAACAGAAGTGTATGGGGTAGCAACATTTTACTCCCAGTTTACCTTGAAGCCGAAGGGCAAGTACAAGATTGGCGTTTGTTTGGGGACAGCGTGCTATGTAAAAGGCTCTCAGGCTATTCTGGACAAGGTTACCGATACCCTTGGCCTGGCTGTTGGCGACACCACAGAGGACGGCAAGTTCTCAGTCGATGCAACGCGCTGCGTAGGCGCCTGCGGTCTGGCTCCGGTTATGAGCATCAATGAAGATGTCTACGGACGCCTGAGTGTAAACGAAGTAAAAGATATTCTCGAAAAATACTGATCAGGGCTTAACCATGAAAGAGTTATCGCTGCATATACTGGATATTACACAGAATTCCATTCGGGCGGGCGCAAGTCTGGTAAAATTAACCATCAATGAAAACGTAGACGGTAATCTGCTTGAGATTATCATTGAGGATAACGGCAAGGGGATACCAGCCGATAAGCTGCCAAGTATCACGGATCCTTTTGTGACGACACGCACCACACGGCGCGTGGGCCTTGGGCTTTCATTGTTTAAAGACGCGGCCGAGGGCTGTGACGGCCGGTTTGAAATCCAGTCAGAGGAAAATGTGGGGACGCGGGTTTACGCATCCTTCGCCTACGACCATATCGACCGGATGCCGCTGGGAAACATGCCCGACAGTGTGATCACCATGCTCATGTCCTTTGGGGAGGCGGAGCTTGTATATGTACAGAGGTATAACGAGCGCGAATTTGTATTTGACTCGAGAGAGATCAAAGAGATTCTCGGGGAAGACAGCCTTATGAATGATCCGGATATTTTAAACTGGATCCGGGGCTATGTTGAAGAAGGACTCGAAGAAATTACGGAGGAGTAAAATGAAGAAATCCTTAGAAGAATTAAAGGCGATCAGAAGTAAGAAGCTTGAAGAAATTAATCTGAGAAAAGGCAAGGACGGCTACCGTGTGGTTGTTGGGATGGCAACCTGTGGGATCGCTGCCGGCGCAAGACCTGTAATGGTCAAATTAATGGAAGAAGTGGAAACCCAGGGCTTAAAGGACGTTACCGTTGCCCAGACTGGCTGTATTGGTGTCTGCCGTCTCGAACCCATTGTCGAAGTTTACAATCCGGAAGGTGAAAAGGTTACCTATGTCAAAATGACGCCGGAAAAGGTACAGCGCATTGTGGACGAACATTTGAAAAACGGCAAAGTAGTGGAAGAGTACACCATGACTATCGTTGACGGAAAAGTCATCGAACCCGTCAAACAGGCATAAGGAGGAAGGTAAATGGCTTTTAAACGTTCGCAGATTTTGCTTTGTGGTGGGACCGGCTGTACATCTTCCGGCTCTCAGACATTGGTAAAAGAATTTAAAAAAGAACTGATCAAACATGAATTGATGGACGAAGTTGAACTTGTCTTAACCGGCTGTTTTGGCCTGTGTGAACTTGGTCCAGTCGTAATCGTATATCCCGAAGGCACATTCTACAGCCGTGTCGAACCGAGTGATATCCCGGAACTGGTTGAAGAACATCTGGTAAAGGGCCGTCCACTGGAAAGACTGATCTATTCTGAAAAGAAAGAGGGAGAACACCCGCTTTCCATCAATGAGCTCGGTTTTTATAAAAAACAGAAACGTATCGCACTGGCTAACTGCGGTGTCATCGACCCTGAAGACATCGAAGAATACATTGCCTTTGATGGCTACATGGCCCTTGAAAAGGTACTGTTCAAAATGACCCCTCAGGAAGTTATCGACGAAGTCAAGGCTTCCGGACTCCGCGGCCGTGGGGGCGGCGGTTTCCCAACTGGCTTAAAATGGCAGTTTGCCTACAACGCCGATTCACCGGACGGGGTTAAATATGTGGCATGTAACGCCGATGAAGGTGACCCGGGCGCGTTTATGGACCGTTCCGTTCTGGAAGGCGATCCGCACCGCCTCATTGAAGCCATGGCCATTGCCGCTTACGCCATCGGCGCACAGAAGGGGTATGTTTACGTTCGTGCCGAGTACCCGATCGCGGTTAAGCGTCTCCAGATCGCCATCGACCAGGCAAAGGACTACGGCCTGCTGGGCGACAACGTCTTTGATACAGACTTCAGCTTTGATCTGGAAATCCGTTTAGGCGCCGGTGCTTTTGTCTGCGGTGAAGAAACCGCGCTCATGAATTCGGTCGAAGGCAAGCGTGGCGAACCGAGACCAAGACCGCCGTTCCCGGCCAATAAGGGTCTTTTTGAACGCCCGACCGTTCTGAACAACGTTGAAACCTACGCGAATATTCCGACCATTATCTTAGAAGGCGCGGAATCCTTTGCTTCCGTTGGTACCGAAAAATCCAAGGGGACCAAGGTATTTGCCCTCGGCGGTAAGATCAACAATACCGGTCTTCTGGAAATCCCGATGGGCACCACCCTGAGAGAAGTTATCTATGAAATCGGCGGCGGTATCCCGAACGGCAAGGCCTTTAAGGCAGCCCAGACAGGCGGCCCCTCCGGCGGCTGTATCCCCACCTCCGAGCTGGATATTCCAATCGATTATGACAACCTCATCAGCATCGGCGCCATGATGGGCTCCGGCGGTCTCATTGTTATGGATGAAGACAACTGTATGGTTGACGTTGCCCGTTTCTTCTTAGACTTCACCCAGGACGAATCCTGTGGGAAGTGCCCGCCATGCCGTATCGGGACCAAGCGTATGCTTGAAATCCTCGAACGTATTTGTGACGGTAAGGGCGAGGAAGGCGACATCGAGCGTCTTGAAGAACTGGCAGAAGGCATTAAGGCCTCCGCGCTCTGCGGTCTGGGCCAGACAGCGCCGAACCCGGTATTATCCACCATCAAATACTTCAGAGATGAGTACGAAGCCCACATCTACGAAAAGAGATGTCCGGCCGGCGTCTGCCGTAACCTGCTGAACTATGTCATCGATGAAGAAAAATGTAAAGGCTGCGGTATCTGCGCCAAGAAATGTCCTGGCGACGCCATCACCGGCGAAAAGAAAAAACCGCATGTTATCGACGCAGCGAAGTGCGTAAAATGTGGCGCTTGTATCGAAGCCTGCCCATTTGGCGC
Organism: Eubacterium sp. 1001713B170207_170306_E7; assembly: GCF_015547515.1. NCBI lineage: Bacteria > Bacillati > Bacillota > Clostridia > Eubacteriales > Eubacteriaceae > Eubacterium > Eubacterium sp. 1001713B170207_170306_E7. The sequence continues at coordinate 458,280 of NZ_JADMVE010000002.1, forward strand.
CATTGCAAAAGCCTGATCGGAGGATAAATGACTATGAGCGATGTAACATTTAAAATCAATAATATGGAAATCACCGTTCCCGAAGGGATTACGGTTTTAGAAGCAGCCAGAAGACACAATATTGATATTCCGACATTATGTAATTTAAAGGACATCAATGAAATCGGCGCCTGCCGTATGTGTCTGGTGGAAGTTGTCGGCGCGAAAGCGCTCCAGGCAGCCTGCGTTTATCCGGTCGCACCGGGAATCGAAGTACTGACCAACACACCGAGAGCCAGAAAGGCAAGACGTGTTAATCTGGAGCTGATCTTATCCAACCACAACCGTGAATGCACCACCTGTATCCGCAGCGAAAACTGTGAGCTGCAGAGTCTGGCCAAGGATCTGGGTATCAGCGACATTCCCTTTGAGGGTGAAAAATCCGGCCACCATATCGACGATCTGTCACCGTCCATCGTACGTGACGAGTCCAAGTGTGTGCTGTGCAAGCGCTGTCTGGCAATCTGTAACAAGGTGCAGAAGATCGGCGTTTTGGGCGCGGTAGGCCGCGGCTTTACCTCCCAGGTACAGCCGGTATTCAATAAATCCATTGCGGAAGTCGGCTGTATCAACTGCGGCCAGTGTATTGTCAACTGCCCGGTTGGCGCTCTGAAGGAAAAAAGCGACATCAATAAGGTATGGGACGCTCTGGGCGATCCGACCAAAAAGGTCGTGGTTCAGTCCGCACCGGCCGTAAGAGCCGCGCTCGGCGAAGAATTTGGCCTGCCGATGGGCACCAACGTGACCGGGAAACTGGCGGCGGCCCTGAGAAGATTAAACTTTGACGGCGTGTTCGACACTGATTTCGGCGCTGACGTCACCATCATGGAGGAAGGCACCGAGCTGATCAACCGTGTGAAAAATGGCGGTGTTCTGCCAATGATCACCTCCTGCTCACCGGGTTGGATCAAAATGATTGAAACCTACTATCCAGAAATGATCCCGCATCTTTCCAGCTGTAAATCACCTCAGAATATGACTGGCGCGCTCTTAAAGAGCCACTATGCTGAAATGAACGGCATTGATCCCAAGGATCTGATCGTCGTTTCGGTCATGCCGTGTACCGCGAAGAAATATGAGGTACAGCGTGACGAGCTGAGTGTTGACGGCAACCAGGATGTGGACATCTCCATTACCACCCGCGAGCTGGCCAGAATGATCAAGGAAGCCCGTCTGGACTTCCCGGCACTGCCGGACGAAGAATTTGACCCGTACTACGGCGATTATTCCGGCGCGGCAGTCATCTTCGGCGCGACCGGCGGTGTTATGGAAGCGGCGGTTCGTACAGTGGCTGATGTCTTAAACGACAAGGATATTCAGGAAATTGACTATGAAGCTGTACGCGGCGTCGATGGCCTGAAAACCGCGGAAGTGGCAGTAACCCCTGACCTGACCGTTAAGGTAGCGGTTGCCAGCGGTGGCTCCAATATCCGCAAGGTGATGGAAGGCATTAAGAACGGCGAATTCAAGGATTATCATTTCATCGAGCTGATGGCCTGTCCGGGCGGCTGTGTCAACGGCGGCGGACAGCCGATTATCTCCGCAAAACGGAAAATGGAAGTGGATATCCGCGCCGAGAGAGCCAAAGCCCTTTACAGCGAAGACGCCGGAAAGAAATACCGGAAGTCTCATCAGAATCCATCCGTTGTCAGAATTTATGAAGAATTCCTCGGCGAACCGGGCGGACACAAGGCGCACGAGCTGCTCCACACCACCTACTCGCAGAAAGCAAAGGTCTGATTGTACCACTAATTCAGGTCCCCCATTAATTAAGATAAATATAGATACAAACCTGCCGGACGGCAATGCCCGGCAGGCTGTATCTTTTTTTTGTTTCAAGGGGGATCGTGGCAATACCCCTTGTTTTTGTTTTGAAGTGCCGTTTGTTTGTGATAGAATAAGATCATATTATATTAGAAAAGAGTGTGACAATGACAGACAATCTACCAGAGCTGGTTATTTTTGATATGGACGGACTCATGTTCGATACTGAGCGGCTGAGCCATGAGGCCTGGACCCGGACAGGGCAGGAAAATGGCTTTCGCTATACCATGGAGATTACAAGGAAAAAGCTGGGACTGGGTAAAAAAGGCGTGCGCGCGCTTTTTGCCCGGTATTTTGGTGCGGACGCGCCCATTGAGCGGTGGCACCACCGGTCCCATGAGATCAAGCGTCAGCTTGTCAACGAGCAGGGAACCAAAATCATTAAGCCCGGACTTATCGGTCTGTTGAAATATCTGGATGAGCGGCAGGTTAAAACCGCCATTGCCTCTTCCAGCGACCGTGAGATGATCGACCATTACCTCCGGATTACCGGGCTGCCCCACCACTTCGACCACATTACCTCCGGCGAGGAGGTGGCGAAAAGCAAGCCCAACCCGGAAATCTTTTTAAAGACCTGCGCGGCTCTGGACACAGCGCCAGAAAAAGCCCTGGTGCTGGAGGACGCCTACTCCGGATTTGAGGCGGCGCGCTCTGGCGGCATACCGGTATTTTTTGTGGAGGACCTTCGGGAGCCGGATGCCCATATTTACGGGGAGGCCGACGGTGTTTTTAAGAATCTGGCCGAAGTGCAGCATTTCCTTGAAAACAGAGAGACGGCCGCGTATAATTAAAGTAAACATTTGCAAAAGCTGAGAGGAGAGGAAAAATGATTAAAAAGAAGAAGCATGGCCTGGGACAGCGGACCGCCGCCCTCCTGCTGGCCTTCCTGCTAGCCTTTGGCGCGCTGCTGGCCGCACCGGCCTTTGCGCAGACAGATGGAGGCATTGCCGTACCGCAGGAAAATACAGAGCCTGCTGTGCCGGATAACCAGGCGGCAACAGAAGCGGCGTTTCCGGCGGAAGAAAAGGCAGAGGCCGCGGCGCAGCCGGACGGAACGGACACGACGGCCGGTCAGGCGGCCAAAGCCCTGACGGTGCTCCACACCAATGACATGCACGGCGCGCTGGTCAGCAGCGGCACCAGCACCATCGGGGCGGACGAGACCGCCGGCATCCGCGAGACCACCGAAAAGGCTGAGAACACCCTGCTGGTGGACGCCGGAGACGCCACTCAGGGCGGGACTCTGGCGGCGCTGAGCCAGGGCGCGGATGTCATTACCCTGATGAACGCGGCAAAATATGACGCCATGGCACTGGGCAACCATGAGTTTGACTACGGACAGGAGGTTCTGCTTGCCAATGTCCGGAACGCAGATTTTCCGGTGCTGTCAGCCAATACGGTTTACAAGGATACCGGACGGCCCATTCTGGAGGGTGTTGCCTACGCGGGCGGCACCCAGACCAATAACGGCCAGTATACCCTGATCGAAAAAAACGGCATAAAGGTCGGGATTTTCGGCGTCACCACACCGGAGACCGCTACCAAAACCAACCCGAAAGGGATTGAGGGGATTGAATTCAGGCCAGTCGCGCCTGCGGCAGAGGAGATGATCACAGTCCTGAAAGCCCAGGGCGCAGAGGTGATTATCTGCCTGGCCCATCTGGGCGTAGATCCGTCCACCATCGCGGAAAACAGCAGCGTGGGCCTGGCCAAAGCCCTGGGGCCGAACAGCGGTCTGGACATGATCATCGACGGCCACAGCCACACAGTTTACTCGGAAACGGTTAATGGCATTTTGATTGAGCAGACGGGCAGCAGCTCCAAAAACATTGGGAAGATCAATGTAACGATGGACAACGGCACAAATACCGTATCCGGTAAGCTGATCGACGCCGAGACCGCCTTTAAGGATTATCGCCCCGACCCGGCAGTAACCTCTCTGGCAGACCAGCTTGTGGCCGTCAATGAGGAAAAGCTGAAGCCCGTTATCGGCAATACCCGCACCGCCCTGTGGGGCGGCTGGGCTGGTAGCGGCAATATTGCACGGATCGGAGAGATCAACATGGGGAACCTCATTGCGGATTCCATGGTCGAGGAGGCAAAGGCGCTGCTGGCAAGCGACGCCTACAAGGACAGCCCTTACAAAGACCGGCCCGTCGTGGCGCTGGAAAACGGCGGCGGTGTGCGGGCTACCATCAGGCGGGGCGATATTACCGTGGGCGACAGCATCAACGTGCTGCCCTTTGGCAATACCCTGGCCTTTAAGGCCGTCACCCCGGCCATCCTTTACGCAGCGCTGGAAAACGGCGTGAGCAAGGTGGTTTCACAGGATCCGGCAACCGGGCAGATCACCGGACAGGGCGGCTGCTTCCCGCAGATCAGCGGCATGTCCTTTACCTATGATCCCCGGAATCCTGCGCGCGACAGCCAGACCGGTGAGGCCGGCAGCCGCGTAACCGCCATTTACCTGGCCGGCAGCAGCGAGCCCCTGAGACGGGACGACACCACCACGGCAATCGTGCTCTGCTCCAACGATTACGAGCTCGCAGGCGGCGACGGTTATGATATGCTGGTAGGCCTGACCAGCGTCGGCGAGGGCGGAAGCCTTGAGGAGGTGTTCAGAAATCATTTGACCCGGCTGACCGAAGCGGGCGGCGGCAGCTTTCTGGCACCTACGGCCCAGGGAAGAATCCGAACCGTGGGCGCTTACGAGCCAAAGCCCTACGCGGCTTCGATCACAGTGACAGGACCCGGTACACTGGGCAGCCTGGCCGGGAAGGCCGTTGAGTATCAGATTGACGGCGGCGCAGTCCAGGCCGGTGCACTGGACGAAAACGGGGTATTGAGCTTTGACCTTCTGCCCGACGGCCCCCACAGCATCCGCATCGGGGATGCTGATGACGTGCTGGTCAATAATTACAGCGGCGATACCGCTGTGACGGCGGCGGTCAGGGAAAGGCTGACCATCAGCGAGACCCCGCAGCCAAAACCGGAGCCAGAGCCTGTAAAGCCCGAAGCGCAGGAGGAACCAGAGACCCTCAATCCGCATACTGGGACGGCGGACAGAGCCGGACAGGCTGGCGGTACGGCTCTGGGCCTGGCGCTTGTGACCGCTGCAATGGCAGCCGGCGTACGGAAACAGCGGAAACAGAAAGCCGGCTGAGACCGTGAGCCGAAATCCAAGCCGTATCCCGGCGATACGGCTTGATCCTTCCGGGGCGTCACAAAACGTTACGTCCCGGCCTTGTATCAAACTTGACACTTGAAAAAAACTGTGCTATCTTATTAAGCAGAGTGAGCAGAAAAAGCCTCACGAAGGGGTACACCACCGCGGGTGTAGAACTTCGTGAGGCTTTTTTTGCTTTTTATTTTAAGGAGGAAAAGCATGATCACAGTAAATGGCAAGGCCTTCCCTGGCGCCGACGGCGTCTGTCTGTCCGCCTTTTTAGATCAGGCGGGCTACGAGCCCAGCCGGGTGGCCGTGGAGCTCAACGGCGAAATCATGCCGAGGGCCGCTTACGACACCACCCTGCTCGGAGACGGAGACCAGATGGAGATCGTCTGCTTTGTGGGCGGTGGCTGAGATGTGGATAAGGCTGAACGGAAAGGACTATGAAACCAGGACGGAGAGCCTGTGGGCGCTCTGCGGAGAGCTGGGCCAGGCGCGTGAAAACCGGGTGGTGATCCTGGATGGCTACCAGACCGAGGAGGATCTGCCCCTGCACGAGAGGGCGGTGGCAGCGGTTATCGAGAAAGGAAAGCTGCCGCCGGAGGACTGCCTGGAGGAGCAGCTCTGCGCCCGCCATACGCCCGGCGTGTATCAAAAGGTCCGGAAAGCCCGGGTGGCGGTGGCCGGCCTTGGCGGGCTCGGCTCCAGCATTGCCCTGAGCCTGGCGCGCACCGGGGTGGGTACCCTGCACCTGGTGGATTTTGACGTGGTGGAGCCCAGCAACCTGAACCGGCAGCAGTACCGGATCAGCCACCTGGGTATGCCCAAGGCCGAGGCCCTGAAGCAGGAGATCGCCGAAATCAACCCCTTTGTGCGGGTGGAGGCCGAGACCCTGCGGGTAACCGAAGAGAATGCCCCGGCACTTTTTAAAGAGGATCCCATTGTCTGCGAGGCCTTTGACAGCCCAGAGGTCAAGGCGATGCTGGTGAGCACCCTGCTGTCCCAATATCCCGAAAAGGCCTTAGTGGCCGCGTCGGGCATGGCGGGCTATGGCAGCGGCAACACCATCAGAACACGCCGTGTCATGGGGAATTTTTACCTCTGCGGTGACGGGGAAACAGCCGCGCAGACAGGCTGCGGGCTCATGGCGCCGCGGGTATCCATCTGCGCCGGACATCAGGCCAATATGATTCTGAGATTAATTTTAGGCTGCGAAACAGTATAAAGGAGACAAACAACATGGAAAACAAAGACCAGCTGATGATTGGCGGACACGCCTTTACATCCCGTTTTATTCTGGGCTCAGGGAAGTATTCACTGGAGCTCATCAATGCCGCGGTGGAGAGGGCCGGGGCGGAGATTATCACCCTGGCGCTGCGCCGGGCCAGCACGGGGGGAACCGATAATATCCTCGATTTTATTCCCAAGGGCGTGACCCTGCTGCCCAACACCTCAGGGGCCAGAAACGCCGGGGAGGCCGTGCGGATCGCCCGGCTGGCCAGGGAGATCGGCTGCGGCGATTTTGTGAAAGTCGAGGTTATCCACGATACCAAATACCTGCTGCCAGACAATTATGAAACCGCCCGGGCCACAGAAACCCTGGCCCGGGAGGGCTTTGTGGTCATGCCCTACATGTATCCCGACCTCAACGCCGCCCGGGATATGGTAAACGCCGGAGCGGCGGCGGTCATGCCCCTGGGCGCGCCCATCGGCTCCAACAAGGGCATCTGCACCCGTGAGTTTATTCAGATTCTCATCGACGAGATCGATCTGCCCGTCATCGTAGACGCGGGCATCGGCAGGCCCTCACAGGCCTGCGAGGCCATGGAGATGGGCGCGGCTGCAGTCATGGCCAACACAGCCATCGCCACAGCCGGAGATATTCCAGCCATGGCAGAGGCCTTTAAAAAGGCCATTGAAGCTGGACGGGCCGCTTATCTCTCCGGCATGGGGCGTGTTCTGGAAACCGGCAGCGCGGCCTCATCACCCCTGACTGGGTTTCTACAGGAATAGGAGGCTCAGATGAGAGAACGAACCGACCATATGACCTGCCTGCCCGGCATGGAGGACATCGGCACAGAGCTGATGGACCAGGTGCTGGCAGCGGCGGACGCCTTTGATTATGAGGCCTTTACCGGGGCGGAGGTGCGCCGGGCGCTGGAGAAGCAGACACTGAAGCCGGAGGATTTCGCGGCGCTGCTGTCGCCGGCGGCCATGCCTTATCTGGAGGAAATGGCCCGGCGGGCCCAGCTTGAGACCCGCAGGCATTTCGGCAATTCCATCTACCTGTTCACCCCCCTGTACATCGCCAATTACTGTGAGAATTACTGTATCTACTGCGGCTTTAACTGCCACAATAAAATCCACCGCGCGCGGCTGAACGCAGAGGAGATCGAGCGGGAAATGCAGACCATCGCGGCCACCGGCCTCGAGGAAATTCTGCTGCTGACCGGTGAGAGCCCGAAGATGTCCAATGTGGAATACATCGGGCAGGCCTGCCGGATCGCGCGGAAATATTTTAAGGTGGTGGGCCTGGAGGTTTATCCAATGAACACGGAGGATTACAGGTATCTGCACGAATGCGGCGCGGATTTTGTCACGGTTTTCCAGGAAACCTACAACTCAGACAAATACGAAACCCTGCATCTGGCAGGGCCAAAGCGGGTATTCCCCTACCGGTTTAACACCCAGGAGCGGGCGCTGCGCGGCGGTATCCGCGGTGTGGGATTCGCCGCCCTGCTGGGGCTTGACGACTTCCGCAGGGACGCCTTTGCCACTGGCATGCACGCTTACCTGCTTCAGCGCAGATACCCCCATGCGGAGATCGCTTTTTCCTGTCCGCGGCTCCGCCCCATCATCAACAATGACAAGATTAATCCAAAGGACGTGCATGAGCCTCAGCTTCTGCAGATCATCACCGCCTACCGGCTGTTCATGCCCTTTGCCAGCATCACCATCTCAAGCCGTGAATGCGCGCGGTTCCGGGACAACATTATCCAGATCGCCGCGACCAAGATCTCGGCAGGGGTCGATGTGGGCATTGGCGGCCACTCCGGTGAGGCCCGGGGTGACGAACAGTTTGAGATCGACGACGGCCGCACCGTGGACGAGATTTACAGCATGATCCTGTCCGAAAAGCTTCAGCCCGTCATGAGCGAATACGTCTATGTTTGAGATCATCGCTGTGACGAACCGGGGCTGCTGCCCGGAGGGGCGTGGGTTCGCCGAACAGGTGGCGCGGATCGCCGCGGCAGGCGTGGACAAGGTTATCCTGCGGGAGAAGGACCTGACGCCGGAGGCCTATGAAAAACTGGCACGGCAGATTCTAAAGGCCTGCGAGGACAGCGGGGCAGAGCTTTTGCTCCACCGCTTCACGGCAGTGGCCGACGCGATGGGACACGCCAAAATTCACCTTCCGCTGCCGGTTCTGGAGGAGGCGCCCGGCCTCCGGCGGCAGTTTGAGACCATCGGTGTGTCGGTCCACTCTTTGGAGCAGGCCAGGCGCGCGCTGAGCCTGGGCGCGGACTACCTGAGCGCCGGGCATGTGTTTGCCACGGACTGTAAAAAAGGGCTGCCGCCCAGAGGGCTTGGCTTTTTATCAGAAATCTGTAGCGAGATGCCCATTCCGGTCTACGCCATCGGCGGTATTTCGGCGGCGAATATCCAGCGCGTACAGGAGGCCGGAGCCGCTGGAGCTTGTGTGATGTCCGGGATCATGGAGAGTGAGTCGCCAGAGGCGTATGTGAGTGCGCTTCTTCAAAAAATCGGATGAACCAATATAACTGCCGTTTGTAGGAACGGCGGTTTTTTAATTCGGGCAAAGCCTTTTGGAAAATGGTATAATAGGGGCAGATCAAAAACAGGGAGATGAGGAAAAGTGGAAGAGGACAACGCACAGCAGCAGAAATACAAGAAAATGACAGAGACGCCTGTGGAGCCGCTGATCTGCCGGATGGCGGTGCCTACCATCATCAGCATGCTGATCACGTCGATTTACAATATGGCGGATACCTTTTTTGTGGGGCGCATTGGCACCAGCGCCACGGCGGCAGTGGGCATTGTGTTTTCACTGATGGCCATTATCCAGGCCATTGGCTTTTTCTTCGGGCAGGGCTCAGGCAATTATATTTCCAGAAAGCTGGGCGCCCGGGAGGTGGAGGAGGCCTCGCGCATGGCGGCGACGGGATTTTTCAGCGCGCTTTTGACAGGGGCGGCGGTCATGCTTCTGGGCTTCTGCTTTTCAGAGCCGTTCTGCAGGCTGCTGGGCGCCACCGAGACCATCATGCCCTATGCCCAGGATTATATGCGCCTGATCCTGATCGGAGCGCCCTACATGACGGCGGCGCTGGTGCTTAACAACCAGCTCAGACTGCAGGGCAATGCCTTTTACGCCATGATCGGCCTGGTCAGCGGCGGGCTCCTGAACATTGCGCTGGATCCTCTGTTTATCTTTGGTTTCGGGCTTGGTATCAGCGGCGCGGCCCTGGCGACGATTCTCAGCCAGCTCGTGAGTTTTTCGCTGTTGCTTCTGGGCTGTAACCATGTATCCGGGAACCTGCCTGTCCGTTTCCGGCATTTTTCGCCCAGCCTTGCCCGGTACCGCGCCATTGTGAACGGCGGCCTGCCAAGCCTGTGCCGACAGGGGCTTGCCAGTGTGGCGACCATCTGCCTGAACACCGCGGCCGGCCCCTTTGGCGACGCGGCCATTGCGGCCATGTCCATCGTTACCCGGCTCACACAGTTTGCCGCCTCGGCAGTGCTGGGCTTTGGTCAGGGCTTTCAGCCGGTGTGTGGTTTTAACTATGGGGCCGGGCGCTATGACCGCGTGCTCCGGGGATTTTGGTTCTGTGTGGCAGTGGCATCAGTGGTGCTGGTGGTGCTCTCAACCCTCGGAGAGATTTTCGCTCCTGGGCTCATTGCGCTGTTCAGAGCGGACGACGCCCAGGTCATTGCCATCGGCGCAAAGGCTCTGCGCTTTCAGTGCATTACCTTTCCGTTGCTGGGCTGGGTAACCCTGTGCAACATGCTGCTTCAGAATATCGGAAGGGTTACGCAGGCCAGTATTCTTTCAGTGGCGCGCCAGGGGCTGTTTTTCCTGCCGCTGATCCTGCTTCTGCCTGTGGGGCTGGGGTTATTGGGCGTTCAGCTGTGCCAGCCCATCGCCGATGTTCTGACCTTTGCTGCCGCGATTCCTTTAGCGCTGCCGACACTGCGGTTTTTGCGCCGGGGAGAGGGTATAAAGGTTGAATAATGCCTGTTACAGGAAAGGAAGTGAACCCTATGCTCGAGAGGCTGAAAACACTGCTGCTGTCCACGCAGGACTTCAGGGAAATTGAGTTTGACGGTGAGGATTTCAGAGAGCTGCTGGCCCTGCGGGGCATTGCCCAGAATCCGAAATACCACCCGGAGGGGGACGCCTTCACCCACACCATTCTGGTGATGAACCAGGCGGCAAGGCTCCGGACTCAGGCGCAAAACCCCTTTGCCTTTATGCTGGCAGCGCTCTGCCACGATTATGGAAAGGCGGTCTGCACCGCGGAAAAGGATGGGCGGATTGTGTCCTATGGCCATGAGAAAAGGGGACTGCCCTTAGCCAGAGGCTTTATGAAACGTTTTGGTGTCGACGGCATGACCATGGGTCTTGTGCTGAACCATGTGGAGTACCATATGCGCCCGAACGGCCTGTATCTTCAGTCCTCCTCGGAAAAAGCGACCCGGCGGCTGTTTGGAAAATCGCTGTGCCCGGAGGATTTGCTGCTTCTGGCAAAGGCGGATTCATCGGGACGGGGCGCGGGCACTCCGATGCGTGATTATGAGGAGAATGAGCAGTGGCTGAGGGAGCGGCTGGCGGATTACCGCCGCTGGCAGAGAGAGAACAAAATGCAGTAGAAATGGTCAACCCGTATCACCGTGATACGGGTTCTTCTTTCGGGCGGCTGACGGTGCCGCCACAGCCCTTTATCCAGACGGATAAAAGAGGCCAGGCGCTGGGGTTCAGTGGCAGGCTTAAGAAAAAAATCTGAGGGAGAAAACGGCGTAGAATCAAGCGTTTTCAGCTGGGGATGAAGACGGGCGTCAAAAAAAGATTGACAAGGTAAAAAAACGGGTCTATACTTAAAACCATCAAGAGTACAAAAAAATATACATTAATTCCGGCGGATTGACATAAGGGGTATGGCGTAAGAAATGCCGGACAGGGGGAGGTATCATTAAATATACAAAAAAATGTACAATTAAATATCGTTGATTTATGGAGATTTGGAGAAAAATGAACGAAACTGATTTGGGGGAAAACATGAAAAACTATATTTTGGTAATTGATGAGGGAACCACTGGGGTTCGTGCGCTGATTTATGACCGCGATATGCGCATGGTGGATTTTGTTTACGAGGCGCTGGAGCTGCTCTATCCCGGGCCGGACGAGGCAGAGACAGATGCTAATGAGATTTATGACAAGACCGTGAAGGCCTGCCGGGCGGTGGTGGAAAAATGCGGGATCGCGGCGGAGGATATTGCCGGTGTGGGCATTACGACGCAGCGCGCCTCCTGGGTGATGTGGAACAAAGAAACCGGACAGCCACTGCACAACGCGGTGCTGTGGTTTGACAACCGCGGACGCCACCAGAAGCAGAAATTTATGGACGATCCTTTTTTCAGCACGAACTTCCCTGGGCTGGCCGAAGCGCTGCCGGGCTTTTACGTGCCGCTGGTTCTGGATAAGATCTGCGATGACGCGCCGGAATTTGCCGGGGAAATGAAAAAGGAAACCACACTCTTTGGCAACGTGGATACCTGGCTGATCTGGAAGCTTACCAAGGGGGCGGTTCACGCTACCACGGGCAGCATGACCAGCGCGGGCATGATCTACGACAACGCGGCCTGCTGCTATAATCTGCCCTTTGTCGGGTATTTTGGCTTCCGGGAGGAAATGCTGCCGGAGGTATGCGAGGAGACGGGCTTCTTTGGGAATATGAGCGCGGACATTCTGGGGGTGGAAATCCCGATCTGCAGCGCTTTTGCGGATCAGCAGTCCGCCATGTTCAGCCAGGGGTGCCTGAGCCCCAACACCATCAAGTGCACCATGGGCACGGGAACCTTTGTGGACATTAACGTGGGCCCTGAGATCAAGTCGGTGCCGGGCCTGAACACCATGATCAGCTGGAACATCGGCGGTGAAAGGCTTTATCTGCTAGAGGGGCAGTCCTCCACTGCGGGCACCTGTCTGGAATGGGCCAAGAACAAGCTGAAATTCTTTGATGATTTTCCGGAGATGGATGTTCTGGCCGAGTCGGTAACGGACAGCAACGGCGTTTATTTCATCCCGGCGCTGGCCGGTATGGCCTTCGCGCCCTACAACGATGATACCGCCAAGGGGGCCTTTATGGGCATTGGACCCGGCGCGACCAGAGAGCACTTTGTGAGAGCCATGCTGGAGGGCATCGCTTTTGCGGGCGTGCTGTTCATGGAGGAGGCTGCCAAAATGGGTGCGGGCATTGATGAGATCAAGGTGTCCGGCGGCGTGAGCAAGAGCCACTCGGTGCTGCAGGCCATGGCAGACGTGACAGGCGCCAGGGTCGTCCGGCCCAAGTCGGTGGAAGCCACCGCGCTGGGAGCCGCTGAAGCTGCGGCCATTCAGCTGGGCTGGATGCAGCTGGCCGATGTGGAAAAATATTTGGAAATCGAACAGGTCGTAGAGCCTGGTGAAAACAGTGAAAAGCTGAGAGAGACCTATCGGAACTGGAAAAAGGTTGTGGAACGGACCTTGGACTGGAACTTCTGACCGGTCACAGCTGAAAGGAAGACAAAATGCTGGAGACAATCGAACAAGAACTTAAAAAAGCCTTTCCTGAAATCCCATTATCCCTGTCGGTGGACGCGCGCAGGATCGTGACGGTCACTGGCGTGTGCGGCACCTGGGACCAGGTGGTGGACATCGGACATCTGATCGCTAAGCAGGAGGGTGTGCGGAATGTGGTCAACGAGCTGACCGTAAAGGGCATGGAGATCCCCAAAAAGGATTATTCCGCTTTTCGGAAGCAGGGAGAAGCCATCGGCGTCATCGACGATGTGGACGTGGTCATCATCGGTGCGGGCATCAGCGGCTGCGGCATTGCCCGGGAGCTGTCCAAGTACCAGCTTAATATTCTGGTGACGGAAATGTCCGACGACGTGGCCACCGGCGCGACCAAGGCCAACAACGGCAACATCCACCCCGGGCACGCGGCCAAGCCGGGCACACTCAAGGCCAGGCTGAACGTGAAAGGAAACCGGATGTATACCCGGTGGGCTGAGGAGCTGGGCTTTGAGCTCCAGCGCTGCGGTTCCATGGGGGTCATCACCGAGGAGGCGCTGAGATCTGCGCTGAAGGCCGCCTACGATGTGGCGGTGCTCAACGGTGTGGACGGCGTGGAGCTGGTGGACGGGACCCGGGCCCTTGAAATTGAGCCTAAGCTGGCGGACGCTGGCGTGACCCGGCCCCTTGAGGCGCTCTGGCTGCCGAGCATGGGGCTGGTGGAGCCCTACGAGGTGGCGGTCGCTCTGGCGGAAAACGCCGCGGACAACGGTGTCCGCTTCCTGTTTAACTGCACAGTGGCCGACATTCTCACAGAAAACGGCCAGGCCAAGGGTGTGGTAAGCTCCAAAGGCATTATCCGCGCGAAATATGTGATTAACTGCGCGGGGGTATATGCCGATGAGCTGTCTGCCATGGCCGGGGATAAATCCTACACCATTCATCCCAGAAAGGGCACCATTGCCATTCTGGATAAAAACAAGAAGCCGGAGTTTGACGTGATCACGGAGATCACGACCCTGGAGCGCATCCAGCGTGAGAAGAACGCGGAATCCAAGGGCGGTGGCATGTGCCGGACGCCGGAGTGGAATATCTTGCTGGGGCCGTCGGCCACCGAGACCCCGGACAAGGAGGACAACGCCACCACCGAGGCGGATCTGCGCTACGCCATGGGCATCAACCAAAACGAGCAGACCGGCTACGGCGACATCATCCGGATTTTCGCGGGCACCCGTCCGGCGGATTATAAGGAGGATTTTGTCATCGAAATGTCTGATGTGACCCACGGCTTTATCAACGTGGGGGCCATTCAGTCGCCGGGGCTGGCCTCAGCGCCGGCCATTGCGGAGCTGGTGGAAAAGATCCTGCTTGAGGATATGCAGGCCTGCGGCCGTCCGGCGCGGGAAAATCAAGCCTATAACCCCAGACATCAAAAGCGCCGGAACTTCCGCCATATGAGCCGTGAGGAACAGGATGCCCTGATCGCCAGGGACCCGCGTTACGGCCGCATTATCTGCCGCTGCGAGTCCATCACCGAGGGTGAGATACTGGACGCCATCCATTCGCCGGTCATTCCACAGTCCATCGACGCCATCAAGCGCCGGACCCGGGCGGGTATGGGGCGCTGCCAGGGCGGCTTCTGCCAGCCCCGGGTGCTGGAAATTCTGGCCCGGGAGCTGGGCAGGGAATGGACAGACATCAACTTAAGAGACGAGGGCACCAATGTCCTGATTGAGACAAGCCGCCCCGCCGGGCAGGAAGAGGGTGAAAGATAATGAAAGAGATCAAGATTGATATCGCGGTTATCGGCGGCGGCCCTGCCGGCATGGCGGCGGCGCTGGAAGCCAGACGGCAGGGCGCCAGAAGGGTGATGATCATCGAGCGGGATATTGAGCAGGGAGGCATCCTCCAGCAGTGTATCCATGATGGCTTCGGCCTGCACCGGTTTAAGAAACGGCTGTCCGGCACCGATTACGCCCAGCGCTTCATCGATGAGGTGGAGGCCAGCGACATTGAGGTACTCTTAGACACCATGGTGCTGGAGATCACAGAGGACAAGGTGGTTTACGCCTGCAATAACCGCGACGGCATGATGAAAATCGACTGCGGCGCGGTGATCCTGGCCATGGGCTGCCGTGAGCGGACGGCCAGCCAGGTGCTGCTATACGGCTACCGCCCGGCCGGGGTCATGACAGCCGGCTCGGTTCAGCGCTACATTAACATGGAGGGCTACCTGCCGGGCAAAGAGGCTGTGATCCTGGGCTCGGGCGACATCGGGCTGATCATGGCCCGGCGCATGACCCTGGAGCACATTAAGGTCAAGGGCGTTTATGAGGTCATGCAGGACCCGGGCGGACTGACCCGCAACATCGTGCAGTGTCTGGATGATTACGACATTCCCTTGCACCTTGCCACCACGGTTACCTGGATTCACGGCAAGGACCGCATTGAGGGCGTGACCGTGGCAAAGGTGGATGAAAACCGGCAGGTGATCCCAGGAACGGAGGAATATATTTCCTGTGACCTGCTGGTGCTGGCCGTGGGCCTGATTCCAGAAAATGAGCTGTCCGTCAAGGCCGGTATCGCAATGGACCCCCGGACGCGCGGCCCGGTGCTGGACAACCATTTTATGACCAGTATTCCCGGTATTTTCGCGGCAGGCAATGTGGCCGTGGTCTTTGACCTGGTGGATTATGTGTCCGAATCCGGCGAAATCGCCGGCCGGGGGGCGGTTGCCTACCTGAACGGCACTCTGGATACCGGGGCGGCCGTCGTGGACACGGTTCCGGGAGAGAACGTGAATTTCATCGTGCCTCAGCGCATGCGCGTGGGCAGCCGCGGCGAGACCACCCTCTTTATGCGGGTGAAAAAGCCCGGAAAGGGCGTGCGGCTCACCTGTGAAAACGGCGGCGAGACGCTGGCGTCTAAAAAGCTGAAAACCGTGGCTCCGCCGGAGATGGTGGCCTGCACGGTGACGCCGAGGCAGGACGCACCGCTGGTAATTGATGTGAAGGAGGCGTAAGCATGGTTAAAAAAGAATACATCTGTATTGTGTGCCCGAACAGCTGCCGCCTGGAGGTTACGGACGATAACGGGAGACTGTCCGTAGAGGGTGCGGGCTGCAAGCTGGGCATCGCCCACGGCGAAAAGGAATATACCAATCCGGAGCGCATGCTGACCACAACGGTGAGCATCACCGGCGGCACTCACCGGCGTCTGCCGGTCATCAGCGCCGGCGAGCTGCCGAGAGATAAAATGGAAGACTGCCTGAAGGTGCTTTACAGCCGGACGCTTAAAGCGCCGGTGGCCTGCGGGCAGGTCATCGAACAGAACATCTGCGGGACAGGGGTGGACATCGTCGCTTCCCGATCAATGAAGGAGAGAGGTTAAATTATGAATAAAGAAGCACTGGTACAGGAACTGGGGAAAATTGTGGGAGCGGACAGAGTCTCAGACAGCGAGCAGGCTGTTCTGGACGCCGCCAAGGATTATATCGGCTACCGCCGCTATGAACGCGACGATCAGAAATACTGGGTGCCCCGGGCGGCCTGCGTGGTTCGCCCTCAGAGCACCGAACAGGTGGCTGAGGTGCTGAAATACTTAAACGATGAAAAAATCGACGTGGTGCCCAGAACCGGCGGCTCCAGCGTTACCCGCGGTATCGAGCCCCGTCAGGACGGCGTGATTCTGGATGGCTCAGATATGAATGAGATCATCGAGGTCAATGAGAAGGATATGTTCGTGACCGCCAAGTGCGGAACCCCTCTGGAATACCTCGAGGGCTGCCTGAACAAGATGGGCTACACCACCGGGCATTTCCCCCAGTCCCTGCCCATGGCGCAGGTGGGCGGCCTGCTGGCTACACGCAGTATCGGCCAGTTCTCAACCCTTTACGGCGGCATTGAGGACCTGGTCGTGGGGCTGGAGGCTGTGCTGGCCGACGGCAGTGTGGTTCGGATTAAAAACGTGCCGAGACGCTCGGTCGGGCCGGATCTGCGCCATTTGTTCATCGGCAGCGAGGGACTTCTGGGCTTTATCACCGAGGCGTCTTTGAAAATTTTCAAATATATGCCTGAAAACCGCTGGATGAAGGCCTACGGCATCAAGGGCATGAAGAACGGCCTGGACCTGATCCGCGATATCATGACAGCCGGCTACAAGCCTGCCGTTGTGCGCCTGCACGATCCGCTGGAAGTCGCGGACCAGATGGGCGGCGTAGCGCCGGAGGGACACTGCATGCTGATTCTGCTGGCCGAGGGCCCGGCCGGCGTTACCAAAGCCATCGGCGAGGGCATCGAAGCCCTGGTAGCCAAATACAGCCCTGTGGATCTGGGCACCAAGCCGGTTGAGAACTGGCTCGTACACCGCAACGATGTGTGCGATGACCTGGATAAGCCAAAATACTATGACATGGGCGTCGTGGCCGACACCTGCGAAATTTCCGGCAACTGGTCGGTAATCGGCGATATCTACGACGCAGTGCTGGAACGCCTGCCCCGGGAAATGGAAAACGTGGTCTTTCTGGGCGGACATTCCTCCCACAGCTACATGCAGGGCACTAATATCTACTTCCAGTTCGCCTTTACCGTATCCGACGGGGCCGAAAGTGTGGAAAAAGACTATATGAACCTGATCCGCATTATTCTGGAGGAAACCCTGAAGCGTGGCGGCAGCATTGCCCACCACCACGGCTCCGGCAAATACCGCACCCAGTTCATGCCGCAGGAGCACGGCTCGTCCTACCAGCTGATGTACCGGCTGAAGGAAGCCATGGATCCTGCCCATATTTTAAACAAAGGCGTGCTTTTAGTTGAGGAAAACTGAGCCAGAATTTGTTATAATTAAATAAAACTGCATTCAGAACTGCACCCTGCTCCAACAGACGGCCCCAAAGGCCCGGAGAGAGGGTGCGGTTTGATCTGGTTTTAGGGCAGAAGCCTGAAAGCAGGAATAACAACAACACCAAAGGGGACAAAATGAAAATTTGCGTATGCTTTAAAATCGTACCAGACCTCGACCAGGTTCTGGAGTCGGACTGGGCGGCTGTTTCCCAGGGGCTGGACACCAGCTATGTCAAGAAGATGATCAACTGCTTTGACGAGACCGCGCTGGAGATGGCCCTGCGGCTTAAGGATACAGCGGCGGACGGGGCAGTGTCGTGCACTGCCGTGACCGTGGGCGGCGGCCTGACAGGCCTTATGAAAGGGCTGTACGCGGTGGGCTATGACCGGGTGGTCAGCATTCCGCTCGAGAACCGGGAGTTCTGCCCCGAGACGGTGGCGTCCCTGCTGGCCGGTTTTATAAAGGACGGGGACTTCGATTTGGTGCTGGCCGGCAAGCAGGCCGGTATGGCCGACAGCGGTGTGGTGCCGCCGACTCTGGCCGGACTGCTGGGGCGGCCCTTTATCGGAGACACCGTGGCGGCAGGGCTGGAGGACGGGCAGCTTGTGCTGGAGCACGAGACCCCCGGAGGGCTCGAGGTTCTGAGGCTCAGGGGCCCCGTGGCCGCCTCGGTGGGCGACGCGGTGTATGCCTACCTGCGGGTGGCGACCCTGCGGGAAAAAATGGCCGCCTCCAAGCGGGATATTGAGACGTGGGCTGCGCCCCCGGTGCGGCCGGCCGAGCGGCCGGACTTTATCCGGGAGACCAGCGCAAAGGAATGTGTGATGATCGAGGGTGAAAGCGCCGGGGCCAAGGCGGACGAAGTGTATAAAAAATGGATTGAGGGGATAACCGCATGAAGACAGTCTTTATTTTTACAAACGATGACGACCGCCAGAAGGCAACCGGACGGCTGAATGCCTTTGCGGAGCCCCTTGTGGCGGATGGGAACACAGCTGAAGTCTGGGACCTGGGCAGCACGGCGGCGGACACGGCAGAGACCGCCTGCAGCCTGGCCGGCGTCACCGGGGCGGTGTCCTGTCCCCTGGACAGTGAAGCCCTGCCGGAGAACCTGCTGGATATTCTGGAAGCCCTGTACCGGGAGTGGGAGCCCGGGCTCCTGATCCTGACGGCGGAGTCCGGCCCGCTGGCGGCGCGGCTGGCCCTGCGGCTCGGCGGCGTCTGCCTGACAGGCTGCCGGAGCATGGGCACAGACGGAGAGGGCTTATGGGTCCGGCGTCCTGTGTACAATTCCCACGCCGACGCGGTCTGCCGTCCTCAGGCCCGCCCTCTGGTGCTGACGGTCTCCAAGGCCGGCCCGGTGGCGGCGGTCCCCCAGGCGGCAGCGCCGACGGCCATTACCGGGTACAGCCCGGAGCTCAGGCGTTATGACTACTGTCTGGACAGGCAGCTTAAGGCCGGCCGGGAGAAGAACCCGCTGGAGGAGGCGAAGCTGGTGCTGGTGGGCGGCAGGGGCCTAGGTTCCAGAGAGAACTACGAGCGCCTGAAGTCGCTGGCCCGGGCCTGGGGCGGCGCCTGCGGCTGTACCCGGGCAGCGGCCATAAACGGCTGGGCCGACGTGGGCGATATCATCGGCCAGTCCGGCCATGTGCTCAGGGCAGAGCTGTGTGTGACACTGGGCGTGTCGGGGGCCGCCCCCTTTATGGCTGGGGTCGAGAGCGTTAAAACCCTGGTGGCGGTCAATAACGACCCGGATGCGCCGGTTTTTGCCGGGGCGGATTACGGCCTTGTGGAGGACGCCCTGGAGGTTTTAGAGGCCTGGGAAAAGCAGGCAGAGGAGCAGAGACATGAAGATTGAGACAATGGAAGACAAATACGGACAGTGGCTTCGGGATGAGTCCCGCATCAGCGGCAGCGCCGGCGCGGTCTGCTTTCCCGAAAGCTTTGAGCAGGCGCAGGAGGCCGTGGCCTATGCCCGCACCGGGGGACTGCGTATCACCCTCCAGGGCGCGCGGACCGGCCTGACCGGCGCGGCCGTACCCCAGGGCGGCCTGATCGTGGACTGCCAGGGCATGAAGGGTCTGGAGCGGCGGGAAGGGCCGGTCCTGTATGCGGAGGCGGGCGTCACACTGGAGCAGCTGCACGCTTTTTTGAGAAAGGAGGCTCTGGAATTTCCGCCAAACCCCACCGAGGAGACCGCAACCCTTGGCGGCATGTTCGGCTGCAACGCCATGGGCATCGACGGCCAGCGCACCGCCCCCTGGGTGCGAAAGCTCTGGTGGCTCACCGCCTCCGGCGGGGTCTGGGAAATTGAACGGGGCAGCTGTGTTTTTGATGACACGGGCTGCGATCTGCCGGACGGCAGCCGCCTGAGCTGTGAGACCTTTGACCGCTCCGGGGTGCTGAACGGACTGGTGGCCGTCCCGCAGACTGATCTGATCGACTATCTTGCCGGGAGTGAGGGGCAGCTGGGCATGGCTTTGGCCTTTGAGCTGGAGCTTGCGAAAAAACCGGACTGCGCCTGGGGTGTGCTGTACTTTCTGCCCGCGGATCAGGAGGCGCTGGCCCTGTGCCGGGCGCTGGCCCAGACTGAGAACAGCGGCAGTGTGACCGTGATGGAATATTACGACCGGGCCGCCCTCAGCCTGCTCACGGAGGGGCGGCAGAGCAGCGCCGCCCTGCAGGAGCTGCCCGGGTTTCCCCAGGACGCCGGGGCGGCGGTTTACATCGAGCTGGCCGGGGATGACCCCGACACGCTGGAGGGCGCGCTGTTTGAGCAGCTGGATATTTTTGAGGGACTGGGCGGCAGTGAGGAGCAGACCTGGGCGGCCAGCGAGCGTTACGAGATCGAGCGCTTCAGAAAGCTGCGCCATGTGGTGACCGAGCTGGCCAACGGGAAGCTCGACGCCCTCGTCGCGGCTGTGCCCGGGCTCACACGCCTGTCCTCAGACCTGAAGGGGCCGGCGGAAAAGGCAGAGGACTATCTGGAAATGTACCATCAGGGCATGACCCGGAGCGGCGTGCACGCCGTAATATACGGCGCGGCCGCGGAGAACCGCTTTCACGTCAATTTCCTGCCGGAGACCCCCGGGGAATGGGAGAAATGCCAGGCACTGACGGCAGAATGGGCCGCCCGGGCTGCCGGGGACAGGGGGCAGATTGTCACCGAGAACGGCGCAGGCCTGATGAAGCGGGAGCTGGCCTGGAAATTTGTGCCGGAGGCGGTGCGGAACCAGATAAAGGCCGTGAAGCAGGCATTTGATCCGGAGGGAATTTTTAAATGAAGATAATCGTGTGTATCAAGCAGGTTCCGGCGCTCTCAGAGGCTGGCATGGACAGGGAAAAGGGCCTGCTGGTGCGGACCGGCGAAAACAAGATCAATCCCTATGACCTGCCCGCCATCGAGACCGCCCTGCGGCTGAGAGAGGCTCTGGGCGGCGAGGTCACAGCGTTGAGCATGGGGCCGGAGAGCGCCGGGCAGGCTCTGCGCACCGCTCTGGCCATGACTGCGGACCATGCCTGTCTCATGTGTGACCGGGCCTTTGCAGGGGCCGATGTGCTCATGACAGCCCGCACACTGGCCCAGGGAATCCGGGCCTTGGGCGGTGCAGACCTGATTATCTGCGGACAGCAGACCACCGACGGCGACACGGCCCAGGTGCCCTTTTCGCTGGCAGAGCAGCTGGGCATTCCGGTTATGGGCTGGGTGCGCGAGATCACCGGCGCGGACGAGCAAAGGCTGGCGGTCCGCCAGGAGCTGACCGGCAGAACCTGCCAGGTCAGCGGCGGCCTGCCCCTGGTGCTGGCCGTCAACCCGACCATCTGCGAAGCCCGGATACCGGGACTGCGGGCAAAGCTGAAGGCCGGAAAGCAGGAGATCCAGAGACTGGCTCTGGACGATCTGGAAGAGCGGGACAGCACCACCTACGGGCTGGCAGGCTCGCCCACCCGGGTGGTGCGCCTGTTCCAGCCTGAGACAGCGGCCCGGCAGCCCGTTCTGGAGCTGAGCGACAGCCAGGGCGCGGCGCTCCTGCTAGAGGTGTGGAGAAGCACAAGGGAGGCAGCAAAATGAGCACAGCGTTAATCTATTTACAGGAGGGCCTCGGCGGCCTGCACCCCGTGTGCGCCGAACTGGCCGCAAAGGCCGGAGAGCTGGCCGGTGAAACGGCCGGCGTGCTCATCTGCGCGGGACTGACCCCGGAGCTCAGGCAGGCCCTGCGGCGCAGCGGCCTGCGCCGGGTATACCTTTATAGCGCTCCGGACGCCGGGATGTTCTGCCTGGAGAGACATAGGGCGGCCGTGACCGACTGTGTGCGGCGTCTGGAGCCGGAGATCCTGCTCTTTGGCGCGACCCTTGAGGGGCGTTCCCTTGCGCCCACGGTGGGGGCGGCCTTTCGGACCGGGGTGACAGCCGACTGTACCGGGCTGGAGCTCAACCGTGAGGGGCAGCTGGTGCAGACCCGCCCGGCCTTTGGCGGGCGCATCATGGCCAGCATTCTCACAAAAACCGCCCGGCCCCAGATCGCCACAGTCCGCCAGGGCGTGTTTAAAGCGTCCTCCGGCGCCGCGGCAGACTGCGAGATCATCCCCTGCGGGCTGCCCGAAGCCCCGGGGCCCCGGCTCGCAATCGAGGCCGGCTCCGACGCGCCTTTGCCAGAGCAGGAGCGCCGGCCTGTGGTGGTGGCTGTGGGCGGTGGCCTGAGGGATAAAGCCGACCTGGCCTTGTTTGAGCACCTGGCCGAAAGGCTGGACGCGGATCTGATGTGTTCCCGGGTGCTGGTGGAGCGGGGCTTTCTGCCCCAGAGCCGCCAGATCGGCCTCAGCGGCAGCGCCATCTCGGCAGAACTGCTGCTGTGCTTTGGCATCTCTGGCTCGGTCCAGTTTTTATCCGGCGTAAAGAGCGTCGGGCGGCTCTGTGCCGTCAATGAGGACCGGGACGCCGAGATCATGAAAAACGCGGATTACCCGGTGCTGGGCGACCTGTACGGCGTGGCCCGGGCCATGCTGGAGGCGGCCGGTTGACAAAAGTGGAAAGCCGTGCTATTGTAAAATGATATTGAAAGCATGAGGAATAACCAATGAAGCCAACCTTTTATAAAAAAACAGGGCTCGCCACCATTAACATCGCCCGGGATTTTTACACCATGCAGCCCGGCGACCGGGTGCCCACCATCGCGGAGTACACCCAGCGCTTTGACGTGTCCCGGGGCATTGTCCAGAAAGCCATCGCCACTCTGGAGCAGGACGCCTGTATCCAAACCCGGAAGAACGGGGTCAAGGGAACCTTTGTCACAGAGATTGACTACGAGAAGCTTTACCCCTATACCAACTGGGGATCGCTGACCGGCACCATGCCCGTGCCCATGACACTCTCCTTCTCAAGCCTGACCACAGCCATCTGCGAGGAGATGGAAAAAAGCCCCTTTCCGTTCTCCTTTGCCTATGTCACAGGCTCTGAGAAGCGTCTGGCGGCCCTTAAGGAGATGATTTATGACTTTATCATTGTGTCTAAAAGCTCGGCGGAGCGCTATCTGAGTGAAAATGATTTTCTGGAAAAGGCCATCGAGCTGACCGGCAGCGTCTATTCTGAGCCCTATGTGCTGTATTTTCTGGATAAGGACAAAACAGAGATCGAGGACGGCATGCGCATGGCCGTGGACCGGAACAGCATTGACCAGTACGCCATTTCCCAGAAGCTCTGCGAGGGAAAGGACGTGGAGCTGGTCCAGACGCCCTACGCCAGTTTCAGCGAGCTGCTGGTCAAGAAAAATGTGGACTGCTTTATCTACCGCCGGGACGGCTGGTACAACCATTACCAGCCTGACCTCAACCAGCGGGTGGTGGAGCTGCCCGGCTATCCGTTGGAGGAAGTGACCACTCCGGTGATCCTGATCAACCGGGAAAATTATGGCTTTAAGAAGCTTCTCTGCCAGTACATCACAGCCGAAAGGACCCATGAAATCCAGGAAAAGGTCATCTCCGGCGAATGTGCCGTCAAGTTTTTTTAAGAAGAGTGAAAAAGAAGCGGCGCAGCCCAGGACTGCGCCTTTTAAAGAGTTTGACATTTTGAGAACCCGTATCGTGGCGATACGGGTTCTTTTTGGTTACTGTTCCGCGGGTACGGTATGCTGCGGTGAGACGGCTAAATAATAAAAATTAAATAATATACTTTACAAAATGATATTATACGTTGTATAATATCATTAACGATATAAAGAAAGGAGATGCGAGGATGATTTTTCAATTAGGCTCTGCACTTCTGGACGCCTGTGTGCTGGCTGTGCTCTCGGAGGAGGACGCTTACGGCTACAGCCTGACACAGCGGGTCAAAAGTGTGCTGGATATTTCGGAATCCACCCTTTACCCGGTGCTCAGGCGTCTGCAAAAGGAAAAGTACCTGGCCACCTACGATAAGCCCTTTCAGGGGCGGAACCGCCGCTATTACGCCATTACGGAGAGCGGAAGGGCCAGGCTGACAGAATACCGGGAAGAATGGGATATTTACAAGGAAAAAATAGATTCGCTTCTGATAGGAGGTGGCGTGAATGAATCGTGAAGAGTATATGGCGGCGCTGGAAAAGCACTTGAGAAAGCTGCCAAAGGATGAAAAGATGAGTGCGATGGTATATTACAATGAGTATTTTGACGACGCCGGGCCGGAAAATGAGGACCGGGTCATCGGGGAGCTGGGCTCGCCGGCCAAGCTGGCCGCACAGCTGCGCAGCGAGTACGCCCTGAAGGACAGCGGGGAGGACAAAAAGAAAATGCCGGTGGTGCTGGTGGTCATCTTATCCATTTTCGCCGCGCCCATCGCCCTGCCGCTGGTCATCGTGGCCGCGGCCCTGGTCTTCGTCGTGATGGTGGTGGTCTTCGCTTTTCTGTTCGCCTTTGTGGTGACCGCGGCGGCATTGGTTCTTAGCGGTTTCCTCTGGATGCTGATCGGGCTGATCCTGATCTTCCAGAGCCCGGCAGCCACCCTGTTTTACGTGGGCGGCGGCGCCTTTGCCCTTGGGCTCGGCATCCTGCTGGGCGTGGGAATGTACCGCCTGATCCCCTGGGTGATCAACGGCTTTAAGCGTATGGCGGAAGCGATTTTGGAATGGAGGAAAAACGCATGAAATTTGAATCGAAAAAGCTTTTGAAAATCGGCGGGATTCTGGCCGCCGGCGGGCTTTTGCTCACCGGGGTGGGCATGCTGCTGGGCGGCATGACCTCCACCTATATTGACAGCAAGGGCATCCACGTGATGAAGTATGAGGAAAAAAAGCTGGAATATCAGAAGATCCCCGGTAAAATAGAGAACCTTGACATTGATTTCTCACTGGCCGATCTGGAAATCATCCTGGCCGACGAAAACGCCATCGAGGCGGTTTATTATGAGGATTCGGCAAAGCCGGAGGTCCATCAGGATGGAAACACGACCACCATCACCAGCAAGAGCCAGGAGGAACACCGCATGGTATTTATGGGCGTCGGCAACATTTACGGCAACTCAAAAATCAAGGTCTACCTGGATAAAAAGGAAACCGGCCAGTCGCTGGACGCCAGGGTGGACAATGGTAAGCTCCAGTTTAACGGCCCCAGGGCCTTTAAGGCGCTGTCGATCCAGAACCATCTGGGCAATATAGATATGGCCACCGTCAAAGCAGACAGCGTGTACATAAAGCTGGACAACGGCGATCTGGACGCGAGCGATGTTGAGACCAAAAGCTTTACGGTGGAGAACCATCTTGGGAAAATCAGGACATCGAATATCCGCGCCGATGAGGGAAGCCTCAAGAATGACAATGGCAAGATCACCTTGGCGGACAGTGCCTACACAATGCTGACCGCAGAGGACCACCTGGGCGATATTATCGGCGAGGGGCTGAACCTCAAGGGCGGCCAGTTCAAGAACGACAACGGCAAGATCAGCCTGAGCGGGGCCATCGAGGGCCAGATCAACGTGACGGCCCATCTGGGTGATGTGAGCATTAAGACCAATATTCCCCGGGAGACAGCCGGCTACCAGCTGAGCACCAGCCTGGGCAAGGTGGTGGTTGACGGCGAAAAATACGAGGAAGCCGTCCGGGATGAAAACCAGAGCGCCACCAGCCGCTTTGTCATCAACAACAACAATGGCGATATCCGCCTGGATTTCGGACAGCAGTAGGCAGCCCAGTCACTTCAATCAACCCGTACCGCCACGGTACGGGTTGAATTTTGCGTTTTGGCCGGAATTCAGGGTACATGCTATATGAAAAGCTTAAAAGAAGTCAAAAATGATCCATATTCTGACAGAATTGATCATCGAAACCTCAGCCGTGAAATGGTATAATCTTAACATCAAAGACAGGAGTGAATAAGCATGGTCATTACCTATGAAACAGAGAGTACGGCCTATAAGGATAAAAAAGCATTGTATGTGAACGCCACCAACCGCTGCAATAACCGCTGCGTGTTCTGCCACCGGTTTAACCGGGAGGAGGAGGCCAGCCGCATGGACGAGCTGTGGCTGGAGCATGAGCCGTCAGTGGAGGAGATACTGGACGATATCCGGGGCCGGGATATGGCAAAGTATGACGAGGTGGTCTTTTGCGGCTACGGAGAACCCACCTGCCGCCTGAAGGATATTCTGGAGGTCGCCCGGGTGCTGAAGCGTGAGTACGGCGTGGCGGTTCGGCTGAACACCAACGGCCTGGCCGACACCCTGTACGGCGAGGATGTCACCCCCTGGCTGGACGGCCTGGTGGACGTGGTGTCCGTGAGCCTGAACGCGCCGGACGCAGCAGAATACGAGGCTCTGTGCCGCCCCCAGGCAGCGCACGCCTTTGAGCACATGCTCCGCTTCGCGGAAAACGCCGCGCGGTTTGCCAGGGTCTATATGACCATCATCGACACCATGAGCCCGGAGGGGCAGGCCGCTTGCCGCCAGATCGCGGAGGCATCCGGGGCAGTGCTTAAGGTACGCCACTACCTGCGGTGAGATGATGATGGGACAAAAGGGGCTGCCCGCGGGCGGCTTTTTTTGATTGGGCAAATTTGTTAAGAGATCCAGAACAGACAGAAGTAAGCAAGGGCATGAATATCGGCTAAAAGAAGAACAATAAAATATTATTTTTATAAAAAAGTATTGACAACCCTTATTGTATACGATATACTTAATAAAAATAGTAAAAATAAAATATTTTATTTTTTTAAAGAGCCGTTGAAGCTCTTTAAACCCCTGAAAACAGGAAAAAACGAAAATTTAATAGACGGACTGTCGAATGGGGAATTGCTGTCACCCACTGGAACAGAAGGCTTGAGTGCTTTCTGTTTTTTTTATGATCAAAATTTAAAGGAGAAAAACCATGAAGAAGACAAATGTGCCAGAAAATAAAACTTTGAGGAGTAAAAATATTCTTTTTATAGAAGCGGTTTATGACGAGTACGGCAGTAACAGCCGTGTTCACTACCTGGAGGACGGCAGAATCCACAGCGGTCTGGCCGACGGCACCGGCCCGCGGGACTATATCCGGCGGATGATGCGGACGCACTGTCTGAGCGAGGGCCAGTACCGCCGGTACATGGCAGAATGGCTGGGGCTGGAAAAGGGCTACCCCTATCTGGCAGGCGCAGGCGCGCTGATGGTGCCGGTAAAAACACGCGTGAGCGTCAGGCTCGCAGACAACCGACGAAATTATGACGACACCTGTAGTTTTTATAATTTCCATTTTTTTGATGAAGACCTGGACCTGCAGACCCGGCGCAGCTGTATCTATCTCGCCCATGATTTTGTAATCGAAACGCACCAGAGCGGAGCGCAGAACGAGCAGGGCTATGAACGGGCCAAAACCGTGCTGGCGGGCATGCGGGCGCTCTGGGGAGATTAGGGCGGAGAACCCCCAAGCCGTACCGTGGCGGTACGGCTTGGCCGGGGTCAGCTGTCCGGACCGTTTTTGAGCGGGTCCTCCTGAAAAAGAAAAATACCGGGGTCTAAAAGATGAGGGTATTTCCGGATCACTGCCTCGGCCGCTTTGTCCGACCGCTCCTTAAGGTCATTCACAGCAGCATCGGTGCAGGCCAGGCCCAAGCCCCAGAAAAAAGCGCGGATGGTGTAAATAAAGAGGTCATCATAGGTGATTTCCGGTAAAACCTGAGATCTTCTAAAAAGATTGCGCACCGTGCCCTGTAACACGGATTGGAAGATCGAAAAGTTCTTTTCGGGCGAGCTGCCATTGCCGCCCATGTAGGTATCGACCAGCTTCCGGTAAAGGGCCGTCTGGTTATTGCCTGTATAGATCGATTCCTCGATGAGATCCTCCTCGAACATCTGCGTGAAAAAAAGCTGTCCATTTTCGCTGTGGTGGGCCCGGTAGCAGATATTCAGGTAGGTGATAAGATAGAGCAGCAGGTCTTCGCCGGGATCGATGACATATTTCAGGTGCGCCCCGATGATCTCATAGGTTTCCTTCATGATCATCAGGGCAATGTTGTTTTTGGTTTTAAAATAATAGGTGATGAGGCCCAGATTGACGCCGGCCTGGCAGGCGATTTTGCGGCTGCTGACACCGAAGCCCTCCTGTATAAAGAGTTTTTTAGCGGCCTCGTAGATTTTTTGTTTTGTACTTGGATCGTAAGCCATATCTGTTCTCCCAATTTAGTCTTGTCTAATATTAAACCATATTCAATAAAAAAATGCAATCTTAAGGAATTAGACATGTATAAAAAATACTTGACAACAATTACATTAGACGCGTATAATTTAGACATGTATAAAACATATTCGCGAATAAATTAAATTTCTGGAGGAAAAAATGGAATTTTCACAGGAAACCTTAAAGAGAAATAAGCTCTTTGAAAATGTATATGATCTGGAGCCGCCTGAACGTGTACCGATGATGGTCAACGGGGATAATGCGTTTTGCCTCGAATACGCGGGATTCAGTTTAAAGGCCGAGCAATACAGCGTGGCCAAAAATCTGGAGGCCATCGAGACGGCCAGCCGGGATTTTGATTCGGACGTGGTCTTCGGCGCGATTTTGCGGCAGCCGCAGATTTACAGCGTGCTCAGGGCCCGTAACTTTATGCCTGGAACCGACGGCTTTATTCAGCACCCCGAGGTACACGGCATGGAGGTGGAGGATTACGACGCTTTTATCGCCGATCCCTATAAAACCATCTGCGATACGGTTCTCCCGAGAATTTACGGTGCGTTGGAGGAAGGGGGCTTTAAGGCAAACAAAGCCTTTGCCAGAGCTTTCTCCAATTTTATCACGGGCTTTCTTCAGCCGGCGGGTGAATGCGCGGCCATCGCGGCCCGGACCGGGCGCTCGGTTTATAATCTGGCAACGACCTGCAGCCCGACCTCCTTTGATTCGCTGGCAGACCAGCTGCGCTCCTTTACAGGCATCAGCAAGGATATACGCCGTGTGCCGGATAAGGTAGAGGCCGCCTGCGAAGCGATGCTGCCCCTGACCATTAAGGCAGGGATCACCCCCATGTCGGACCGCTACCGCCGGACCTTTATTCCGCTTCATATGGCGCCTTATATGCGTGAGAAAGACTTCAAACGGTTTTACTGGCCCACCTTCAAGGCCTATGTCGAGGCTCTGGACAAGGCCGGCATAGGCGCGAACATCATGGTTGAGCAGGACTGGAGCCGCTATCTGGACTACCTCAACGAGCTGCCGGAAGGAACTGCGCTGTTCTTTGAATACGGTGACCCGGAGGAAATCAAGCAGAAGGTTGGCGGCCGGCAGATTATCAGCGGCCTGTATCCGCTCAACCTGCTGAAAACAGGAACGGTGCAGGAATGTGTTGATAAAGCGAAACAGCTTTTGGATATTCTGGCTCCGGGCGGAAAGTATATCTTCAGCTTTGACAAATCACTCCTGAGGCTGAAGGATGTAAGGGTTGATAACCTGAAAGCGGTTCTGAGCTGTGTTAAAGAGTACGGAAAGTACTGAGGAGGACAAAATGAACACTGAATTCAAATCAGAATACTATGATTCTTTTCCCGAAACCATGGAAAATAACCGGCTGTCGGCAGAAGCCGCACCCTATTGCGGCGAGGGATTCCAGTCGACCGAGGAACTGATTTTTACTTTTGTGATGTTCCTTGTGTGCTGAAAAAACAGCGGAATGAGAATAATCCATAACGGGGAGATAAGAATATGTTTACAAAAAAAGCCTTTGGCCTGGTTTTGAATTTCTGGTTTGCGCTTTTCCTGGCCATTGCCATGTCGTTGGTTATGACCTATGCCAACGCAGGATTCATACCTTTCCCAGGTATTTTAATCAAGATTCTGGAGGGACTGGTCATCGGGTTTGCGGCCGGGGCCATCCTGCCCATTAACAGCTGGGCGGTAAAGCTGGCGCTGAAATGCGGCGCACCCGAGGGCAGTATTCCCTTTAAGCTGATTTCAACACTGGTCAACACAGTGTATTTCTGTACGATCCTGTCCTTTGCCTTTACAGCGCTTGAAATCGGTTTTCCGCCTTATTTTTTCATGGCCTTCCTGGCGGGGATGCCCCTTGCGCTGGCATCGGGCTATCTGACGGCGCTGCTGGTAACGCCGCTGGCTGTCAGGCTTGCGGATAAAATGACCAATAAACCATTTTTAGAAAGTGAGAATATAAAATGAACGAACCCTTAAAACTTTATGATGAACGTGTACGGCGCATGTCCAATGCCATCGAGCACAGAGAAAACGACCGGGTGCCGATTTTCAGCCTGGTGGACAGCTGGGCCTTTGCCTATGCGGGGACAAGGCTGAACGACGCAAAGCAGGACCCGGAGCTGGAATATCAGACCTACAGTAAGGCCCTGTCCGATTTTCCTTTTGACGCTGCGCTGACCGCCGGGATTTCCAATCCGATTCAGTTTGTCGAAGCGCTGGGCGGCGGTATTTATGACAACAGCGAATCCACTGAAACCATCCAGGTGGCCTCCAGCAAGTCGGAGCTCATGACTGCCGCAGATTACGACAAGCTGATCGCCGACCCCATGGGCTTTATCCTCAATGAGATTATCCCGCAAAAAGCCGCTATTTTTCAGAGCGGTACCTTGGAGGAAAAATTCCAGCGGTTCGCTTTTGCCCTGTCCGAGAGCGCGAAATTCGGCGAGAACAAGGCAAAAGGGGCTGAAAGAATGAAGCAGGAGCATGGACTGCCCGTCATTTTTGCCATGGCGCCCTTTATGCCGACCGACCTGATCTTAGACTATCTGCGGGATTTCAAGGGGATTATGATGGATGTCAAGCGCTGCCCGGACAAAGTGAACGCGGCCAGTATGGCCCTGGTGGAGCCATCCATCCGGTACACCCTGGGCATGTCGCCCGAACCTCAGCCCGACCGCTACCTGAGCCTGTTTCTGCACCTGCCGCAGTTTTTACGTGCGAAGGAGTTTGAGCGGGTTTACTGGCCATCCTTCAAGGCCTATGTCGAGTTCTTCGCACAGCGGGGCTACAAGCTGCTCATTTACTTTGAAAAAAACTGGGAGCACCTTTACGAATACATTAATGCGCTGCCCAAAAATTGTATTATCGGTCTTTTCGAGGATGACGACCTGCGCAAGGCGAAAAAGGCTGTGGGCGGCACCATCTGCGTGGCAGGCGGCATGAAGGTCAACGATCTGATCTACAAAAAGCCACAGGAATGTGTGGATATTGCCAAGCAGCTCATCGACGAGCTGGCGCCAGGCGGCGGCTACGTGTTTACCACGAACAAGGTGATGTTGACAGAAGCGGACGGCAAGGCGGAAAACCTGAAAGCTGTGACCGAGTTTGTGGCGGATTATGGAAAATATTGAGGAGGAAACAGCCATGAGTGAAATGGAACAATTAATGGAAATGGCAAAGGAAAATATCTTTTCCAGCTTTTTAGACAGCGATGAAGCCATAGAAAATATGGAGATTATCACGATTATTAATATGCTGATGGCATAAATAAAAAAACAGCGGATCGCAAAGACCGCTGTTTTTTTGTTGAAGGGGTTTCCCCAAGCCGTACCGCCGCAATACCCCTTGAACCGCCTGGGCTCATATTGCGCTTTTGGTGTTCATCTGATATAATGGGGAAATGAGATTTTGAAAAGTCCGGTGGGCTGGGGATGCCTGAAAGCGTTATATGGGAACGACTGGCAGGCCAGGAAGAATCGCTGTGGAAGTGAGTACATTTATTTAGAGGGGATCGAATGATTATGGCACAGTCAGATAATTTTTTTGAAAGATTTACGGTTGACCCTGCCCTTTTTTACAGCGCGATCATCCGGAGTACCGATGATTACGTCTATATTGTGGACATGAAGACCGACATGGCCCTGGTTTCTCCAAACATGGAAAGGGACTTTGAGCTGCCGGGCCGGCAGTTTGAAGGCCTGGTGCCCATGTGGGGCGGGCTGGTTCATGAAAAGGACCGCGCCCGCTATATTGAGAGCATTGACGAAATGCTGCGGGGCGGTACCGACATACACCATGTGGAATACCAGGTGCGCAACCGCAAAGGCGAGTACGTATGGGTACTCTGCCGGGGTGTTTTGCAGAAAGACGACCAGAACCAGCCGGCCATGTTTGCCGGGGTGGTGACAGACCTTGGAAAAATGGGCAAGATCGATTACACCACCGGGCTTTTTACCTACCGGGAATGTGAGAAGGAGATCAGCGCCCTGCTCGACCAGCAAACCGAAAATCCAGGCGGGCTGATCCTGCTGGGGCTGGACGATTTCGTACGGATCAACGACCTTAACAGCCATCTTTTCGGCGACGGCGTGCTGCGCCAGTTCGCCCAGACCGTGCAGCAGCTGCTGCCTGAGGAGGCCAGCATGTACCGGTTTGACGGCGACGAGTTTGCCGTGGTCTGCCCCGGCGCGGGCGTGGAGGAGCTGGAGGAGATCTACAAGCGGCTCCATGTCTATAGCAACCGGGTGCACACCCTGGACGGCCAGGAATATTTCTGTACCGTATCCGCAGGCATGACCCTGCTGGGACAGGACAGCCAGAACTATCCGGACCTGATCAAATGTGCGTCCAGCGCGCTGGAAGCCTCCAAAAACAAGGGAAAGAATACCATGACGGCCTATGCCCCAACGCTGATGCGCTCAAAGCTGCGGGCCCTGGAGCTGACCAGCCGGCTGCAGCTGAGCGTGGTGAACGGCATGGAGGGGTTCCGGCTGGTTTACCAGCCCTTTGCAAACTCAAAGGACCTGGGCCTGGCCGGCGCCGAGGCGCTGCTGCGGTGGTCCGGCACGCCCTTTGGCGAGGTGACTCCGGTTGAGTTTATCCCGCTTCTGGAATCCAGCGGCCTCATCGTGCCTGTGGGCAAATGGGTGCTGGAGCAGGCAATCCGGACCTGCAAAAAATGGTCCGCCATCGAGCCGGATTTTATCATGAACGTGAATATTTCCTATCTCCAGATGCTGGACGAATCCTTTGCCGAGCATGTGGAGAGAACCCTGGCCGAAAACGAGCTGGATTCCCGGCACATTGTGCTGGAGCTCACAGAGAGCTGTTTTGTCACGGACATGGGCGGCCTGAAGGAGATCTTCAAGCATCTGCGGGGCATGCGCATCCAGATCGCCATGGACGACTTTGGCACAGGCTATTCCTCACTGGGGATGCTGTCCCAGTCGCCGGCGGATATTGTCAAGATCGACCGGCTGTTTATCGAGGCCATCGACCGGGACGAGAACGTGTTTAACCGTTCCTTTATCGCATCGGTGATCAAGCTGTGCCACAGCGTGGGCATAACCGTGTGCGTGGAGGGCGTCGAGGAGCAGGACGAGCTGCGGGCCGTCTGTGACCTGGAGGTGGACAGCATTCAAGGCTACTATATCTCAAAGCCCATCTCGCCCGCGGATTTTGAGCAAAAGTACTGGGACAAAAACTGAGCAAAGGACACTGGTGCACCAGTGTCCTTTTTGGATGGGACCGGCCTTTCTCTGCCGTGGCGGGGGGGCAAGAAAGCCAACCCGTAGCGCCGCGATACGGGTTGGCTTTCTTTGTCATTCTCAGTAACCGCAGGGCGCGCCCGCAAACAGGGTGCCCACCGGCTCACCCTGGACGATGCGGTACAGGGCGGCCGGATTTTTGCCGTTGGTGATGATGGTGTCTACGCCCTGCCGGGTGGCCAGTCTGGCGGCCTGGAGCTTTGTTTTCATGCCGCCGGTGCCGCGGCGCGAGCCGGCGCCTCCGGCGGCGTTCTCGAGCTCGGGCGTGATTGCTTTTACCTGCTCGATGAGCCGCGCGTCCGGATGCAGGCGGGGATCGCGGTCGTAAAGGCCGTCGATGTCGGACAGGATGACGAGCCGCTGGGCCCGGCACAGCACGGCCACCACTGCGGAGAGCATGTCATTGTCGCCAAAGAGCCGGTCCCCGGACTCGATCTCTGTATAGCTGACCGAGTCATTTTCGTTGACCACAGGGAGGATACCCAGGTCCAGCAGGGTGTCAAAGGTGTTGATCAGGTTTTCCTTTTTTTCCTCCAGCTCCATATCCTCGGCGTTCAGCAGGATCTGGGCTGTGATCTTGTCATAGTCGCCAAAAAATTTGTCGTACAGGTGCATGATGCGGCACTGGCCTACCGCGGCGGCGGCCTGCTTGAGGCGCATGCTGGCAGGGCGTGCTTTCATCTGCAGCTTGTTGGCGCCCACGGCGATGGCGCCCGAGGACACCAGCACCACCTCATAGCCCATGTTCTGGATGTCGGCCAGCACACAGGCCAGGCGGTCAAAGGCCCGCAGGTCGTTCTGGCCCAGGTCGTTTGTGAGGGTAGAGGTGCCCACCTTGACCACGATCCGGTTCGGATACAGGCTCATGCTACACCTCGATCAGCGCTGGTGTGTGGGCGGCCCAGGGCAGGAAATCCTGAAGAATTCGCCTGGTTTCCAGCTTCATGTAGCCCGTGGTGGTGCCGTCGCTGCACCCGTACCAGGCCCCGGCGGCCACGTCCCGGTCGACGACCACCCGGATCTGCTGCCCGGGGTCGAGCAGGGTGCTGAAAACTGTGGCCGCTCCGATTTTGGTGCCCAGCATAGCGGCCATCCGCTCCGGAGGTGCGAAGGAGACCCGGGGCACCCCCAAGGCGGCGCTGAAGTCCCGGGCCTTAAAGGGCTTGTCCCCGGTCGTGATAAAGAGGTAAAAGGCTGTCTGCTGGCGGTTGCACAGAAACAGCGTTTTGACCATCTGCATGTCCAGCTTCTGATTGATCTGGACACAGTCCTCCATGGTGATGGCCTCATCGGTCTCGACCCGCTCATAGGGGACGGCCAGCGCCTCGAGGGTCTGGTAGACCTTTTCCTGAAGCGGGGTCTGAAAGGACGCCGGTGCTGTGGTGTAAATATCGCTGATAAAAAACATGGTTTGTTCCTTTCCCTTGAAAACTTTGTGGCTATAGTGTATCATGAAGCTATGAATCACAAAAGCGAATCTTTAGCATGATCAGCATGATAAAAACAGATATTAGGAGGCAAACCGGTATGGACATGAACCTGCAGAAATATATGGCGTTTATCAGAACCGTCGAGTACGGCAGCTTTACCCGGGCAGCGGAGGTTTTAAACTACTCCCAGTCCGGCATCAGCCGCATGATCGCCGACCTGGAGCGGGAGTGGGGCGTATCCCTGCTGGAACGGGGGCGCTCCGGCGTGCGGCTGACCTCTGACGGTCTGAGGCTGCTGCCCTGCGCCCGGAGGGTGTGCGAAGAGTACCAGAAGCTCCAGAACCAGATCGAGGAGCTGAACGGCCTGCAGTCCGGGCTCATCCGCATTGGCACCTTTTCCAGCGTGGCGACCCACTGGCTGCCCAACATTATCCGGGCCTTTCAGCGGGATTACCCTAACATCGACTACGAGCTGCTCCTGGGCGACTACACCGAGATCGAGGCCTGGATACAGGAGGGGCGGGTGGACTGCGGCTTTCTGAGACTGCCGACCCACCCGGATTTCGAGACCCGGTTTCTGGTGCAGGACAAGCTGATGGTGGTCCTGCCGGAGGCTCACCCCCTGGCGGGGTGTGAGCGCTTTCCGGTCCGGGCGCTGTGCGACGATCCTTTCATGCTGCTGGAAAAAGGCGCGAAGGCGGAAATCTCTGAGATCTTTGAGCGGTGCGGCATCACGCCCAGAGTCCATTTTACCACCTGGGACGATTATGCCATCATGTCCATGGTGGAGAGCGGACTGGGCATCAGCATCCTGCCCCAGCTCATTCTGCGGCGGATTCCCTACCGCATTGTGGCAAAGGAGCTGGAGGTGCCCGCCTACCGGCGCATCGGTCTGGCGCTCAGGGATAAAAAAAGCGCGTCGCTGGCCGTCCGGCGTTTTTTAGATTATGTGGCGTACCGGGAGGGCGTGGAGTCAAACGCGCAGGCAACATAAAAAGGGGGGCTTTGAAAAGTGAAATGCACCCCATTTCCGGGGCAAGATTAACCGTGACAGTGCCACAAGGTTGGTATCCCTGTCCGGCTAGTATAGCATCATTCTTACCAGAAAGCCATAACGCCCCAGTGGCGTTTTTTTAATGTCCAAAATCCCTTCTCAGTTCACCCGCCATCCCAAAAATTAAATTAAGCTCAAAATTTTCCATTCAGGGGCTTTCCCGGTATTGTGGCAGTGCTTTTGATCCGAAAACCCCCGTTTTTGGCATAAAAGGCCGCTTTTGCGGAAAGCGCGGTTTTTTAAAATGCGGTATCATGGGATCAAGCTTAAAAAAACAAACGAACACCGGTGTTCCGAAAGGAACTTTACAATGCAGAAATCAAACAAAACCCAAACCGCCGAGAGCCGCCTGATTCAGAAAGTCTTTGAGAGTGAGGAATTTGCCAGCGTGCGCACCCTGGTCAGCCAGGAGGGGGGCAATGCCCTCTCGCCAACCGTCTATTTTGTGGCCAAGGACGTCTGTGAGGCCATGGATTACCAGAATCACCGCCAGGCCATCAAACGCCATGTGGAGCCAGAGGATATACTGCGGCGCGCGGTCCGCGATAAAAACGGCCGCAGCCGCACCACCCTGGTCATCAGCGAGAGCGGCCTCTTTGCCCTCATTCTGGCAAGCCGCCAGGACAAGGCCCGCCGCTTCCGCCACTATGTGACCAGCGTGATCCTGCCCGCCATCCTGCACTACGGGGCCTACATCGAGCCCGGACAGCTGGAGGCCCTGAAAAAGGACCCGCGGGGCATCGACATCCTGGCCCGGAACCTGGAGCGCATGTTCCGCCGCTGCGACGTCGTGGAATACCAGCTGGAAAAAGCCCGGACCGATTACCAGCGAATCCTGCCCGACGCCCTGTTCGGCCAGACCATACAGGTAGCCGAGGACTGTATCAGCGTCGGGGCACTGGCCAAGCTCCTTTACCCGGGCAGCCAGAAGAAGCTGGGACAGAACCGCCTGTACGCCTGGCTGCGGGAGCAGGGCTACCTGTGCCGGCGCACCGGCTGCTGGAACCATCCCACCCAGCGGGCCACAGCCCTGGGCGTGCTCGTCCTGCGGGAAAACAGCGTTCGGGACAGGCATGGGCGCTGGCACCTTTACCAGAAGACCCTGGTCACCCCCAAGGGACAGCGTTATTTTATGGAAAAGCTGTGCCCGGACACCGCGGAGATGGTCTGATGAACTACCTGACCGAGCTGCTGGCCTTTTACAGGTGGCTGGGGGAGCAGCGGCTCAGCCCGCTGCTCCAGGCCTACTGGCATCTGCTCATGTACTATAACAACAGGGCCGCCATTCTGGCAGAGGACGGGCGCTGGTACTGGCCCGCTGCTTTCAGGGTTGCCAACTCCGTGGTGGGACAGGCCCTGGGCCTTAAGGACCGCTTTAAAATCAATCACCAGCGCCAGCACCTGGTGAAGCGCGGGCGCATTGACTACACCCCGCACACCGGGCAGCAGGCTGGCGACTACCGCCTGATCCCCTTTGATTCCGGCCTTGCCCAGATCTGGGTGACCGCCGAAAAGAGTGGAGCCCGCACCCTGGTGTGGACGCAGACCCGCACCGGAGACGCACCAGAGACGGCACCATTCATAAATACTGTAAATCATAAACCGTGTTCTCTATATGGTTCTACTCAGGGGGGCGGCGATAACATCATGGGCTTCAATCTTCTGCCGCCGCTCACCGACGAGGAGAAAGCCGCTGTTCGGGCCCAGTATCCCGATAACGACGTGGCCCGCTTTAACGCGGAGTGGGCCCTGAGAGAAAAGAAAGGAGGATTGCGATGAACCGTTTAGGCAGCGGCAGGCCTATCCTGCGAAGAAAACGCCCCTACACCGTCCGGGCAGACTGCATCCTGGAGCTGGAGCTCTGGGCAAGCGACGAGGAGGCGGCAGAGGACCAGTTTAACGAATACTGTGAGGCCGTTCAGTACCATCACCCCGAGCTGGTGCTCACCCTGCGCGGCATCCGTGAGGATTGAGAAAGGAGCTGTGATTGAAAGGCCAAAATTACGAGCTGATCAACACCTGGGCCGACGAAGCCCGAAAGGGGAATAAGCGGGCCGCGGAGCTGCTGCTCCAGACCTTCCGCCCCCTGATTTTGAAGATGGCTGGCAGCTGTATGGAGGACGGCGGCTTTGAGGACGCTTACCAGGACGGCGCGGTCGCCTTTCTGGAGGCCCTGAAGCGTTACGACCCAGAGCGCAACCACCTCTTTCCCGGCTATATCCGGAATTATCTGGACTTCTATTTCAGAAAAAGGCGCGAGGGGCGTTTTGATAAATCCGTCGGGGCGTTAGTGTCCCTGGACGCCCCGTCCGCCGGGGACGGCAGCCCCCTGGGGCAGCGCGTGCCCGATCCGGTACAGCCCATCCAGACCTGCCACGAGGAGCACGAGAAAGAAAGGCGCTTAAAAAAGCTGAAGCAGGCCCTGAGACAGCTGCCCGGCGACCAGCGCAATGCCGTTACCGCCTATTACCTGAAAGGCCAGAGCCAGAAAGCCATCGCCGCCGGCAGCCAGATCAGCCAGTCGGCCGTCAAAATGCGGATACACCGCGGCCTGCGGCGGCTCAGAGTGCTGATGGAGGACTAAAAAAACATAAAGAAGCAAAAATTTTTTAAAGCCACCTGTGACCCCAGACGCTTTTTGCGGATATATAAGCGTACCCCAAAAGCGGGACAGAAAGCGAGGTCAGAAAATGGCAGTTGTAAAGTACACAAAGGCAGTGGCACTGAAGGTGGTCTCCAATTATGGAGAGCAAAAGGGAAAAATCGTGAAGAAAACAAAAACCTACGGCGACGTCAAGCCCGCCGCCACCGACGAGGCGCTCTACGCCACCTACAAGCACATCAAGGCATTGCAGGAGCCCATCGGTGAAGCCTGTATGCGGGTCACCACCGACGATTTAGTGGAAAATGTGTAAGCAGTTAATTCAGGAAAGAGAGGAAAAAACAAATGGCAGCAGAAACAAGTAAGGATTTAGTATTGTATTTTGAACGCAGCGACGGCAAGAGCTACAGCTTGAGCATTCCAGACTACCTGGCGGACATCACCGACGAGCAGATCAAGACAGGTGCCCAGGGCATTTTGGCCGAGGGGATCTTTGAGCCCGAGGGCTTTGCCCTGGTCAAGGCCACCAACGCCGTCAAGATCGAAACCACAAAAACCGACGTGCCGCTGGAGACAGAATAGACAAAGAAATCCCCGGCATTTCAACGGGCAGGCAGGAGACGCCTGCCCGTTTTTGATTGAAGTAAAAGGAGAGAGAATGAAATATAAAAAAACCGCCCTCGGCGTTTTTCTGGCAGCCGGCAGCGCCGGACTGGTGTTCATCTTCGGGGCTCTGCCGCCAGAGCCTGCACCGGCGCCGCCCACGGCCGCCCTTCAGCCCACGACGGAGCAGCCCACCCAGCCGCCAGAAGCCCCGGCAGACCCTATGCCGCCAGAAGCCCCGGAAGCCCCTGCGCCCGATCCCGATCCCGGGCCTGAGATGGCCAGCGAACACTTCGAGATGGATGAGTACCGCTGCGACTGCGCGGGCCTCTGTGACGGCTGGCCGGCCCGGATGAACCCCGTTCTGCTGGACAGAATCGAGGCCCTGCGCCAGTATTACGGCCAGCCTGTCATCATCACCTCCGGCGTGCGCTGCGCGCCGCGCAACGACGAGGTGGGCGGCGTAGCATGGTCCTTTCACAAGCGGGGCGACGCCGCGGACCTGTACTGCCCGGGCGTGGCCGTGGGCGATCTGGCCCAGACCGCCAAAGCCCTGGGCATGAACGTCCTGCCCTATTACGCCAGCGGCTATATTCATGTCGAGGTGTAAAAGCCAGAGTAAAGAATACTGTGATAAAGTATCCGGTAAAGATCGAGGAGTGAAAGAGATGAAACACAAGATTTTAACCCGCTACTTTATCACCGCCATGACCGCCGCTGTGGTTATCCTTTTGTTCGCAGGCTGTCAGGCAGAAGCACCAGCGTCCAGCGAAACGTCATTCACGCACAGTGGTGTGCTGACTCAGATTTATGCCGCGGAGTTTGAAGGTCAGGAAGGCATCAGCCGTAGCTGGATTAGCGACGCTAAGGGAAACGAACAGCTCGTCCTCAGGGAATCCACCGATGACCAGGGACGCCAGGTGCGCCTGATGCTGGTCTACGACCGGAAATCCCAGAATGACGCCTGCGACCTGGCGGTTCTTGAGCAGGTTACCTATGAGCAGAAGGGACAGGAATACAGTGCGGTGGATACATCCATTCTTGACATGTACGCCGTGGTCCGGAAAACCGGCGAGGTCATTGCCTCGGGCAAGACAGACTGGGGAGATATTGGGAGCAAGGAGTATCAAGCCGCGACAGGAGAGTAGGCGCCCGGCAAAGAAATGAATGCCTCATTAAAACAACCCGTATCATGGCGATACGGGTTGTTTTTTACTGCCGTTCGATGGCCGCGCAGCAGCGCAGGAACGCGTTGAATTCGTCGATGTTCTGGAAGGTGTCGGTCATGAGCAGGGTGTACTCCGCGATCTCCAGCGAACGCTTCTGGACAAAGCCCAGGGCAGGCTTCTCAATGCGCTTGAGGTCGCAGGTCAGGGCCATATCGGAGGAGATACGGGTGATCAGGCTGATGACCGCGTATTGCAGAGCGTCCTGAAAGATGCCGTCGCAGACATCCTGACAGCTCAGAACCTTCAGGCGGTAGCTGACCCCGCGGTTTTCTTCCCAGAGCTTTTCCATGGTGCGGTTAAAGCTGTGGTACATGTCCGAAATAAAGTCCAGGTCATAGGCCTGCATGGCCAGGCGTTTGTCCTCCGGCACGCCCTTATAGCCCAGCCAGGACACATAGTTGATGATCATGCTGCCGGTCAGGCGGCCGATGTCGATGGCCTTTGGCCCGTAGCCGGAAAACTCCGTGTCGATGATCTTGACCTTACCCTGCCCCACCATGATGTTGGAGCTGTGCAGGTCGTTATGGATCAGGCACTCGTCGTTATTCAGATACTTATAGCCCAGGGCGCGGATACGCGCCTGGATTTTTTCATTGGCCAGGATACGCTGCCGGGTTTCTTCGGCCTCGGGCTCCAGGGGCTTATCGGCGCACAGCAGGACATTACTCACAAAGAGAATGTCGTACAGCCGCTTGGATTCGTCGTTGTAGAAGAAGTGCTTCACGCCCTCCAGCCTGCGTCCGGTCATCAGCAGATCCGAGGTGTGGAAGAACAGCAGGGCCAGGAAAATGCCCATTTTCTTGCCCACGTCCGGGCATGGAACGCCCGCGGTCAGCTCGAAGCGCAGCAGCTCCAGGTCCATGAGATCCTCCATGACAATGACGCCCGCGGCCTCGTCAAAGAGGTAGATGTCCGGGGCGATGTCCGGATACAGGGTTCCCATGAAGGTGAGCACCGCGATCTCGGTGCGCAGGCGCTCCATGAGCACCGGGTGGTCGCCGCCGTCGGCCTCCTTAAAGGCCCGGATGTAGGGCAACAGCTGCTTGACCACCACCGAGCAGTTGGTGTTTAAGTCCCTGACCGCGAAGATCAGGTTCACATAGCCCTCGATGTTTTCAATCTCCTCGTGCAGGTCGATGACATGCAGGCTGGCGCCCTCCGGAAAAATCTTTTTCCGGATCAGGTAATCCTGGATGGTTTCTCGGTTTAAGGGTTCCATAGGCTACTCCTGGTTCAGGGCCTGGGCCGGGTGCTTTCCGGCCAGCCCCCTGAGGAAATCGGTGAGGTCGGTGACGCTGTGGTACGCGCCTGTGTTTAAGAACAGCTCGATGCACAAGAGCAGGACCAGCTGTTCGGGATAGATCCGGCAGGCGCTGGGCAGGCGCTCGAAGTCGTAGCAGATGCCCCGGTCGCCGATGCGCGACGCGGCGTTGAGCGCTGTGTAGCACAGGGTATCCCTGAAAAGGGACAGCAGGTAGGCGTCCACGTCCAGGTGTCTCAGCTTGTAGCTGTCGGCCTGGTTCTTGCGGCACAGCTCCCGGAATTCGGCCTCAAAGGTCTGGTACAGGGCGTTGATGGAATCCAGAAGATAGGCCCTGAAAACCGCCTTTTCCCCTTCTGTGTGCGTCTCGTCGCCGTACCAGGAGAAGAAGTTGAGGCAGAAGCTGGCAATGAGCCGCCCCAGATCCTGGGCAATGGGGCCAAAACCCGCGAACTCGGTGTCGATGATCTTAATGCTGTGGTCGTTGACCATGACGTTGGAGGCATGCAGGTCGGTGTGGATCAGGCACTCCTTGTGGGTCAGGAACTGGTGCCGCATCTGGCGGATACGGTTCTGGATGGTCTCGTTGCCGATGATGGCCTTGCGCAGGGGCCAGGTGGCCTCCGGCATGAAGCGGTTATCCGACACGATGGTGCAGTCCTCGAACAGAAAAAAGTCGAGGGCGGTGTATTCCGGATTCTCGAAGAACTTTTCCAGCTCCTGCTTTTTGTAGCGGGTCAGGTGCAGGTCGGAGGAATAGAACAGGTTGCGGGCCAGAAAGCTGCCCAGGGTAGCCGGAAAATCCGGGTATTTCTTCATGCGGCTGTGCTCATAGCGCAGCAGGCTGTGGTCGGTCAGGTCCTCCATGACAATGATGCCGTCCTGCTCGTCGAACAGGTAGATCTCCGGACAGATGCCCGGGTACACCGAATCCCAGAAAATAAGGACGGCGATCTCGCTGCGCAGCCGCCCGATGTCCAGGCTCCAGTCGTGCATGAATTTGCTGTTTTTGCTGCCCGCGGCCTCGTCCATTTTGCTGCGGGGCTCGTTTACAATCTGCTTGAGCACCATGGATTTGCCGTTTTGGTCATATATATGGTAGATGAGGTTGACGTAGCCGTCGATGCTTTCCTTGATGGCGTGGAGATCCTCCACCACCAGCTCAGCGTCCTCTGGGTAAAGCTTTTTGGCTTTGAGATAGGCGGCCACCTGGTCTTCGGTCAGGTAATTGTCGGCCCGGAAGGGGATTGCTGCCTGAGACATATCATCACTTCTTTCTGTTAAATTTGTATAATCGAATCAAAGGGTATCGCGGCGATACCCCTTGACTGGCTGGTGATCTGTTTATTTTTTATTCCGGTGCTTGTCCATATAGCCGTGGATGGCTTCCTCAAGCGCCTCGATGCCCTCGCCGGTAAAGGCGCTGACCTCGTAGATTTTCTTTTTGTTCACGCCGGCGAAGTTCATGAAACGGTAGCTTCTTTTCATATCGGCGTCCTCGCGGTCGATCTTGGTGATAACGCCGATGGCCGGAATGTTAAAGGTAAAGACAAAGTTGGGCGGGATGGTGTTCTGGGTATCCACGCTGGAGATCACCACAATGACCAGCCCGGCGTCGCAGGACACGTTGATGGCCTGGCGGCAGAAAAAGGGCATCTCGATAAATTCACCGGGTGTATCAATAAAATCCTCGGTATAGGTGACCTGCTGGGTTTTGGCGTAGTGGATTTCCTGCTGGGTCAGGCGCTGCATCAGGGTTGTCTTGCCGCAGCCGATTTTGCCGACGAGCGCCACACGGTTTCGGTTACTCGCCATCTTTTAGGAATAGGTGATTTTGGGAATATCGAAGCCCAAAACGGAATGCAGGGTGTTTAAGATCTCCTGTACGGCGGCTTTGACGTCACTCACGCGGCCGGTGATGACAAGGGAACCGCTGAAGCGGTCCAGAAAGCCGATTTCCACCGGCGCGGCCTTGGTGCCCGCGTCGGCCGAGATGATGGCTGCCTCGCTGGGGGTGATGGTTAAAATGCCGATGGCGTCGCAGTTTTCGTCGTCGAGCCCTAATTTAATATAGACATCGCTTTTCGGTTTGGCGATTATATGCGCTAAAGTGACCTGTTTGCCAGGAACGTATTCCTGGATGGACCGGGGTGTTTTTTTCTCTTCTGACATGGTCGATCTCTCCTTCTGTTGGGTATAAATAGTAACCTTATTATAACATTAATCTGAATACCGTTACAGGTTGAAACGATATTTTACTTACAACCGCCAAAATAGTGCGGGTTTTATTGACGTCCGGGAACGGCCGCCCCGGGGGCATTCTTAAATTTTCACTTCCATTTTAAAGGAAATTCGGTTAAAATAAAATCTTATGGTAGATTCTTTGCGGGAAGCATATTATAATAATTCTTAGATAAATAAGGACTTGGGAGGTAATACATGACTTGGTTAGAAGTTCAAATCACGACGACGCTGGAAGCAGAGGAAGCAATCGTCAATCTGTTTTATGAGGTCGGCGCCAAGGGCGTTGTCATCGAATCCGGCGAAAACCTGATGATGATCCAGGAGGACCCCACCATCAACTACATTGACGAGAGCATCCTGAACATGGACCCGGATGTGTCCATCGTGCGCGGCTACTT
Source organism: Eubacterium sp. 1001713B170207_170306_E7 (assembly GCF_015547515.1). Taxonomy (NCBI): domain Bacteria; kingdom Bacillati; phylum Bacillota; class Clostridia; order Eubacteriales; family Eubacteriaceae; genus Eubacterium; species Eubacterium sp. 1001713B170207_170306_E7. Next base: position 502,677 of record NZ_JADMVE010000002.1, read on the forward strand.
CAATGAAAAGCTGGACTGTGACGAGTGTATCCACCAGCTGCTGACCGGTATCAAGCGGCTGCCCGCTTGCGGACTGAACCCCGGCGAGTGCGAGCTGTCCATCACCGAGGTGGAGGAGGATGACTGGGCCAACTCATGGAAAAAATACTACAAGCCCACCCGCGTCGGCAAGAGCATTATCATCAAGCCCACCTGGGAGGAGTACACCCCCGAGGCGGACGAGATCGTCGTCAATATGGACCCGGGCATGGCCTTCGGCACCGGCACCCATGAGACCACCCAGCTCTGCGTGACCAGGCTGGAGGAATACATCCGCCCCGGTGACCTGGCCTTAGACATCGGCTGCGGCACCGGCATTCTCTCCATCATCGCCGGAGAGCTGGGCTGTGCGCGCGTCATCGGCGTGGATTTTGACCCGGTGGCCGTCAAAGTGGCCAGGGAGAACATTGCCCTCAACCATATGGAGGATAAAATCGAAATCCGCGAGGGCAACCTTCTGGACGTCATCGCAGAGGACGAAAAGGCCGAGATCATCGTGGCCAACATTCTGGCCGAGGCCATCATCGAACTGGCCCGGATCATCAAGCCTTGTTTAAAGGAGGGCGGCGTGTTTATCTCCTCCGGCATCATCAACGACCGGCTGGAGGCAGTCCTGAAGACCTTGAACGACGAGGGCTTCGAGGTGCTCAACATCGAGCAGATGGGCGAGTGGAACAGTGTATCCGCCCGGATTAAGGCATAAAGGAGTTTTGCGGAATGCATCGTTTTTTTGTATCTCCCGGACAGATTAAGGACGGACAAATCACCATTGAAGGGGAGGACTTCAAGCATATCACCAAGGTGCTGCGCCTGAGAGACGATGAGACCATCGAGGTGTGCGACGGCCGCGGCACCGACCATATCGCGGTGGTGGAGCAGGTGGGAAGGGACAGCCTGACCGGGCGTATCCTGGAAAGCCGGCCCTCAAGAGGTGAGACAGCCGGCCTGCGCGTCACCCTGTTCCAGGGTGTGCCCAAGGGGCAGAAAATGGAGTCGGTGATCCAGAAATGCGTGGAGGCCGGCGCAGCGTCCATCGTGCCCTTTATTTCGGCGCGCACCGTGGTAAAGCTGGGCGATAAGGAAGAGAAAAAGACCCGCCGCTGGCAGCGGGTGGCCTATGAGGCCGCCAAGCAGTCCAAGCGCGGCATTGTGCCCGACGTGGCGGAGGTGACCACTCTGTCTGCGGTGGCGGACACGCTGGACAATTATGACCTGGTGCTCATCGCCTACGAGGGCGAGGAAAAAAGCAGCCTGAAAAGCGTCATCTCCTCTCTGGAGTTTGACCCTGGGCGCATCGCGGTCATCATCGGTCCCGAGGGCGGCTTTGCCCCCGAGGAGGTCGCCATGATCGAGGAGGCCGGCGGCTACTCCGTCAGCCTCGGACGCCGAATACTGCGCACCGAAACCGCCGGCGTGGTGCTGCTGGCCCAGCTGAACTTTTTTTATGAAGACTAGCGAAGAAGAATGGAGCTGTAAATTTTGAACAATCAAAAAACTGTCGCTTTCCACACCCTCGGCTGTAAGGTGAACGCCTACGACACCGAGGCCATGATGGAAATTTTTGAAAAAGCGGGCTACCGTGTGGCCGCCTTCACGGAGTATGCCGACGTGTATGTGATCAACACCTGCACCGTCACGCACCTGGGCGACCGGAAATCCCGCAACATGATGCGCAAGGCAAGGCGCATGAACCCGGACGCAGTCATCGTGGCGGTGGGCTGCTACGTACAGGTAGCCCCCGGAGAGGTGGCGGCCATCGAGGAGGTCGATCTGATCATCGGCACCAAAAACCGGGCCGATATTGTGGACGATATCGAGGCCTACCGCCGCGATAAAACCCAGAACAGCTTTGTCTCCGACATCATGCGGGAGCACGATTATGAGGATCTGAACATCACCGAGACCAAGGGCAGGACCCGGGCCTTTTTAAAGGTTCAGGAGGGCTGCAGCCAGTTCTGCACCTACTGCATCGTGCCCTTTGCCAGAGGCCCGGTGCGCAGCCGCCCGGTGGCCTCAGTGCTGGAGGAGGTCAAGCGGGTGGCGGCCCGCGGCTACGCCGAGGTGGTGCTTACCGGCATCCACATCGCCTCCTACGGCATCGACCTGGAGGACGGCGTGGACCTGCTGAGTCTGATTCGGGCTGTCAGCAAAATTGAAGGGGTGAAGCGTATCCGACTCGGTTCCCTCGAGCCCCTGCTGCTCACCGAGGAATTTGTGCGCGGGCTGGCAGAGATCAAGGCTTTCTGCCCCCACTTCCACCTGTCGCTGCAGAGCGGCTGCGACACGGTTTTAAGCCGCATGGGGCGCAGGTACACCACCGGCCAGTACGCCCAGATCGTGGCGCGGGTGCGCCGTTACTTCGATTATCCGGCCATCACCACGGATATTATGGTGGGTTTCCCCGGTGAAACAGAGGCGGAATTTGAGACGACCCTGGCCTTTGTAAAGCAGATCGGTTTTTACCAGGTACATGTCTTTAAGTACTCCCGGCGCAGGGGCACCAAGGCCGACCTTTTCCCCGACCAGGTGCCCGAGGACACCAAGACTGAGAGAAGCCACCGCCTGACCCGGATAGCCCGGGCCTGCGAGCAGGACTTCCTCGCGGCCAACGCAGGCAGAACCGTTCCGGTGCTCTTTGAGCGCGCCAAAGAGGAGGGGGTCTACGAGGGCCACACCGACAACTACATTCCAGTGGTTCTTAAAGCAACCGAAAAAATTAATGGTAAAATTATTGAAACTGAGTTATTATATAAGGAGTCAGAGTTCCATATGACGGGGCTCCTGAATTAGAAGGGAGAAAGATTATGTCTGAAGATTGTATCTTTTGTAAAATCATAAACGGCGAAATCCCATCGACAGTTGTTTTTGAAGATGACCAGGTCCTTGCCTTTAGCGACATCGACCCGCAGGCGCCGGTGCATGTCGTGATTATTCCAAAGGAACATTACGAATCCATTTTGTCGGTTCCGGCAGGGGATGATATCATCAGCCACATCCACACAGTGGCCAACCGCCTGGTGCTCAAGCTGGGCATCGCGGACAGCGGTTTCAGACTGGTTAACAACTGCGGCGCTGACGGCGGACAGACCGTGCCGCACCTGCACTACCATCTGCTGGGCGGCAGAAGCATGCAGTGGCCGCCAGGCTGACAGACCGTTGGGAAAGCCCGGACGGCTGCGCTGCGGTCCTGGCGCGGGGTGTGAATAACAGAGATTATTCGGTAGAGCTTGTTTTTTGACAGGCTCTCTTTTTTTATGCCCGGTTTTGGGTATATAGACAGTAATATGAAAATAACCAGATAAAAAGGAGTGATTTTTTATGAAAAATATATATGACTTCAGCGTTGAAAAAATGGACGGCGAAAAGCAGCCGCTCAGCGATTACAGGGGCAAGGTGCTCCTAGTGGTCAATACTGCCAGCAAATGCGGCTTCACCCCGCAGTTTGACGGCCTCGAAGCCCTTTATGAAAAGTATAAGGACCAGGGCCTCATGATCCTGGGCTTCCCCTGCACCCAGTTCGCCAACCAGGACCCGGGCAGCAACGAGGAGATCGAAAGCTTCTGCCGCCTGACCTACGGCGTGTCCTTCCCCATGATGGCAAAGATCGAGGTGAACGGCGACAACGCCGAGCCGCTTTTTGTTTTTCTTAAGGAACAGCAGGGCTTTAAAGGCTTTGACCTGAACACCGAAAAGGGCAAGGCCTTTGATGAACGCCTGTCCAAGGACGACCCGGATTACGCTCAGAAAAGTGATATCAAATGGAACTTTACCAAGTTCCTCATCGACCGCGACGGCAACGTGATGGCCCGTTACGAATCCATGGTAGAGCCCGCAGCCCTGGAAGAGGACATCGAGCGGCTTCTGTAAAAGTAAAGATATGACCTGCAGCCAGAGCCTGTCTCTGGCTTTTTTACTGCCCGCACGGGCGGCCCTCGGTTCGGCCATCTGGATGGCCCGCGAAAGCAGAAAAAAATCTTAAAAATAAAAACATGGGTATAAAAACGTCATAAATCCATACTTTTGGATTGACAATTAAAAAGTTTTTAAATATAATATAAGTTAGCTCATACCATGTCAAAAAAAGTTCCGTAAATAAAGTTATGGATTAGAGGGGGGGGTTAAGAATGTCTGAAGTAAAAATCAAAGAAAATGAAACACTTGAAAGTGCATTACGCAGATTTAAAAGAAAAACTGCAATGGCAGGTGTTATGTCTGAGATTCGCAAAAGAGAACACTATGAAAAACCAAGTGTAAAAAGAAAAAGAAAATCAGAAGCTGCCAGAAAAAGAAAAATGAAAAAAAGATAGGATGTGGCATTAGTTGGCATTAAAGGAACAACTGCTGGCTGACTTAAAGGCTTCCATGAAGGCCAAGGATACGGTGAAGAAATCAACGGTTACGATGATTCGCGCCGCCATCTTACAGGTCGAAAAGGACGATAAGGTTGAGCTGGGCGATGCTGAGATTCAGGAAATCATCGCCAAGCAAATGAAACAGCGTCGGGATGCCTTAGACGAATTTAAAAAAGCCGAACGAGACGATTTAATCGCACAAACAGAAGCAGAGATGCGTGTCATCGAAGCTTACCTTCCTAAACAATTAACTCAAGAAGAGATTGAAGCGATTGTTGACGAAACCATTAAAGAAACCGGAGCTGAAAGTGCAAAGGACATGGGCAAAATTATGGGTGCATTAATGCCGAAGGTCAAAGGACTGGCCGACGGAAAACTGGTTAATCAGATCGTACGGGAAAAACTACAATAATAAAATACCGCTCAGCCTGCGAAAGCAGGTTCAGCGGTTTTTTATTTGCCCCAACGTTTGATAACCTGACTTTCTTTTAAGAAAAAGGTGTTACTATTAACCTATTACAAAACAAGAGAGGTTCGCAATGGAAATGAACGCCTTTAACCCATCGTCAGCTACCGGCCTCACCGAACAGCAGGTAGCTGAGCTTCGAGAAAAGGGTCTCAATAATCAGCAGCCTGAATCCCAGACAAAAACCGTGGGCCAGATCGTAAAGGACAATACGCTGACCCTTTTTAATTTACTCAATATTGTGCTGGCGGTAATGGTTATTGCGGTGGGATCCTACAAAAATGCGCTGTTTATCAATATTGTGGTCATTAATACTGTCATCGGCATTATCCAGGAGGTCAAGGCCAAACGGACCATCGACAAGCTCTCGCTCATTTCCCAGCCCCATGTGCGGGTGCTTCGGGAGGGAAAGGAGAAGGAGATCACCGTGGAGGAGATCGTCCTCGGCGATATCCTGATCCTGAGCTCCGGCAAGCAGATTCCCTCGGATTCCACGGTGCTGAGCGGTGAAATTGAGGTCAATGAGTCCCTGCTCACAGGAGAATCCGACGCCATTGTCAAAAAGGCGGGCGACACCCTGCTGTCCGGCAGCTTTGTGGTGGCCGGACAGGCCTACGTGCAGGTGGATAAGGTGGGCGAGGACAACTACGCCACCAAAATCGCCGCCCAGGCCAAGCAGATGCGCAGGCCCAACTCAGAGATCATGCGGGCTTTAAACCTGATCATGAAGGTGATCGGGATCACCATTGTGCCCATCGGCGTCCTGCTTCTGCTGCGGCAGATCTTCGGGCTGAACCTGGGCGTCAATCACGCCATTGTCACCACCGTAGCGGCTTTGATCGGCATGATCCCCGAGGGGCTGGTGCTTCTGACAAGCGTGGCCCTGGCGGTGGGGGTTATCCGGCTCGGGCATTACAAGACCCTGGTTCAGGAGCTGTACTGCATCGAGACCCTGGCCCGGGTCGATGTGCTCTGCCTGGATAAAACCGGCACCATCACCGAGGGCAGCATGGAGGTCAAATCCATTGATCTGGTCAATAACGCCAAGGATCCGGCCAAGGCCCTGCGCGCCATGGTGAATACCCTGACCGATGACAACTCCACCTTCCAGGCTCTGAAGGACAGCTTTAACGGCGAGGCCCCCAAATGGCGGGCAGTGAAAACCGTGCCCTTTTCCTCGGCCCGCAAGTGGAGCGGTGTCAGCTTTGAGGCGCAGGGAACCTACGTGATTGGCGCGCCGGAGTTTGTCCTGAAAGACGGCTATGACACCTACCGGGATAAGGTCGAGGGCTACGCCGCGGAGGGCAACCGCGTGCTGGTGCTCGTCCATTCCGACAGCCCCTTCACCGGCGACAGCGGCCTGCCCGGGGATGTGCAGGTCATTGCGTTTTTGCTGCTGGGGGATAAAATCCGCAAGGAGGCCAAAAAAACCCTGGAATACTTTGCGGGCCAGGGCGTCGCCATCAAGGTGATCTCGGGCGACAACCCGCTGACCGTGTCCGAGGTGGCCTGCCGGGCAGGATTGATGGATGCTAAGAACTGCGTGGACGCCACCACCCTCGAGACCGATGAGGCCGTGGCGGCGGCAGCCCTCAAATACACGGTTTTCGGCCGCGTAACTCCGGGTCAGAAGCGGGTGCTGGTCAACGCCCTCAAGGCGGCGGGCCATACGGTGGCCATGACCGGCGACGGCGTCAACGATGTGCTGGCCCTGCGCGACGCGGACTGCAGCATCGCCATGGCCGCAGGGAGCGACGCTGCCCGCCAGGTGTCACAGCTGGTGCTGCTGGATTCCAATTTCTCCAGCCTGACCAAGGTGCTCATGGAGGGTCGCCGGGTCATCAACAATATCAGCCGCGCGGCATCGCTGTTCCTGGTCAAAACCATCTACTCCTTCCTGCTGGCCATCATCGTGATCGTGGCCAGCGAGGCCTACCCCTTTGTTCCGATCCAGCTCACCCTGATCAGCACCGTGACCATCGGAGTGCCGGCCTTTTTCCTGGCTCTGGAGCCCAATAAAAACCGGCTCTCCGGCAATTTCCTGGAGACTGTGCTTAGAAAGGCTCTGCCGGGCGCGCTGACCATTGTGGTGAACATCGTGGTGGTCATGATCATTGGCAATATCCTGCAGTTCAGCGTCAGCGAGCTGTCCACCATGGCCTGTCTGCTGACCGGTGTGACCGGGCTCATTATCCTTTACGGGGTCTGCCAGCCCCTCAACGTCCAGCGGACCATCCTGTTCTGGACCATGACAGTCGCCTATGTGGGCGCGGTGCTGTTCTTCCCGACGTTCTTCGCGGTGATCCCCTTTTACCCGACGAACTGGCAGGTTGTGCTGGTACTGCTGCCCATGCTGTTCCTTATTTATCCCATTATGCTGGTGCTCAAGGCCGCCATCAATAAAATTGAGCGATGGCTGGTGGCGCATAAAATACTGGATTTAAAACAGACGTCCCTGTAAATATTCTTCAACCCGTATCGCCATAATACGGGTTGTTTTTTTATTTTAAATTTTTGTTAAAAACGCTTGACGAAAGCTTAAGAATTATGCTAGAATAAGCAAGTCGTCAAGTGAGGCGGCGGCTGTCAGCGCGGTTTAGAAAACAAGTTTTAAAAAGTGCTTGACATTAAGTCTTAAAGATCATATAATGTAAGAGTTCTGTTTCGAGGTGTAGCGCAGTTTGGTAGCGCACATGGTTTGGGACCATGGGGCCGGAGGTTCGAATCCTCTCACCTCGACCATTTTTTTATCTGAACGATTATCAAGGGCCTTTAGCTCAGTTGGTCAGAGCATCCGGCTCATAACCGGCAGGTCCAGGGTTCAAGTCCCTGAGGGCCCACCAGTTTCTTTTTAAAATCAATAAGCCCAGATAGCTCAGTCGGTAGAGCAGAGGACTGAAAATCCTCGTGTCGGTGGTTCGATTCCGCCTCTGGGCACCACTCAGGAATATGTTTTAAGTCAGACAGCAGGTCTGGCGTTTTTTATTTGTTGGGAAAGACAGACCATATAGGCCGCTCAGACGAAAAAGCGAGAGCGTGTAACAGGCATCCGCCAGAAAAGAAGGCCTGTCGGTGGTTCGATTCCGCCTCTGGGCACCACTTAGGAATTTGTATTAAGTCAGACAACAGGTCTGGCATTTTTTATTTTTTGGAAAGTGCCGGAGCGGTGTTCAGAGTTGTATTTTTAAAGCCAATCAGTTATACTAGGCGTAAAGGTGATTTAAAATGAATACAGATATTTCGAGAGAAAAAATAAAAACAAACATCATTAAAAGCGTCACAGACCTGAATGAAAAAAAGACCATCCGCCTGGTAGAAAAAGCCCTCGGCGCAGGCGTGCCCATGAGCGACATCGCGGAGTACCTCCAGAATGGAATGGACAACGTGGGCGAGCTGTTTGAAAAAGAGGAGTACTTCATCGGTGATCTGATCATGGCCGGCATTATTTTTAAAGAGGTCATGAAGCTGGACAAGCGCAGCGCGGCGGATCAGAAGGAGGCCCCCGGCAGCCGGGGAACCATTCTGATCGGGACCATCCACGGCGATCTGCACGATATCGGCAAGGATATTTTCATCGGCCTGGCCTGTGTTAACGGCTTTAACGTCATCGACCTGGGCGTGGACGTGCTGCCTGAGGTTTTTATCGAAAAAATAAAAGAAGCCCGCCCCGAGATCCTGGGCTTCAGCGGCCTGCTGACCACGGCCGCCGCGGAGGTTAAAAAAACACTGAAGATGATTGATGACGCGGGCCTGCGCGACGGGCTCAAGATTATCGTCGGGGGCGGACTCATGCAGAAAGAGCAGGAGAGCGCCGGGGCCTACGCGGACGCCTATGTCAAAAACTCAGGAAGAGGTCTGGAATATTGCCTCGAATGGGCGGAGAATGGTTATAAATAATGGATATACCGATTTATGAAAAAATAGCAAATGATATAAAGGAAAAGATCAGCCTGGAGGTTTTAAAGCCCAACGACCCCATTCCCTCAGAGGCCGCCCTGTGCGAAACTTACAATGTGAGCCGGCTGACCGTGCGAAAGTCTTTGGAAATGCTGGTGCGTGACGGCCTGGTCTATCTGGTTCAGGGAAAGGGACACTTTGTCCGGAAAACAAACGGCAGCGACTACCGCCTGACTTTTAACGAGGTCAGCTTTGAGACCGCAGCGATCGACCAGATCCGCATTGTGGATGTCGATGTGATCGAATCGACAAAGGACCTGGTCTATACCCTGAAGATCCACCCCAACACGCGCGTGCTCAGAATCAGGCGTGTGCTCTATGAAAAGAAACAGCCCATCGGTTATGATATAAAATACATTCCCTACTACCCGGGCTTTCCGCTGATCGAGAAAGAGCTGGAGGCCAGAGACTTTGTCGAGATTCTGGCAGACCGTGTCTCGCCCTACTCGGTTCAGATTGATTTGAAGGTCACGCCGCAGACCGCGGGGCAGGAGACCGCCGGGCAGCTTGGAATGGACGAGGGCGGCGGAATCCTCATGGTTTCTCAGCTCCTGACCGATATTGAGCTTGGGGTGGTGGGCTATTGCGAAACCTTTTATAACGCGAAGCATGTAAAACTCAGTGCAGAATGGAGCAGATAATGGAAACAAAGCTTTATAAGGGCGTACAGAATGATCTCAAGAAGAAGATCGAGCGGGGCGTTTACCCCGAGGGCTATAAGCTGGAAAGCGAGAACAGCCTGTGTGCACAGTACAATGTCAGCAAGGTAACGCTGCGCAAGGCGCTGTCGAACCTTATTGAGGAAAACTATATCGAGTCCAGACCGCGGGTGGGATATTTTGTAAAGGCGGCAGAGCGGGGCGTATACCATTTCAGCTACAGCCTGTCCAATGTGCTCAATACCTACATTTCGGCGGAGGAGATTCTGGACGCGGCCTTCGGCGAGAGAGACGGCGTCAATGTATTTGAGATGACCAGGCGCTACGCCAACGATGACGACGAGTGGATCGCCCTCGAGCAGGTGCGGATCGCCTTCCGGCACACCCTGCCCGGTGAAAAGAATACGGAAAAGACCCGCGCCTATTACCGGACCCACGCCGAGGATATCCTGTCGCTCGCGGAGACGAAGAAAATGACCCTCGAGGTGTCTGTTGACAACGAGGCGGTCTGTGACGCCCTGGAGATTTTTTCGGACGAGGTGCTGCTAAAGGTGTCCGAGCAGTATTATGATGAGTACGGAAAACTGTTTGCCGAGGTGCGGGTGTATGTGCCGTCGGACTTCGCCGAGGTGCGGGCATGCAACAAGAGAAAGGAATCGAATATTTAAGGATTTTCTTTTTTGTTGACAATCTAATATTATCATGATAATATTAGATTAGTTAATTGATATTATCACGATAATATCAAACGGAAAAGGCGCTTTTCAAAATAATAGGAGGAGAAAAATGGACGTTAAGGAAAAATTGTATCAGAAAAATCTTTCCATTGCAAAAAAGGGACTGCTCTGGGGACTCATGGGGGGGCTTCTGTACGGTATCAGCCCGATGTTCCAGACGCTGGGTATGGGCACCGAGCCACTGAGCAGCGGTGCGGTGCTGGGCCTGTGTGCGATCCCGATGATCGTAGGCTGCCTTCAGGACTTTTCATCCGGGGTATGGGTTTTAATCCCGAACCTGAAAAACGGAAAGGGTAAGGAGTATATCCGCTCTGTCAAAACAAAACCCGGCCGTTTTATTCTGCTGGCCTCACTCTTTGGAGGGCTCATCGCCATGGCAGGCTTTACGCTGGGCGTTTACTTTGCCGGCCCGGTATATCCGGTAGCCATCAGCGCGACCTTCCCGGCCATCGGCGCAGTGCTGTCCCGTATCTTTTTAAAGGAAAAGATTTCTCGGCGTGGCTGGTGCGGTATTCTGCTGTGCGTCGCCGGGGCCATTACGGTCAGCTGGGCGCCGCCGTCGGGGGATGCCTACCCGAACTTTTATCTGGGCATCGCCTGTGCGGTCATCGCCTCTGTGGGCTGGTCGCTTGAAGGCATTATCTCCTGCTCCGGAATGGATTTTGTCGATCCTGAAATCGCCCTTGGTATCCGCCAGTTTGCGTCAGGCACCATGTTTTTGTTCGTGCTGCCCTTTGTCGCCAGCGGCTTTAATCTGAAAGCCTTTGGCTTATTGTTTTCCACACTGCCCAGCATGGCCTTTGTGTTTATCGCCATCGCCGGATTTGGCGCAGGGATCGGATATTTTTACTATTACAAGTGTAATAACGTCTGCGGCGCGTCGCGGGGCATGTCGCTCAATATTATCTACACGCTGGTTTCGGCAGTGCTGTCCGTGATTTTCCTCGGGAGCTCAATCACCGCGACCTTTATCATTGGAATCATTGTTCTGCTCTCCGGTGCGATCATGGTCGTCGGCAAGCCGTCAGAGCTGCTTTCATTAAGAGATATCAGTTAGGGGGAAATAGAAATGGCAATTATTATGCCCATGCGCTTTAATATTATCAAGCAGGTTATTGATAGCCCAGAGGGGCTGAATCCACAGCAGGTTTACGAGCGGATCGCACCCATTTACGAGGGTGAGAAGCAGTGTAACGAAAAGGAAATCGACGCTCAGCTCATGTCTCTTAAGGGGACGGGCCTTGTGGAGATTACAAACACAGTGGAACGCCCGGACGGCTTTCTGGAATCGACCTATGTCATCACAGAATACGGCAGGGCGCGCTCGAAAAAATACATTGGTGAATACCTATAAGGAGTTATAAAAATGAGTCACATTCTCGAAAAAAAGGATTTGGAAACAATTTATGAAAAGGTCATTGAGATTTTAGAAAAAATCGGCATCACCTTCGGAACAGAAAAAGCGTTGAAGCTCCTTGAGGAAAACGGCGCGAAGATCGAGGGCGACAAGGCCTATATCCCCCAGACGCTTCTGGAACGCTGTCTGGAAAGCCTTCCGAAATATGATTACGAAAACCAGGGGCCAAAGCGGATCACGGCGACCTCGCCCTTCGGCATGGTGCCCACCATCCTGGATGACGAGACCGGCGCGTACCGGAGCGGCACAGTGGATGACGTTGTGAAAATGTATAAGCTCACCCAGACCTCAGACCTTTACGAGTGCGCGAGCCCCTGTGTCATTGACCCTGTGGACAACGACGCCGATGACCTGTACGTTGGCCAGATCGCCATGCTGCTCCGCTACAGCGACAAATGGCCTTCTGTTGGAATCCGGGCCACGGCGCAGAACTCAAAGGACGGAAACCTGTACCAGAGCGCGCGCAAATCCATCCACCTTATCCGTGAGTTTTATGACGTATGGGACGAGCCTGTCATGGGACAGTCCATCTGCCCGATGTCACCCCTTGCCTACGACTGGGAATGTCTTGACAACTTAACCGCCGCCATCGAGGAAAAGCAGAACATTATCCTCTGCCCCTGCAGCCTGACCGGGCTGACCGGGCCGGCAAGCCTGCTGGGTCTGGTGATCCACGATGTGGCCATCTCACTGGCCGGCATCGTGTACGCGCAGTTGCTCTCACCGGGGATCGACGTCTCCATCTGCTCCTGCTCAGGCGCGACCGACATGCGCAGCATCCAGCCGGCCTACGGGACCGTGGAATGTGTCTATATTGAGGGGATGCTCTATGAGTTCGCCAAATACATGCAGATCGGCTGCACAATCTGCGGCGCCCTGTCCGACTCCGCCAAGGTGGATTACCAGGCCGGAGCAGAGAGCATGCTGACTACGCTGCTGCCCTATTACGCCTCCGAAATCAATGAGGTTTGGTGCTATCCGGGCCTTATGTCCGCCTGGTACTGCGGCAGCTTTGAAAAGCTCATCCTGGACGAGGAAATGATGCGCAATGTCAACCGCGCCCTGAAGGGCGTCAATCTGAAGCTTGATCCCAAGCTGATGAAAAGCCTGACAGATGCCCAGGAAAAGAATACCTTCCTCCAGGGCAAGACCCCGTCCGCCTACAGAAAAGACCACTACCTCACCAAAATCTTCAGCAAATACGGTGTTTCCCAGGACATCAGCCCAGAGAAAACCGATATCCGCCTCAAGGTAAAGCGGGAGATCGAGGACCGTCTGGGCCAGTACCAGACCCCGGAAATCACAGAAGCCCAGAAGAAAATTCTGGCGCCGCATCTTCCCTCGAAGTGTTCCTTCTAATGCTGAATATAAAACCCCGAATGGAGAACCCGTATCACCGTGATACGGGTTCTCTGATTTTTTGAGCCGCTGCCCTCCTGGGGGAGCGGCTTTTTTACAGGCTTGCCATCAAAGTGCCGGGATGCTATAATGTATACAAACAAAGTTAGATGAATATAACTAAAGGCAGGTGAAAGGATGAAGCTAGAGTGCGAAAAACCATACTGTGAATATATCGAGGTTCTCCAGCGGGACGCTGAAAAAACCATCTACCGCATGAACTGCGGCGACGGTGACGGGATCATGGTCTGTTACCCGGTTTTTGACGGGGTGGAGCTTTATTACAATGATTTTCAGGCTTTTCGGTGCAGCGAGCCCGGCAACCGGCCCGGCTCCAATTTCCTGGAGATAAACCACTGCCGCAAGGGCCGTTACGAATGCCAGTTCGGCCGGAACCATTTCGCCTATCTCAGCGAGGGGGACCTGGCCATCACAGGCTGGGATTTTCCCTGCGACGCCTCCCGCTTTCCCCTGGGCTATTACAACGGCATCGAGATTCTCATCGACATCGCCCATGCCCAGCAGCACCTCTCCTGCGTGCTGGAGGGCATCGAGATCGACCTGAACCGGCTGAGGCAGAAGCTCTCGGGAAACGAGGGCTGCTTTGTGCTGCGGGCCACCAAGGAGATCGAGCACATTTTCGATGAGCTCTACCACGTCGACCCGAGGATACAGAAGGGCTATTTCAGGATCAAGGTGTTGGAGCTGCTGCTGTTTCTGAGCATTACGCCCTTTGACAGCAGCGCGGACCGGCGGCAGTACCTGTCCGCCAGGCAGGCCCGGGTGGTCGAGCAGATACACGATGTCCTCACCCAAAAACTGGACCGCAGCATTACCCTTGAGGAGCTGTCAAAACGTTTTGACATTGGCATGACCACCATGAAGAACTGCTTCCGGGCTGTGTACGGCAAACCCATCAACACCTGGCGCAGGGAGTACCGTCTCCATGTGGCCGCCCGGATGCTCAGAGAGACGGATAAGAGCGTCCTGGAAATCGCCAACAGCGTGGGCTATGAGAACCCCAGCAAATTCTCCGACGCTTTCAGAAAACAGCTGGGCGCCCTGCCCCTCGAGTACCGGAAAAATAATTGACCGGATGGAGCATTCCGCCTGCCCGGGGTAGAGACAAAGGCGGGTAAGGGGTAAACTGTTTCTTACAGTTAGCTAAAACTAACTAAAAAAGAGAAACAGAGGTGATATGATGCAACCACAAAAAGAGGCCCGGCGGGGGCTGTTTTCCTACGCGGGAAAATATAAGGCCCTGTCCGTCTGCGCCTGTATTTTATCCGGAATCAGCGCGGTTCTGGTGCTGATGCCCTTTATCTGTATCTGGCAGGTGGTAAGGGAAATCTTTGCGGTGCTGCCCGATGTGGGGCAGGCCCAGAATCTGAGCTACTATGGCTGGATGGCCGTGGGTTTTGCCCTGGCGGGAATCATTGTCTATTTTGCAGCCCTGATGTGCTCGCACCTGGCCGCGTTCAGAACCGCGCGCAACATGCGCAGCGAGGCGCTGCACCACATTGTCCGCCTGCCCCTGGGCTATTTTAACCAGAACAGCAGTGGCAGGCTCCGCCGTATCATTGACGAGAGCGCAGGGCAGACCGAGGGCTTCCTGGCCCACATGCTGCCCGACCTGGCGGGCGCCATTGTCACGCCCTTTGCCATGCTGGCCATTTTGCTCGTTTTTGACTGGCGTCTGGGCCTGGTGAGCCTGGTGCCCATGGTCATCGGCTTCATTATCCTGACGCGGATGATGGGCACCAGCATGAACACGTCCATGCAGCAGTACCAGAACGCCCTTGAGGACATGAACTCAGAGGCGGTGGAGTACGTGCGGGGGATCCCGGTGGTCAAGACCTTCCAGCAGAGCGTCTACTCCTTTAAGAATTTTCACGCCGCCATCAAGCGCTACAGCGCCTGGGCGGTGGACTATACCCTCAAATGCCGTATTCCCATGTGCGGCTTTACCGTATCGGTCAACGGTGTTTTCGCTTTTCTGATCCCGGCAGGCATTCTGCTGATCGCCAGCGCTGTGGATTACAAGACCTTTTTACTGAATTTCATTTTTTACATCCTGTTTACCCCCATCGTGACCGTGATGATGACGCGGATCATGTTCTCCGGGGAAAACGCCCTGATGGCCCGCGATGCGGCAAGGCGTATTGAGACGATACTCCTTGAAAAGCCCCTCGAGGAGCCTGAAACGCCGGTCAAACCAAGAGGAGCCGGCATTGTCTTTGATCAGGTGCGTTTCACCTATTCCGGCAGTGACAGCCCGGCCATCGACGGCGTCAGCTTTGAGATACCCGAAGGGGCTACTGTGGCTCTGGTGGGCCCCTCCGGCGGCGGAAAGACCACTGCGGCCAGCCTGATTCCCCGCTTCTGGGATGTGCAGGAGGGGCGTGTCTGCGTCGGAGGCGTGGACGTGCGCCAGATCGCGACTGCGAACCTCATGGACCAGGTGTCCTTTGTCTTCCAGAACACAAGGCTGCAAAAGGCCAGCCTGCTCGAGAACATCCGCAGTGCCCGGCCCGACGCGCCGGCAGAGGCTGTGCTGGCCGCCGCCCGCGCGGCCCAGTGCGAGGATATTTTTGAAAAGCTGCCCCAGGGCATCGACACCGTTGTGGGCACCAAAGGCGTCTACCTGTCCGGCGGCGAGGCCCAGCGCATCGCTCTGGCGCGCGCGATTCTGAAGGACGCGCCCATCGTGCTCCTGGACGAGGCCACCGCCTTTGCCGATCCCGAGAACGAGTACCAGATCCAGAAAGCCTTTGAGGCGCTGACAAGGGGAAAAACCGTCCTCATGATTGCCCACAGGCTGACCACCGTGCGGCATGCCGACTGCATTCTGGTCATGGAAAATGGCCGGATAACCGAGCAGGGCACCCATGAAGAGCTGCTTGAGCAGGGCGGCACCTACGCTGCCATGTGGAAGGAATACCAGAGCACAGAAGCCTGGAAGATAACCGGAAAGGAGGCGGCCTGATGACCGCATATTTTCAGAAAAAGTTTGCCCTGAGCCAGCAGGGCGCAAGGGATCTTGTCAAGGCGGTATTCGCCTGTACCCTCACCGATGTGGTTCTCATGCTGCCCATCGGCCTTTTATACCTGGTTGCCACAGAGCTGATCTCACCGCTGATCGGGGGGAGCGCTCCGGCGCCCAGCCTGTGGTTTTATATCGGCGGCTCAGTGATCATTCTGGCTTTGATCTTTATCTTTGAGTACATCCAGTACAACAAGACCTTCCTGGCCTCCTACGCCGAGAGCGCGAATATGCGTATCCGCCTGGCCGAGAAGCTGCGCCGCCTGCCCCTGTCCTTTTTTGGCAGGCGTGACCTGTCCGACCTGACCACCACCATCATGGCTGACTGCGCCGCCATGGAAACCGCCTTTTCCCACTACATTCCGGAATTTATCGCGGCGGTGGCCTCGGTTATTCTGGCCGGTATCGGGCTCATTATCATGGACTGGCGCATGGCCATGGCGCTGCTGTGGGTGCTGCCGGCAGTGCTCATCATCATGGCGCTGAGCAGAGCGCGGCAGCACAAGGTGGGCCGTGAGCACAACCGGGTAAAGCTGGACTGTGCCGACAGCATTCAGGAATGTATTGAAACCGTAAGGGAAATCAAGGCCAACAACCAGAGCAGCCGTTACCTGAAACAGCTCGATGACCTGCTGGACAAAAATGAGAAAATCCAGATCAAGGCCGAGCTCAACACAGCCATGTTCGTGGTGACCTCCCAGATGCTGCTGCGCGTGGGCATTGCCACCGTGGTGCTTGCGGGATCCGTGCTGCTGGTCAGCGGCCAGACCGATTTCCTGACCTTTCTGGTGTTTTTGATCGCCGCGACCCGCGTCTTCGACCCATTGTCCGGCGCGCTGGTAAACCTGGCGGCCATTTACGCGACCATGCTGACCGTGGAACGCATGAAGGAGATCGAGGAACAGCCCGTCCAGACGGGCGACGAGCAGGCAGACTACCAGGGCTACGACATTGCCTTTGACCAGGTGGGATTTGCCTATAACAGCGGCGAAACCGTGCTCCAGGACGTCTCCTTCACCGCCTGCCAGGGGCAGGTCACCGCACTGGTGGGGCCCTCCGGGGGCGGTAAGAGCACCGCGGCCAAGCTGGCCGCCCGCTTCTGGGATATCCAGAAAGGGCGGATCACCGTAGGCGGCACAGACATCAGCGCTGTCGAGCCTGAAACGCTGCTGAAAAACTTTTCCATTGTTTTTCAGGACGTGGTGCTTTTTAACAATACCGTGCTCGAAAACATCCGGATCGGCCGGAGAGACGCCACCGACGAGGAAGTACTGGAAGCAGCCCGGGCCGCCCAGTGCGACGCCTTTGTCATGAAGATGCCCGACGGCTACCAGACCAAAATCGGCGAGAACGGCTCCGTCCTGTCCGGCGGGGAGCGCCAGCGCATCTCCATCGCCCGGGCGCTTTTAAAAGACGCGCCGATTATCCTGCTGGACGAAGCCACCGCCTCACTGGACGTCGAAAATGAGTCTCAGATCCAGCGGGCCATCTCCAACCTGGTTAAAAACAAAACTGTACTCATCATCGCCCACCGCATGCGCACCGTGGCCGGAGCCGACAAAGTCGTCGTGCTGGAAAACGGCCGGGTCGCCCAGCAGGGAACGCCCAAAGCCCTCATGGAACAAGGCGGCCTGTACCGCCACATGGTCGAGCGCCAGCAGCAAAGCGAGGACTGGGCCATCTGAATAATTAAAGAAGGAAAAGTCCATTCGCCAAAGAATGGACTTTTTTTAGTCCCCAATCCCTGTACATTTAAGCCGCTTTTGGTATAATGAAGCTGAGTCCAAATTTCCAAAGGAAATTTGGCAGGGCAAGGGAGCGTAAGCGGTTGCCCGGCAACGAAGCGAACGCAGAGGACGAGGAAATTTTCCTGAAAGGAAAAAAGAATTTCCGAGGAGTCTGTGCTCCGAAGAACGAGTCCAAATTTCCAAAGGAAATTTGGCAGGGCAAAGGAGCGTAAGCAGTTGCCCGGCAACGAAGCGAACGCAGAGGACGAGGAAATTTTCCTGAAAGGAAAAAAGAATTTCCGAGGAGTCTGTGCTCCGAAGAACGAGTCCAAATTTCACCCCAACCCCTCAACCCGTATGGCAGCGATACGGGATCATCGACCAAAAATAAATCCATGGAGGATTCACGTGAATAAAAAAAGTATCTTAATCGACGGAAACAGTCTGGTCTACCGCATGTTTTACGGCGTGCGGGAAATGTCCAATTCCAAGGGCGTGCCGACCAACGCCATCTACGGCTTTGTCAACGTGCTGGTCAAAATCCAGAATGAGTACAAGCCCGACTATCTGGCCGTGGCCTTTGACCTGAGCACCCCGACCTTCAGGCACAAGGAGTATGCGGAATATAAGGGCGGCCGCGATAAAATGCCCGAGGATCTGCAGGTGCAGATGGACCTGCTCAAGGAGCTGCTCGGCAAAATGGGGATTCCCATGATCACAAAAGAGGGCTACGAGGCCGACGACATCATCGGCACCCTCTCCAAGCAGGGCGAAGCCAGAGAGACTAAAACCCAGATTATCACAGGGGATAAGGATTCCTTTCAGCTGGTGGATGACTACGTCAACGTGCTCTACACCGCTACCCGAAGCGGCACCCAGTTTGCCACCGTGGACGACGCCTACATTATGGAGCGCTACGGCGTGACGCCCAAGGAGCTTATTGATGTCAAGGCCCTCATGGGCGACCCCTCCGACAATATCCCGGGTGTGGCCGGCGTGGGCGAGAAGACGGCCATCAAGCTCATCAAGGAATACCACAACATCGACACCCTGTACGAACACATCGACGACCTCAAGGGCAAGCAGAAGGAAAAGCTGGAAACCGGCAAGGAATCGGCCTTTGCGAGCCGTTTTCTGGGCACCATCTGCCTGGATGTGCCCCTGGACCTGTGCCTTGACGATCTGGCCTTTAAGCCGATCTTTACCGAGGAGAGCGTCGAAATGCTCAAGGACCTGGAGTTTAAGTCCATCCTCAATAAAATTCTGCCTGATGACGGCGAGGGCGACGAAGCGGTGGCGGCCAGCGATATCCAGTACACCATCATCGGCACCACCACAGAGATGATCACGGTCATGAACCGCCTGGCCAGAGAGCTGAAGCTGACGGTTTACGCCTACCGCGAGGACGACCGCGTCTGGGTGGCCGCCTATATCGGCGGCGTGTATTACTTTGTGGAAAAGCCCGCCATGGTCTCGGCCTTTTTCAGCGGTCTCGGTGAAATCCCAGAGGCCGACAGCCTGCAGACCGTTGGGCATGACCTCAAGAACCTGACCCATATTTACCACAGCCAGTGCTCGGTCATTGTCAACTACACTTTTGACACCTACATCGGCGCCTATCTGCTGAACCCGTCCGACCAGCGCTATGATCTCCAGACCGTTGCCATGAAATACCTGGGTGACACCGTCCAGAGCGAGGAGGACTTCTTTGGTAAGGGCAAGACCCTGGTGCGGGCAGAGGACATGGAGAGCGCCCGGCTGGCCGCCTTTATGGTCAAAAACTGCGAGGTGATCCACCGGCTCGAAAAGCCCCTGGCCGATAAGATCGAAGCCGACGGCATGACCGGCCTGTTCCAGAACATCGAGCTGCCCCTGCTCAAAATCATGGCTTCCATGGAAGAACTGGGCTTTAAGGTGGATATCCACCAGCTTGAGGAACTGTCTGTTGAGTTTGAGAAAAAGATCGAGACCCTGACCGCGGAAATTTACGAGCTGGCCGAGGAGGACGACTTTAATATCAACTCTACCAAGCAGCTGGGTACGATCCTTTTTGACAAGCTCAAGCTGCCCGTGGTCAAAAAGACCAAGACGGGCTATTCCACCAACGCCGAGGTGTTAGACCAGCTGGTGCTGTTCCACCCCATTATCCAGAAAATCATTGATTACCGCATGATTTCCAAGCTGGATTCCACCTACGGCAAGGGCCTGATCAAGCTGGTAGACCCCAAAACCCACAAGATCTACTCCACCTTTAACCAGACGGTCACAGCCACCGGGCGTCTGAGTTCCTCCGACCCCAACCTCCAGAACATTCCAGTCAAGACCGAGATGGGCCGGGAAATCCGAAAGGTCTTTGTGCCCTCAGCGCAGGACCGGGTGCTGGTGGATGCCGACTACTCCCAGATCGAGCTGCGTGTGCTGGCCCACCTGTCCGGGGACGAAAACCTCATCGACACCTTTGTGAAAAACCAGGACATCCACACCCGCACGGCCTCCGAAATTTTTAACGTGCCCATGGACGCGGTGACCAGAGAGCAGCGCAGTCACGCCAAGGCCATCAATTTCGGCCTGATCTACGGCAAGCAGGCCTTCAGCCTGGGTAAGGACCTGGGCATCACCCGGAATGAGGCCCAGTCCTACATCGACCTGTATTTCTCCAGATACCCCAAGGTGCTGGAATACATGGAGAATATCAAAGCAGAGGCCAAGGAAAAGGGCTATGTGACCACCATCTGGGGGCGCAGGCGCTACATCACCGAGATTAATTCCCGGAACCGCATGCTGGTGCAGGCCGGGGAGCGCATGGCGCTGAACACCCCGATCCAGGGCGCCGCCGCCGACATCATCAAGATCGCCATGATCAAGGTCTACGACCGACTGGAGCGAGAGGGACTGAAATCTGAGCTGATCCTCCAGGTGCACGATGAGCTCATCATCGACACGCCAAAGGCTGAGCAGGAAACCGTTATGCAGCTGCTGGTAGAGGAAATGGAAAACGCTGTGGACCTCAAGGTGCCGCTGACCGTGGACGCCCATGCCGGGGATTCCTGGTACGCGGTTAAATAGAGCAAACAGAGCCAACCCGTACCGCGACGGTACGGGTTGGCTTTCTGAAAGGAGCAAGCCAATGAAAATTATCGGATTAACCGGAGGCATCGCCTCGGGAAAATCGACGGTCTCCGCCATTTTCAGGGAGGACTACAGCCTGCCGGTCATCGACGCCGACCTGCTTTCCAGAGAGGCCGTGCTGCCGGGCAGCCCCGGCATGCGGCAGATCGAGGCCGCCTTCGGGCCGGAGGTTATCCTGCCCGACGGCAGTCTGAACCGCAGCCGCATGGGCGGGCTTATCTGCGACGACGACGCGGCGCGGGACCGGCTGAACAGCATTCTGCACCCGGCCATCAAGGATCTGTACCACGCCAGCCTGGACCGGCTGAGGCAAAACGGAAGGCCGCTGGTCATCTACGACTGCCCGCTGCTCATCGAGGCCGGACAGCGCGGCGAGGTTGACGAAGTCCTGCTGGTGGTGACCGACGAGGAGACAAGGCTTAAGCGCATTATGCAGCGGGACGGCGTGGATCAGGGCCTGGCAAAAAAGAAAATCGACATCCAGATGCCGGATGAAAAAAAGATGAAGCTGGCGGACACCATTCTCTACAACAACGGCACCCTGGATGAGCTCAAAAGCTGTCTGGATTTTTATATCAAAGAAAAATTAAAAAATGCTTGCATTATGAGCTAAGACCGTTTATAATAAATAAGGTCACGGGCTGGTCGTTTAACCAGTCCATATCTATGCGAGGATGGCGGAATTGGCAGACGCGCAGGTTTGAGGGGCCTGTTGGAACTTATCTCCAGTGAGGGTTCAAGTCCCTTTCCTCGCACCATTTTAGAAAAGCATAAAACCATGGAAGCGTATTCCGTGGTTTTTTTATTTTGCAACCCGTACCGCCGCGGTACCCCTTGAAAATATTTTTCCTGTCAGAGAGAGTGTTTCTCTGGTTTTTTGAGCTTTGGCCAAATCTTCCCCACTTTTTCTCTACTTTATTTAAGGGTTTTATGATAAACTATAATGAACTATGCAAAGTGTTAGATATGGATGCAGGATTTTTATCAATAGATCTATTTCAATCGAAAGGAAGGGTGTTTTAATGAAGAATTGTTGTGAAAAATGCGGAAAAGAACTGGGGTTTTTTGAGCGTTCTTTAAAAATAAACAATTCACGGATTAACATACAATACGACGCGCTCTGCAGCGAATGCCACAAGACCATCAAGGAGGGCATTGACCAGATCGACGAAATGTACCAGCGTGTTATGGGAAACCTCAAGGAAAACTACCACGCCACCAACATGGCCGCCGTGGATATTGACACCTTGATCTTTCTGGCGGTCGAGGCGCTGCTGGTCATCGAGCCCAATTATTTTTCAGATAAGACCAGCCTGAACCAGACCATTATCAACCGGACCGACCGCGTTATCAACAAGCAGAACGACATGGCCAAGATTGTCTACAAGGTGCTGCTCTACGGCTTCTTCGACAATCTGGAAAACAACGGGCTGGACAAGAGCAAGAATTTTGTCAGCTACATGATGCAGAATACCCTGTACATGGAGCAGCTGTCCATGAACTGCAGCGAGGAAGTGCCGCGGACCTACGTCAACGCCTTTTTCTCCCGCAAGGGCTTTATCATGGAGCGCATTGAAAAGAAAACCCTGCTCTATGTCATGATCAAGGACGAAACCGTCATTGACTACGAAATGAAGCAGACCGAGGATTACTACCTGATCGACTTTAAAAATCTTTTCTATACCGGCGATCCGGGGAAAAATGTCCAGTGCTACGTGAACGGCGTGGAGAACGCCAGGACCATCACCAAAACCATTGACAATTTCAATACCAAGACCACCAAAAAAGAGGAGCGCCGCATACGCGACACCTTAAACATCATTAATGAAAAGGTCGTGAAGGACCTTAAGACCCTGAAGCCTGATGAAGCCATCGACACCATTCATCTGGACTGCGTGCTGCTCTGCATTGCCAAAAACCTGAGAAAAGACCCCGAGGGGCGCAAATCGCCCATACAGGCCCCGGACGGCCTGGCAGTGGATCTGCTCTGGAAAAAATATACGGCGAACCTGGCGCTCATGGGCATTGACAGCAAGGAAAAGGCCGCCGAGTACATTGCCAAGAACTGCCTGTACGCAGACGGCTTCCATGTAAAATACGGCAAAAAAGACCCGGAGACCGGCTGGGCTTTCTTTACCACCAAGGGCTACATTGTGGCCTTTGACCAGAGCAAGCGCCTGTTTTTTATGTACACCGACGACTATCCCAACGATTTGTACTTCCCGTGCAACGAGATGATGTACAACGGCAGACAGTACCTCCAGCTGCCAATGGAGGAGGAGGTGCCCAACGAGAACGAGCTGGACGGCATTCTTTTCTTCAGCCGCGATGTCAAGCTGATCATGGGTATCAGCCATTATTTTGAGCGCAACAACATGTTTTACCAGATGGAAAACTTCATCGAGGTTGAGGAGGCCGTCTACGGCGATCCCGAGCAGCTCATGGAGGTCAAGCGGATTTCGGACCACCTGTTCCGGGATTTCGGCTACATGCCCTTCTGCCTGTATGACGAGTGGTATGTGATCCAGAAGGAGCTGCGGCAGGACGATATACTCCTGAACCGCCTGATTCCTGAAAAGAGCGGCCTGCGCAAGCGCTACGCCACCGGCGACGTCATCTACGCGCCCAAGATTCTCGACGCCTTTAAAAACGGCGCCAAAGAGCTCCAGGACAATCTGGAGATCGGGGGCGAGAGCATTGCCAAGGGGCTGCTGTGGTGTTATTTCAAGGCCTCTCTTATCGACACCCTGTCCAAGGAGTGGGTCCGCATCGGCGGCGATATCCTGGCAGCAGGGGACGATCTGGTTACCGCTTTCTTTAAATATTCCAGCCTCAAGACCATCGAGCCGGAAAAGACCTACTATATCGGGCTGTTCATCTACTATCTGATGGATAAAAACATTCTGCCGGATACGGATTTCCTGGACAACTATGAACGGGCTGTGCAGACCTTCCTGGAATGTAAGCGGGAGGTTGACCGCACCCTGGCCGAGCAGCCAGAGGAACAGCCGGCAGAACCCATAACCCGGGAAATAAATACCGAAGCTGGGCAGCCCCGGCCCGTTCAGGATACGGAGCCGGTATTCCGCCCTGTGAACTGGGAAGACGACAAGCGGGGTGAATGAGTATGCGCGTTTTACTGGTAGAGGATGAGGTATCCCTGGCAACCGCCCTTGGGAAGATCCTCGAAAAAAATAAAATTCTGGTCGATGTGGTTCACGACGGCATTGAGGGCAAGCTGCTCAGTGAGAATGACGTTTACGACGTTATTGTCCTGGACATTATGCTGCCGGGCATGAGCGGGCTCGATATTCTCAAGTCCATCCGCGACCGCGGAAAGAACGTGCCTGTGCTGCTCCTGACCGCCAAGGACAGCACCGCCGATAAGGTAAAGGGTCTGGATATGGGCGCTGACGATTACCTCGTCAAGCCCTTTGTCACCGAGGAGCTGCTGGCGCGCATCCGCGCACTGGGCCGGCGCCCCTGGGAGGTCTACCAGGACAACGCCATGACCTTTTCCGATTTATCGCTCAATATCAACAACGGCGAGCTGCTCATCGACGGCGCGCCCATCAAGCTGACCTCCAAGGAGGCCCAGCTGCTGGAAATGTTTATCCGAAACCCGGGTATGACCATCTCAAAGGAACAGATCCTCGACCGGATCTGGGGCATTGAAAGCATGGCCATGGAGAACTCCGTGGAGATTTATGTCCACTACCTGCGGAAAAAACTGAAGAAATCCCGGACGGTCATCAAGACGATCCGTGGTCTGGGCTATGTGCTGAAGGAAGAGGACAATGCTCAGTCTTAATAAATTAAGATTAAACCTGACACTGATGAATACCGCGGTCCTGATAGGATTGTCGGTATTTGTCGCTGTTTCGCTCTATTTAACCATCAACATGGACATGGAGTCCAGCGTGAGCAACAACCTTGAGATCTACTGCTCCCAGCTGGCCAACAATGTTGAGCAGCTCCAGACACAGAGAAAGGGCGGCGAGGTTTCGGCAGAGGCCCAGAAAGGCTACCAGGAGTTTAAGGACACCCTGGTGCACAACAGCATCGCCTTTACCATCTGGGATGACACCTTTAACGTGATGGACCAGTCCGAGTCTCAGCCCTTGAATTCGGATCAGCTTTTCCGGCTCATCAACCTTTATTTCAACGGCAACCGGGACAAGTACCTGATCAGCGACTACGAGACCGACGACAACAATCTTAAAATCTGTACCTATGTTACCGTCAGCAAGGATGGTGAAATGCGGGTGGTGCAGGCCATGAAAAATATGGATACGGAGCGCGGCGTGCTGAAGAACGCGGTCCGCATGATCTTTATCGTGGTGCTGGCCGGTACGACCCTTTCCTTGCTGTGCGGTTATTTTCTGTCCGGCAGGGCGCTGGTGCCGGTGCGAAAGAGCATGGACCAGCAGCGGGAATTCCTCGCCGACGCGTCCCACGAGCTCAGGACACCCATTGCCGTGATCCAGACCAATCTGGAGGTGGTAAAGGCCAGCGGCGACGAAACCGTTGAGAGCCAGGCCGCCTGGCTGGATAACGCCTATGACGAGACCAAGCGCATGCACCACATTGTCGAGGACCTGATGTTCTTAGCCAGGGCCGATTCCGGCGACGTGCACTTTGAGCCCGCGCCGGTGGATATGGGCTACCTGATCATGGAGGTCACCGAGCGGTTTATCCCCATGGCGGCCCAGAAAGCCATTACCATTCTCAGCAAGGTGCCCATGGAGGAACTGAACGTGATGGGGGATGAAAAGCAGCTGACTCAGCTCATGGTTATCCTCATCGACAACGCCATCAAATACAGCGAGCCGGGCGGCGGCGAAAGGAATCAGACCATCGTTGTCCAGGCAGAGCGGATCGAGGAAGGCATTGAGGTCTGCGTGGCGGATAAGGGCATCGGCATATCCAGGGAGGAACAGGAAAAAATCTTCCAGCGCTTCTACCGTGTGGATAAGGTGCGCTCCCGGGCAGAGGGCGGCACAGGCCTTGGCCTGTCCATCGCCTACTGGATTGTTCAGAAGCACAAGGGCATGATACGGGTGGAAAGTGAAGAAAACGCGGGAACCAAAATGATCATCGTGTTCCCGGCTTATGAAGGACCAAAGGAGGCAAATGAATGAAAGAATTAAAGTTTAACGGCAATAAGCTGGTCACAGGACCAGGCGCCATTGATTATATTAAGAATCTGGAGGGACAACGCATCTTTGTGGTGACCGGAAAGTCCGCCATGTTCAAAAACGGAACCATCGGCCACATCAAGGAGACCTTCGCAGCGCAGGGAAAAGCTTGCGAGGTGTACAGCGGCATCGGCGGCAACCCTACCACCGACGAGGTGCTTTCCGGCCTTGCGGCCATGAAGGCCTTTGACCCGGACACCGTCATGGCAGTGGGCGGCGGCTCCTCCATCGACGCCACCAAGGTCATGACCCTGATGTGCGAGTACCCAGAGCTTACCCTGGAGGACATCCGCGGCGGCAAAGCGCCGGCTGCGCGCAGGAAGCTTCAGTTTATCGCCGCGCCGTCCACCTCCGGCACCGCCAGCGAGGTCACCCGGGCAGCGGTCATCACCTTTACCGAGGAAAACATCAAGGTGGGCTTAAAGACCACCGCCTTTATCCCTGACATCGCCATTCTCGACGGCAATCTGACCCTGTCCATGCCCAGACACGTCATGGTGGAAACCGGCATGGATGCTCTGACCCATGCGGTGGAGAGCTACATCAACAAAAACAACGACGATTTCTGCAAGTTCATGTCCAAGGGCGCAGTGGAGGGGCTGTGCACGTACCTGCCGCTCTCCTACGAAAAGGGCGATCTTGAGAGCCGCCAGAAGGTGCACAACTTCCAGTGCCTGGCCGGTCTGGCCTTCCAGAACTCCGGTCTGGGCATGGATCACGGCATCGCCCACGCCTTTGGGGGGCGCTTTGGCACCAGCCACGGCCTGCTCAACGCAGTGGCCCTGCCCTATGTGCTCAAATACAACGCCCGGGACGCGGCAGTCAGGGCAGACCTGGACGAGCTGTCAAGAATGACTGGGGCCGATATTATCGAAACCATCGAGGGCTTTAACGCGCAGTTCGGCGTCCCCAAAACCTTTAAGGAAATGGG
This sequence comes from Eubacterium sp. 1001713B170207_170306_E7, assembly GCF_015547515.1. Taxonomy (NCBI): domain Bacteria; kingdom Bacillati; phylum Bacillota; class Clostridia; order Eubacteriales; family Eubacteriaceae; genus Eubacterium; species Eubacterium sp. 1001713B170207_170306_E7. Next base: position 529,730 of record NZ_JADMVE010000002.1, read on the forward strand.
GCTCACCGAGCAGGACTTTAACACCCATTACGAAAGCCTTCTGGACAATTCCATGAAAGGCTCGACCGCCCGTAATCCGGTGCCGATGACCCGTGAGGAAATGGACAAGGTCTTAAAAAGCATCTATTACGGCGATATTCTGTTTTAAAGAGAACAAGCGGAGGAACAATGAGTTTATTAGACGGACTGAACGAACAGCAAAGGGAAGCAGCAGCAACGACAAAAGGGCCGGTCCTGATTCTGGCCGGCGCAGGCTCCGGGAAAACCCGGACCATTATCCACAGAATCGCTTATATTATCGAGAGTAAAAAGGCCTGGCCGTCACAGATACTGGCCATCACCTTTACCAATAAAGCAGCGGGAGAAATGCGCGAGCGTATCGCGGCCATGAACGTGGAGGAAAGCGACCGCATCTGGATGTACACCTTCCACGCCATGTGCGCCCGCATCATGCGTATCCACAGCCAGTGGCTGGGCTACAGCGACAACTTTGTCATCTACGACACAGACGACCAGAAGCGCCTTTACAAGGCCCTGATCAAGGAGCTGGATTTTAACGACAAGATGTTTCCGTTCCAGTATGTTTCGGGCCAGATCTCAACTGCCAAGAACAACTTCTGGACGCCGGAGGACTACCTGAAGAACAACCCCGGCGAGTTCCGGGCCGAGAAGGTGGCCCAGTACTACCGCCTGTATCAGGACACCCTGAAAAAGAACAACGCCATGGACTTCGACGACCTTATCTACAATACCCTGGTGCTGTTTAAGGGCTTTCCCGAAATTTTGGAGCAGTACCAGAACCGGTTTAAGTACATTCTGGTCGATGAGTACCAGGATACCAACCACAGCCAGTACGAGCTGGTCAACCTGCTAGCCGCGGGGCACCGTAACCTGTGCGTGTGCGGGGACGACGACCAGAGTATCTACATGTGGCGCGGGGCCGACATCAACAATATCCTCGACTTTGAAAAGGACTATCCGGACGCCAAAGTGGTCAAGCTGGAGGAAAACTACCGTTCCACCAGCGTGATCCTGGACTGCGCCAACAAGGTCATCGCCAACAATACCGGCCGTAAGGACAAAAACCTCTGGACCAGAAATCCGGGCGATGACAAGATCATCGTCTCATCCTTTAACCAGGGCTATGACGAGGCCCGTTTTGTGGCCCAGGAAATCGAGAACCTCCGGGCCGAAAAGGGCTATACCTACGGCGACTTCGCAGTGCTCTACCGCACCAACGCCCAGTCCCGTCTCTTTGAAGAGTCCTTTATGCGCGAGGGTATGCCTTACCAGCTTATCGGGGGCACGGGCTTCTACTCACGTATGGAAATCAAGGACATCATTTCCTACCTCCATGTGCTCATCAACCCGCTGGACAACATCGGCTTCATGCGCATCGTGAACGTGCCCAAGCGCGGCATCGGCACCGCCACCCTGGAGAAAATCCGGGAATTCGCCGAGTTCAAGGGCTGGAGTCTCATGGAGACCTTCTACCACTGCGAGGAAGTGCCAGAGCTCAGCTCCAGCGTGCGCAACAAGGTGCGTGAGTTTGCCGTCGTCATGGAGGAGCTGCGGGACCGCTGCGAAACCGACTCAGTCAGCGAGCTCATTGACCATGTCATCAAGGACACCGGCTATCTTGAGATGCTGGAGCTCGGCAAGCTGGACCACAGTGAGAGCCGCATCGAAAACCTTGAGGAGCTGATCTCCTCCGCTGTGGAATTTGAAAAGAACAGCGACGACCAGAGCCTGACCGCCTACCTGGAAACCGTGGCCCTGACCGCCGAGACCGACAAGTACGACAGCGAGGAGGGAAAGATCCTGCTCATGACCCTGCACAACGCCAAGGGGCTCGAGTTCCCAGTGGTCTTCCTGCCAGGGGTGGAGGAGGGCATCTTCCCACACGGGCGCTCCATGGACAACCCCGAGGAGATGGAAGAGGAACGCCGGATCTGCTATGTGGGCATCACCCGCGCCAAGGAGCGGCTGTATATGTCGTGGGCGGCAGAACGCACCGTTTACGGACGCCGCCAGCCCCAGATGCAGTCCCGCTTCCTCAAGGAGCTGCCCACGGAATGTCTGGAGCTGAACGTCCAGAAATACGAGCGCAACGAGATCGTCGAGGAAGCCTCTGTGGAGAAAAAGACCTACAGCTTCTCCGACCATCTGCAGCATAAGCCCAATGTTTATAAATCCGCAGCGCCTAAAAAGGTCAAGGAGGAAAGCTCCGGCGCCTTTAATCTCAGCGATAAGGTCAAGCATAAAAAATTCGGCATTGGCACCATTGTCGAGGTAAAACCCAACCAGGTGTCAATCGCATTTCCGGGAGTGGGTATAAAGAAACTGGACCCGTCTTATGTAACAAAAGCCTAGGTCTAAATTTTGCGTTGAGGACAATGACTTATGAATGAAGAATTAAAACAGGCTGAAGCCAAAATCAGCCAGCTGAAAAAACAAATTGAAGAAAACAACGTCCGGTATTACGATAAAGACGCGCCCGTCATCTCAGACTACGAGTACGACCGCATGATGCAGGAGCTCATTGGTCTGGAGACCGCCTATCCGCAGCTTCTGACCCCTGACTCGCCCAGCCAGCGTGTGGGCGGCGCGCCGTCAGAGGCCTTTGAGAAGGTGAACTACACCACGCCCAAGCTCAGCCTCAGCAACGCCTTTAATGCCGGGGACCTAAGGGAGTTTGATACCCGTATCCGCAAGGCCTGTCCCGATGTGGAGTACTGCGTTGAGCATAAATTTGACGGCCTGACCGTGGTGCTGGACTACGAGAACGGCCTGTTAGTCCGCGGCTCGACCCGGGGCGACGGCGTGACCGGCGAAAATGTGACCCGGAACCTCAAAACCGTCAAGACCATTCCCCTGCGCCTCACAGAGCCGGTGACCCTGGAGGTCCGGGGGGAGGTGCTGATCTACAAGGCGGACTTTGAGAAACTGAACGCCGCGCGGGAGGAGCAGGGCGAGCCCCTGTTTGCCAATCCCAGAAACGCGGCCGCGGGCTCGATCCGCCAGCTTGACCCCAGGCTGGCGGCCGGGAGGCCCCTGGACATCTTTGTGTTTAACCTGGAATACTGTGAGGACCGGACCTTCGAGACCCACAAGGAAAGCTTTGATTTTCTCACACACTGCGGCTTTAAAACCAGCGAGGTGAAGCTCTACAGAAATATGGAGGACATCATCGCCTATATCGAAGAGATGGAGAACGGCGGCCGGGAGGCCCTGCCCTACGAGATCGACGGCATGGTTATCAAGGTCAATAGCCTGGCAGAGCGCGAGCGGCTGGGGGATACCTCCAAATCGCCAAGGTGGGCCATCGCCTACAAGTTCTCGCCGGAGCAGACCGTGACCACCGTGAAGGACATTACCGTGCAGGTGGGGCGCACCGGCGCGCTCACGCCAGTGGCGGAGCTTGAGCCCGTGCTGCTGGCCGGCTCGGTGATCGCCCGGGCGACCCTGCACAACGAGGACTATATCCTCGACAAGGATATCCGGATCGGCGACAAGGTCGTGATCCAGAAGGCCGGGGATGTTATCCCCGAGGTCGACCATTCCATTCCCGAGGAGCGCACTGGCGCGGAGGTCATTTTTACCATGCCCACCCACTGCCCGGTCTGCGGCTCCAAAACCTACCGGGTGCCCGGCGAGGCAGTGACCAAGTGCCTGAACATGGACTGTCCGGCCCAGGTGTTCCGCAAGATTGTTCATTTCGCCTCCAGAGACGCCATGAACATCGACGGCATGGGCCCTGCGGTGGTCAGACAGCTGCTGGATAACAAACTGATCGACACTATTGTGGATATCTTCCATGTTTCGGAGCGGCGTGAGGATCTGACCGGACTTGAAAAAATGGGTGAAAAATCTGTGGATAACCTCATAAACGCCATCGAGGATTCCAAAAGCAGACCCCTCTCCAAGGTGGTTTTTGCCCTGGGAATCCCGCTGGTGGGAGCCAACGGGGCTAAAATACTGGCCTCCCACTTCGGCAGCATGGACGCGCTCATGGAAGCCTCAGAGGAGGAGCTGACAGAAATATATGACATCGGCGGCAAAATGGCTGTGGAAATTGTGGATTTCTTCAGGACCGACGCCAACCGCCGCATTGTGGACGGCCTGCGCGGTGCTGGTGTCAATATGACGGAAAATACCGCCACCGCCACTGCGGAGCTGGCCGGGAAAACCTTTGTCCTGACTGGCACCCTGCCCACCATGGGCCGCCGCGAGGCCAAGGAGATTTTGGAAAGCCACGGCGCCAAGGTGTCCGGCTCGGTCAGCAAAAAAACCGACTATGTGCTGGCCGGAGAAAACCCGGGCTCCAAGGCCGAGAAAGCCCAAAGCCTGGACGTGCCCGTCATCGACGAGGAAGCCTTTAAAAAAATGGTCGGCCTGGAATAAAGAAAAAATCAAGGGGTATCGTGGCGGTACCCCTTGATTTTTAGATTAAGCCGCCGGCCTGGCAGCCACAAGGCAGTAGATATTGTTTTTGAGAAGCTCCACCATTTGGAGGTTCTCAAACCCGGCGATTTCGGCCACGCGGGCCAGATCCCCGGCGGTGTATTTCATAAAGCCCTGGCGGGTGACGGGCAGACGGTCCAGCCAGGCCTTTGTGTAAAAAGCGTTGGCAAAGACAGCGCCGGGCTTCAGCACCCGGTAGATTTCCAGGCAGCCCTTTAAGGGGTCCTCCCAGAAATAGATAGTGTTGACCGTGTAGACAAAGTCGAAAAATGCCGTTGGAAAAGGAATCTGGAGGGCGTTTCCCGGCCCAAGGGCCAGCCGGTCCTGCGCGATGAGCGCTTCGCCTCGGCGGGCGGCCAGCTCCAGCATATCGGCCGAGGTTTCAATCCCGTAGAACTGGCCGGGAAAACGCCGGGCGAACTGGCAGAGGAGCTGCCCGTTTCCAAAGCCGATATCCAGGCTCCGCTCTGGATTTACCTGTGTGAGCACAGATTCTATGCTTTTGTACTGGGGTATGTTGAGCCGGTTCATCAGAAAGGTGGATAACTGGCCCCCGAGCCCCCTTGGGTTGGCAAACTGTGTGCCTGTGTATTTGATGATGTTCATAATCGCCTCGCTAGAATTAATATATGAATAATTGTTCATATATAATTATATATGAAAGGCTCCGGGCTGTCAACCGGGCGTCAATCCGTACCGCCGCGGTACGGGTTGAATTTTACTGAAAATAATTTACATTTAAAGGGTTTTGAATTATAATGATATAATGAGAAAAATTTACCCGAAAGGAATGAAATCATGAGTATTACCAGAGAAGAAGTTACCTATGTCGCGGATCTGGCCCGCCTTGAATTCACCGAAACGGAAACGGACCGTCTGGCGGATGAGCTGGGCGCAGTCCTTGATTATGCGGCGACTTTGAATAAATTAGATACATCAGACGTAAAACCCACAGAACATATTCTGCCGGTGCAGAACGTTTTTAGAAAAGATGAAGTGAAGCCTTCACTGCCAATTGAAAAAGTCCTGGCCAACGCGCCGGAATCAGAAGCCGGCTGCTTTAAAGTGCCGAGAGTGCTGGAATAGGAGGATCGAATTGGAATTATCACAACTGACCGTCCATGAGATCAATGGGCTGATTGAAAAGAAAGAAGTGTCCGTCAAAGAGGTCACCCAGGCAGCGGTTGACCGTATCGATGTAGTCGAGGATAAGGTCGACGGCTATCTCTGCCTGACCACTGAGACCGCCATGAAAGAGGCCGGGGAGCTGGACGCGCTCATCGCGAAGGAAGGCAGGAAGGATGTGCTCGAGGGCATTCCCTACGCCTTAAAGGATAACATGTGTACCGACGGTATCCAGACCACCTGCGCGTCCAAAATTCTGGCCGATTTTGTGCCGCCCTACAACGCAGAGGTCTATGACCGCCTGCTGGCCCAGAAGGGCATCCTGCTCGGAAAGGCCAACATGGATGAGTTTGCCATGGGCTCCTCCACCGAAAACTCCGCCTTCAAGGTCACTAAAAACCCCTGGGATCTGTCTTGTGTGCCCGGCGGCTCCAGCGGCGGCTCCGCAGTGGTGGTGGCCTCCGATATGGCTTATTACTCACTGGGCTCCGACACTGGCGGGTCCATCCGCCAGCCCGCGGCCTTCTGCGGCGTGGTTGGTATGAAACCGACCTACGGCCTGGTTTCCCGCTACGGCCTGGTGGCTTTTGCGTCTTCCTTAGACCAGATCGGCCCCTTTACCAAGGACGTTGAGGACTGCGCCATCGTGTTAAACGCCATCGCAGGCCATGACCCTAAGGATTCAACCTCCCTCAAGGTTGATAAAAAGGACTATACACAAAACCTGAAGAACGGCGCCAAAGGCATGAAGATTGGCGTGGCTCAGGCATTTATGGGCGAAGGCCTTCAGCCAGAGGTGCGTGCGGCCATCGACAGCGCCATCGACACCTACCGCGCCATGGGCGCGGAAATCGTGGACGTCTCCTTTGAGTATCTGGATTACGCCCTTTCCGCCTATTACCTGATCTCCTCCGCAGAAGCCAGCTCGAACCTGGCCCGCTACGACGGTATCCGCTACGGCGTCCGCGCCGAGGAATACGCCGATCTGGTGGATATGTACCGCAAAACCAGAACCCAGGGCTTTGGCGATGAGGTCAAGCGCCGCATCATGCTGGGAACCTATGCTTTAAGCTCGGGCTATTACGACGCCTATTACAAAAAAGCCATGCAGGTTCGTACCCTGATCATGGAGGACTTCAAAAGTGTTTTTGATTCCTGTGACGTCCTGCTGACGCCAACCACGGCCAAGACCGCCTTTGGTATCGGCGAAAAGACCGGTAATCCGCTGGAAATGTACCTGACGGATATTTACACCGTTCCGGTGAACATCGCTGGTATTCCGGGGATTTCGATCCCATGCGGCTTTGATGGGGACGGCATGCCCATCGGCATGCAGCTGCTGGGACCAGTACTGAGCGAAGAAAAGATTCTGCAGGCAGCCTACGCCTTTGAACGTGAAACCGCGTTTAAAGACCAGAAGCCAAAGCTTGTATAGGTAAAGGAGGAATAAAGATGGAATACGATATTGTCATCGGGATGGAAATCCATGCCGAGTTAGCCACAAAGTCTAAAATTTTCTGCTCCTGCTCTACCCAGTTTGGTGCAGATGAAAATACACACACCTGCCCGGTATGCCTCGGTATGCCCGGGGTGCTGCCGGTACTCAACGAAAAGGTTGTTGAGTATGCCGCAAGAGCCGGACTGGCCCTGAACTGCCATATTGCGAATTTCAGCAAAATGGACCGTAAAAACTACTTCTACCCCGACCTGCCAAAGGCCTATCAGACCTCCCAGTTTGACCTGCCCATCTGTACCGGCGGGGTGGTGGATATCGAAGTGGAAGGCGAAAAAAAGGAAATCGGCATCACCCGTATCCACATCGAGGAGGACGCCGGCAAGCTGCTTCACGAATCCGCCGACGGCACCCTGGTCGATGTGAACCGCTGCGGCGTGCCGCTCATCGAGATCGTCACTGAGCCGGATATCCGCGGAGCGGAGGAAGCCCGCGTCTTTGCGGAAAAAATCCGCAATATTTTGGAATACGTGGGCGTTTCTGACTGTAAAATGGAGGAGGGCTCCATCCGTTTCGACGTCAACCTCTCGGTCAAGGAAAAGGGCAGTGATGTGCTGGGAACCCGTACAGAGATGAAGAACCTGAACTCCTTCCGAGCCCTGGTGCGCGCGGTCCAGTACGAGAGCAAACGCCAGATCATCGAGCTTAAAAAAGGCCACCGCATTATCCAGGAAACCCGTAAGTGGGACGATGTCAAAGGTGTCAGCTCCTCCATGCGAAGCAAGGAAGAAGCCCACGACTACCGCTATTTCCCGGAACCGGACCTGGTGCCCATCGTCGTTACCGACGAGACCATCGAGCAGATCAAGTCTGGACTGCCGGAACTGCCGGAGGCCAAGCGCGCCCGCTACGTGGCAGAGTACAAGCTGCCGGACTACGACGCCGGTGTTCTGACTGCCTCCAAGGTGACCGCTAAATTCTTCGAGGAAACCGTTGTGCTGTACGACGAGCCCAAGCAGATCTCCAACTGGCTGATGGTGGATATCCCGGCCATGCTCAAGGAAAAAGAACTGTCAATGGAAGATATTCCCTTCACTCCAGCCGAGCTGGCTGAGCTGTTAAAGCTCATCAAGGACGGGACCATCAGCGGGACCATCGGCAAAAAGGTTCTGGTGAAGATGTTTGAAGAGGACAAAAACCCCAAGGCCATTGTCGAAGAAAACAACTGGGCCCAGATGAGCGATACCAGTGAGCTGGAGAGCATCATCGCCCAGATTATTGAAGACAACCCGAAATCCATCGAGGATATCGGAGCCGGTAACCAGAAGGCTTACGGCTTCCTGACCGGTCAGGTCATGAAGGCCACCAAGGGGCAGGCAAACCCACAGGTCGCCAACAAGATCATCCGCGAGCTGGTCGCCAAAAAACTGGAAAGCTGAATACTATGACAGAATACAACGGGCGGTCCTCAGATCGTCCGTTGTTGTGATTAATAAAGGAGAAAATTTTGAATCGAATTGACGGAAGAACAAATGCGGGCCTGAGACCTGTGAGCATCACCCGGCATTTTACAAGAAACGCCCAGGGCTCGGTGCTCATCGAGGTGGGGAATACCAAGGTCATCTGCACCGCCATGGTGGAGGACAAGGTACCGCCCTTTTTAAGAGGTGAAAAAAAGGGCTGGGTCACCGCTGAATATGAAATGCTCCCAAGCTCCACCGGCTCCCGGAAGGGGCGGGACCGCAGCCGCGGCAAAATTGACGGCAGAACCGTTGAAATCCAGCGCTTGATTGGCCGGAGCCTGCGCTCTGTGATCGACATGGAAAAGCTCGGCGAACGCACCATATGGATCGACTGTGACGTGATCCAGGCCGACGGCGGCACCCGCACGGCCTCCATCACCGGAGCCTTTGTTGCCCTGTACGACGCAGTCAGCTGGCTCATGGAGGAAAGTGTCATTGACGCGTGGCCCATTAACGGCTACGTGGCGGCCACCAGTGTCGGGATCAACCAGAATGAGCCCATTCTTGACCTCTGCTATGAGGAGGACTCCACCGCCGAGGTCGATATGAACATCGTCATGACCGACAAGGGCGAGATCGTGGAAATCCAGGGAACCGGAGAGGAACGCCCCTTTACCAAGGATGAGTTTCAAAAGCTCCTAGCTCTGGGGGAAGACGGCGTGAACAAACTGATAAGCATTCAGAAAGAGGCGCTGGGAATAAACTGAGCGCCCGGAAAGGGATTGTGATGAAAACCATCGTGCTTGCAACCGGAAATAAAGACAAGGCCCGTGAAATCAAGGCCATGCTGGACCATAAATTTGAAGTAAAGACCATGAAGGACATGGGAATCGACGTCGAGATCATCGAGGACGGCGACACCTTTGAGGACAATGCCCTGATCAAGGTGAGAGCCATTCAGCCCTTTGTGGAGGACTCTGAAATGATCATCATGGGGGATGACTCCGGCCTGTCGGTGGACGCGCTGGACGGCGCGCCGGGCATCTACTCCGCCCGCTATGCCGGGGAGGACGTAACCTACCGTGATAACAATGAGAAGCTTTTAAAAGAAATGCAGGATGTACCTGAGGAAAAACGCGGCGCCGAATTTGTCAGCGTGATCGCCATGATTCTGCCGGACGGCCAGGAGCTGACTGTCAGAGGAACCGTCAGAGGCCGGATTTCCTTCGACTTTATGGGTGAGGAGGGCTTTGGTTACGACCCGCTCTTTATCGTGGAAGAAACAGGCAAAAGCTATGCGCAGATGGCGCCAGAGGAAAAGAATGATATCAGCCACCGTGCCAGAGCGGTAGCGCGCGCAAAGCAGATTTTAGAAAAATACCAGTAGCGGAAAGGAAAAGGGAATATGCGGATCGGATTAGTCAGCGACAGCCACGGCAATCTGGACGACCTGGAACGCGCGGTCAGCCAGATGGGCCAGGTGGAGGCGATTTTTCATATGGGCGATTACGTGGACGATGCCCGGCAGATTAAGCGCTGGACAGCGGCGCCGGTGTTTGCGGCCAAGGGCAACATGGATGTCTACTCCCAGGAAGGGCATCTTTTTATCAAGACCAAACTGGGCGGCAAGGTCATTCTGGCCTGTCACGGCCACACGCTCCATGTCAAAAGTGAGTACAGCACCCTGCGCTATAAGGCGTTGGAGGAGGGCGCGGATATTGTGCTTTTCGGGCACACGCATATCCCGATGATTGATCAGGACGATTGTCTTTTAATGATCAATCCTGGCAGCGTATCCCTTCCCCATTTTGGCAAAGAAAAAACCTTTGGCGTTCTGACCATTGAAAATGAAAAAGCCAGCGGTGAGATTATTGCGCTTATGCCAGCGGAAAATATAGACCTGTAAAAAATCATATATTTTCACGCGTTTTTGTGAAAAAAGTGTTGACATTCGTCTTTTTTTGCAGTATACTAACACTTGTCCTCAGCGAGAAAGTGCTGTGAACAAGGCGATATCAACACTTTTTAACCAATGTGGACAACAATAAATTTCAGCAATATGCGGGTGTAGCTCAGTGGTAGAGCCCTGGCCTTCCAAGCCAGTCGCGAGGGTCCGATTCCCTTCACCCGCTCCATTTACGCAAAAATTGCGCCAATAGCTCAGTTGGATAGAGCAACGGCCTTCTAAGCCGTGTGCCCGGGGTTCGAATCCCTGTTGGCGCGCCATATCTTTTCCTTTAAACTTGGTGGACGTAGTTCAGTTGGTAGAGCGCCAGATTGTGGTTCTGGTTGTCGAGGGTTCGAGTCCCTTCGTCCACCCCATTTTTTTACAGGGGTATAGCCAAGTCGGTAAGGCACCAGACTTTGACTCTGGCATGCGTAGGTTCGAGTCCTGCTACCCCTGCCACTTTGTTATAACAAGCGGGAAAAGTCGATAATGAAGGATAATACATAACCCATTAGCGAAGTTGCAAGTTACGAGTAGGGGCGAGTAACGCTCTCAATGGAATTGCGGAGCAATTTCAGCATAAGACAAGCATCATTGCGAAGTGGGAGAAAAAGAATATAGTCTATGACCCATTAGCTCAGTTGGTAGAGCATCTGACTTTTAATCAGGGTGTCGGGCGTTCAAGTCGCCCATGGGTCACCATTTTAGAAGATACAGCAGCTGTAAAACAGTTGCTTTTTTATTTAGAGAAGAAGCCAGACGGCTTGAACGCTAAGAGGCAAGTCGGGAGCAAGTGCGACCGGCGCTCTGGATGAAATTGCTAATGCAATTTCGAACATAAATAGCTGGTGCCAGAGGCATTCAAACGCACTGCGTTTGAAAAGCGAGCGTTGCCGAAGACGACGCGGCAGCAGAGGATGAGGCAGGCAATTGCGAAGCCATTGCAGTCGCCCATGGGTCACCATTTTGGAAGATACAGCAGCTGTAAAACAGTTGCTTTTTTTATTTAAATACAAAAAAACCCCCAATCCGTATCGCGGTGATACCGGTTGGGGTGTTTTCATATTAAATATCTAAAATTCTGCCATCGGTCGAGACCGTTGTCACCGACCAGGGGATAATCTTGCCACTGTCTTTTAGAGCGGTTTTAACTGCATTGACAATGCCGCCGCAGCACGGAACCTCCATTCTCACGACCGTCAGCGAACGGATATTGTTGTTCGCCAGAATATCGGTCAGCTTGCCGGCGTAGTCCACATCGTCCAGCTTTGGGCAGCCGATGAGCGTGATCCGATTTTTAATGAATTCATTGTGGAAATCACCATAAGCGTAGGCTGTGCAGTCCGCGGCAATGAGCAGGTCCGCGTTGTCGAAGTAGGGCGCTTTTGGCGGCGCCAGCTTGATCTGCACCGGCCACTGGTTTAAGCGGGACTGCACAGGGGCAGCATGGTGGTTTTCGCCCGCTGCCTTTGTATGGTGCTCAATTTTGCGGGAGCTGGTTCCAGGGCAGCCGCAGGCCAGCGTCTTGGGCTGAACCCTTTCGGCCTCCATTTTGGCCTGTACAGCGGCTTCGTCATAGGCGGCGGCCTCCCGTTCTTCAAAATGAATGGCATCCTCAGGACATACCGGCAGACAATCCCCCAGACCATCGCAGTAATCGTCCCTTAGCAGCGTGGCAACGCCGTCGGCCAGGCCGATGGCCCCTTCGTGACAGGCGTCGACACACAGGCCGCAGCCGTTGCATTTTTCTTTATCGATTTTAATGATTTTACGTATCATCATAGTTCCTCCAGTTCAGGTGTTGACAACAGTATAACACATTTATCAGAGGAATTCTGTTGCATCAGCAACAAAAGGATTTTAATAAAAAACCTTTAAGCGTTCAGATAAAGGCTGGAAATCCTTGTCGCCAGGCATGGCAGTAGGTTCGCCGAAGGGCATCTGCGCTCTTAAACGCCAGGAATCCGGAACCTGCCACTCTTTTTTAACGGCTTCATCGATGAGTGGGTTATAGTGCTGCAGGTTTGCGCCTAAGCCTTCAATTTCCAGGGAATTCCATACAGAGAACTGCAGCATACCGTTGGCCTGCTCTGCCCATACGGGGAAGTTGTCCGCGTACAGTGGGAACTGTTCGACCAGACTGTCTGTAACGGTATCGTCAATGAAATACAAAACGGTTCCATGGCCGGCCTTAAAGCCGTTAATCTTATCCTCGGTCTGCTGGAATTTGTTTGCAGGCACCTTCTGGCGCAGTGTCTCCATGACGATATCCCAGAGCTTATCGTGCTGCTCGCCGAAAAGCAGAATGACCTTTGAGCTTTGGCTGTTAAAAGCAGAAGGAGTATGCTTGATGGCATGGCCGATCACTTCCTCGATTTTATTATCGGAGATGGGGCTTTTTTTGCTGATGGCATAGAAACTGCGGCGGTTTAAAATCGCACTGTAAAAATCTTTTGACATAATGTAGTCTCCTTTTAATTTAAATTTATATACGAAATAATATTTTAGAATAATTATTATTTAAAATTATACCCGGCTTATTTAAAAAATAACATCAAGGAGAAGAAATATAATGTGATTTTAAAAAAATTGTGCTACAATGGGTCAGGAAAAGTATGGAGGTGGCAGCTATGGAAGCAGCAGGAAGAAAAATTCTAAAGGTTGGCGGCATTTTAATGGCCATCATCGGCGTCTTTGGGGCGGTTATCGCCATTTCCGGCATCATCGGCTACAATAATATGGACGCGTCGATGGCAGCGGATATGGAAAAAATTATGGGTGTGACCATCAAAGACCTCTCGGTCAACCTGATGGTGAGTACGGTGATCTGTGTCTTTGAGCTTGTGGTGGGAATTCTGGGTATCGCCTTTTCCAAAAAAGCGGAGAAGGGTGCCCTGTGCTTTATTCTCGGCATCATCATTATTGTGTTCCAGGTGGGCTCTGTCATTTACGGCAGCCTGCAGACAGGCTTTACAGCAGACATGATCCTAACCCTGGTGGCTGGGCTGATCATTCCCGGGGTTTATACCCTTGGCGCCTGGAAAAATATGCGGTCAGCACAGCAGGCATAAAAAAACGTCCCTTAGGGGACGTTTTTTTGTAAATAGGAATTGGCCGTCTGATTATACCAAGTATTCTTCTTCCTGGTTGTTGCGCATGGAGAACAGGAAGAACGGCTGGGTGATCGCAAAAATAATGCTGAGCACCAGGAATAACACAGCGTTTTCCGGTTTATACATGCGGTAGAGACGGTATAATGCGCCGTAATAGTAAACGCCGTAAGCGATAGGGAACAGCCAGCCAATGAATGGAATCATGGAAAGCAGTCCGCTTGCAAACGGAAGCAGCGGCAGAAATACATGGGCGTATGGAATAACCCATGAGCCAAAAGCCACCTTTTCGTTAATGATTTTGCCCATCAGATAAGTTTTCGCGATGGGAATCCAGGCCAGCCAGGGGCTGTCCAGTCCGCGGTTTTTGGCCATCTGATACAGGCTGAGGGAGTTAAAAACATAACAGACGATACCAACAATTAAAATGATAACAAAATAGGCGGCCAGGAAAGACAAAATAATGGCGGCAACGCCCGCGTCTGTTGAAGAGTAATAGAAACTATCGGACATGTTGTTTCTCCTTTCATATATTTTAGAGAAGCTCTAATTAATTTTATTGTAGCATTTTAGATGAATAGAAGCAATGTTTTTTTAAAAAATGAATATTATGATATTTATATTGGATTTAATGAAACGTATAATAAAAGCTCCGGAAAACTCCGGAGCTTTTATTGTTTAGATACCGTTTTTATCAAGATGGTCTTCCATGCGTTTTTTCATGTCATCGTCAATTACGATCTTTCCATCAATTTCGTAGTTATAGAGATGGGCGATGATATCTCTGACCGTCACGATCGGGTAGGTGGTAATGCCGAACGCTTCCCTGACTTCCTGGATTGCGCTTTTGTCATTGCTGCCCTTTTCCATCCGGTCAACAGAAATGATGAGCGCGGTAATGTCGACATCGGCAATGCCCTTGAGCAGCGGAACGCTCTCGCGGACCGAGGAGCCGGCAGTGATAACATCCTCGATGATGATGGCTTTGTCACCGTCCTGAGGCTTGTAGCCGATAATGCTGCCACCCTCGCCGTGGTCCTTGGCTTCCTTGCGGTTAAAGCAGTAGGGAATATTGACGCCGTGGTCTCTGTAAAGGGAAACCGCAGAGGTAATGACAAGTGGTATACCCTTGTAGGCAGGACCATACATAAAATCCATTTCTCCGATGTTTTCCCTGATGCAGGCCGCGTAGTATTCGCCCAGCTTTGAAATCTGCTCGGCGGTTTTATAGTTGCCGGTATTGATGAAATAAGGTGTTTTACGGCCGCTTTTGGTCACGAAATCGCCAAAGGTCAAGACGCCGGAGCGCACCATAAAATCGATAAAGTCTTCTTTGTAACCCATAGTATCCTCCAGATAATTGTTTTCTAAATAAAATTATATACGATATCCGTCCAGGTGGCAAACAGTTTATCCATTACCGAGCAGATGGCGTTCCAGATTCACGACAAAGTCCTGGATATTGGTGATAAAGGATTCGCTGCTCAGGCTGCCGCGGTCCTTAAGCTTGTTGACCACAAACTCTGAGATGTCAACCGTGTAGAAGTAAACCGGCCGCACCACACCGCCCACCAGCTGGTAGGAGGGGGTCATATTGCCGGTCGCGATGGTGTGGAGCTGGGTCGCGAGGCAGATGACAGTGGTCGCTCTGCGGGTGTAGGCCCGCATGGCGTCCTGTGCCTGGTAGACGTCGGAATAGACGCCGGGCAGCGGGCCGTCGTCGCGGATTGAGCCGGCCAGCACCATGGGAATATCCTTTTTTAGACAGGCATGGACAATACCGTCGCGGATGTTATAGTCGCGGATCAGATTCTTGAGCGACCCGGAGGATCGTGCTCGGTTGATGGTTTCGATATGGTGGTAATGCCCGTTTTTGCAGCTGCATTTTGAATAAATATCCTGCCCCAGGGCCGTGTGGAAAAAGCTCGCCTCCAGGTCATGGGTCGCCAGGGCGTTGCCGGCAAAAAGCGCGTCGACATAGCCGGCTTTTATGAGCGCGGACATGGCGTTGCGGGAATCATAGTCAAAGGCCACGGCCGGCCCCAGCACCCAGACCACATAGCCATGGTCCTTTTCATAGCGCAGCAGGTCGTAGAGCCGGTCATAATCGCTGGAAAAAGCCGTTTCTCTGGAGTTGTTCATCCGAAAGGCAAAGTTGTCCGTGTTGTCCTGAAAATTCCGATTAAAAGCGTTCTGGTGGACGTAAACGCCGGTGTCGCCATTATCGCTCCGGCCTACCACCACCGCGTCCCCTTTCTTGACGTTTCGGAATTCGACCGCGTGGGGAAGGCCGTCCTCGATGACGACAACACAGTCCATCCGGCTTTCACGGATCAGGATCCAGTGGCCGCCGATTTTAAAATACTCCGGAAAAATGGAGGTCGCGTAGAAATTTTCAGGAACGACGCCGTCCATGGGGGCTGGTTCGGTATGAACGTCCGGAGAGCCGGCAAAATGCTCGGTGTGAAAGTCCGGTGGGATGTACTCAGGTAATTTAAACATAATTCTAATTCACTCCTAATTGATAGCCATAAAATAGTTTTCCTTTTAAAGCCCATTATAGCACTTTAAAATCAGGGATTCAACGCAGGACAAAAGGCACGGACGGATATTTTTCGAAAAGTATTGACAAAAGAAAAAAGATTCTCTATAATACAAAAGCATATAAAACATATATGAGTAAATAAGATTTGAATTTTACAGGTTTGGCTCTTGAACGCTGTATACCTTGACAAAGGCTTTAAATCTAGAATATAATTGTAAAAGTGTATCCTTTCAATACCATATGAAAGAGCACGAAATTATATTTGAGAAATCAAGCTTTTTGAGAGGAGGTAGAAATGGAAACACCAATAAACGAACAGGCGCAGCCCATCATTGAGATCCGGTCTCTGGGAAAAACCTTCCATACAAAAAGTGGCGATGTGAAGGCTCTGGACGATATTAATATTACCATAAACAAAGGCGATATCTTTGGCATCATCGGCATGAGCGGCGCAGGAAAAAGCACGCTTGTGCGCTGTATGAACCTGCTGGAAAAACCAACCGAGGGCAGCGTGTTAGTCGACGGTGAGGATATTTCGGAAATACCGGAAAAGGATCTTCGGAAAGTACGTTATTCCATGGGGATGATCTTTCAGCAGTTCAACCTTTTGGAACAGCGGACTGCCGAAAAGAATATTTTATTTGCGCTTGAGATCGCAGGGTATGACAAGTCCAAGGCCAAAGGGCGCGCAGCAGAGCTTCTGGAGCTCGTCGGCCTCAGCGACCGGGCGCAGTCCTATCCTTCCCAGCTTTCGGGCGGGCAGAAGCAGCGCGTCGCCATTGCGCGGGCGCTGGCCAATAACCCCAAGGTGCTGCTGTGTGACGAAGCCACCTCAGCCCTCGACCCCACTACCACACGGTCCATCCTTACGCTTTTAAAGGATATAAACAAGCGGCTGGGCATTACCATTGTGGTGATTACCCATGAGATGAGCGTTGTAGAGGAGATCTGCAGCCATGTGGCCATCATTGACAAGAGCCATATTGCCGAGCAGGGCAGCGTGGAGGAAATCTTCACCAATCCCAAAACCGCCATCGCGAGAAGGATGATCTTTCCGGATGGTGAAAATCTCACGGGGCATGTTGGCCAAAATTGCTGCCGCATTGTCTTTGACGGAAGCTCGTCCTACGACCCGGTGATAGCCCGCATGATTCTGGAATGCAAGGCGCTGATCAACATAATGTACGCAGATATGAAAAATATCGACGGCATTGCCCGGGGACAGATGGTCATTCAGCTGCCCGAGGACAGCACAACTGCCAGCAAGGTGCTCAATTATCTGAGATCCAACGGACTGACTGTGGAGGAGGTGCCGGACTATGTGGGATAGCACGATGATCAGTATGATCTGGTGGGGTCTGCTCCAGACCCTGTACATGACCCTGGCATCAACCCTGATTTCCTATGTGCTGGGAATCCCGATGGGGGTTATTCTGGTGGCCTGTGACAAGGACGGCGTCAAGCCCCTGCCTGTTGTTCATAAAATTTTAGACATTATTGTTAATATTACCCGCTCCATTCCGTTTTTGATCCTGCTGATCGCGGTTATCCCGATTACGCGCTTCATTACCGGTACCACCATCGGCTCTAACGCGACCATTGTGCCGCTGGTTATGGCGGCCGCGCCGTTTATCGCGCGTATGGTGGAGTCCTCGCTCCGTGAGGTGGATAAGGGACTGATCGAGGCATCGCTTTCCATGGGAGCCAGCCCCTTCCAGGTAATCTGCAAGGTGCTTCTGCCGGAAGCCAAGCCTTCGCTGATCGTGGGCGCGGCCATTTCGACCACCACCATCCTGGGCTATTCGGCCATGGCTGGTATTGTGGGCGGCGGCGGCCTCGGCGATATCGCCATCCGTTACGGGTATTACCGTTACGAAAACGGCGTGATGATTGTGACTGTTGTACTGCTGGTTCTGGTGGTTCAGGTATTCCAGGAAATTGGGATGAAGATCGCTGAAAAGCAGGATAAGAGAAAATAATTTCCAGGAGGAAAAGAAAGATGAAATTTAAAAAAGTAGTGTCTGTACTGGTAGCGTTAGGCCTTGTAACGGTTATGGCCGCAGGCTGCAGCTCTTCCGGCGGGGGATCAGCCTCTGGCTCGGATGATAAAACCATCGTGGTGGGCGCATCGCCGACCCCCCATGCTGAAATTTTAAAGGCAGCGGAAAATGTTCTGAAGGAAAAAGGCTATACCCTTGAAATCAAGGAATTTACCGATTACGTACAGCCGAATATGACCCTTGAAAATAAAGAGCTGGATGCCAATTACTTCCAGCACAAGCCGTATCTGGATGATTTTAATCAGAAAAACAACACAAAGCTGGTATCTGCAGGAGCCATTCATTATGAACCATTGGGATTATATGCAGGCAAAACCAAAGCGCTTGCAGACCTGAAAGACGGTGCCACCATTGCAGTTCCAAATGATACAACCAATGAAGCGCGTGCTTTATTGCTGCTTGAAACCAATGGGTTAATCAAATTGAACCCGGATGCCGGCTTAGCCGCTACGCCAAAAGACATCACTGAAAATCCGAAGAACCTGAACATTCAGGAACTCGAAGCCGCACAGCTGGGCCGCTCATTACAGGATGTCGATATGGCTGTCATCAACGGTAACTATGCATTGCAGGCAGACCTGAAGGTTTCTGACGCGCTGGCAAAAGAAGAAAAAGATTCTGTTGCCGCCCAGACCTATGCCAATGTTGTGGCCGTCCGTGAAGGCGATGAAAACTCAGACAAAACCAAAGCCTTAATGGAAGCCTTGAAGAGCGACGATGTGAAAAAATTCATCGAAGACACCTACCAGGGCTCTGTTGTATCAATTTTCTAAAGATCAAATCGGGACAGGAGACACGCCAGGAGCGGTCTCCTGTTTTTTATAGGATTTATCCAAAGGGTATCGCGATGATACCCTTTGAATTTTATCTAGTCCATCCAGTTTCTGAAATTTGTGCTATAATAGCAGTAACGATTTTATAAAAGTGAGGAATAAGCGAGATGGTAGAGATTACAGGTACGACAAAACTCATCTGTCTGCTGGGAAGCCCTGTGGCCCACAGCGTGTCACCGGCAATGCACAATATGGCTTTTTCACTTCTGGGTCTGGATTACGCCTACCTTGCCTTTGAGGTTGGCGAGCCGCAGCTGGCAGAAGCCGTAAAAGGGCTGAAGCTTTTAAACGCTAGGGGCTGGAACCTGACCATGCCGAACAAGACAAAAATGTGCGAGCTGGTCGATGAGCTCTCACCGGCTTCACAGCTCATGGAGGCAGTGAACACCGTCGTCAATGAGGATGGCGTTTTAAAGGGCTACACTACCGACGGCAGCGGCTATATGCGGATGCTGCGTGAATTTGACGTGGATATCATTCATAAAAAAATGGTACTTGCCGGAGCCGGCGGCGCGGCCCGGGCCATCGCCATACAGGCGGCTCTGGACGGTGTAGCGGAAATTGTGATCTTTAACCGGAGCCTGGATAAGGCGGTTAAAATCGCCGACGACATTAACCGCCATACGGACTGCGCCGCTTCGGCTTACAATATTGCCGATACAGCGCAGCTTGGCCGAGCGCTTGAGGACGCCGCGCTGTTTACCAACGCCACCCAGATCGGCATGGAGCCCAATCCCGGGCAATCGGTAATCAAGGACAAGGGTCTGCTCCATCCTGGCCTTGTGGTGTCCGATATTGTGTACAACCCCAGAGAGACAAAGCTGTTAAAAATGGCCGGAGAGCAGGGCTGTAAGACCGTCGGCGGCCTGGGCATGCTGCTCTGGCAGGGGGCCGATGCCTTTAAGCTGTGGACTGGATGCGAAATGCCGGCCGGAGACATACAAAATAAATATTTTAAATAACAGGAGGCAGAACATGTCAAAAACCTTAACCCGAGATGAAGCCCTGGCGCTTCTGGAAGAATACAACGAGAGCGACGCTCTGGTAAAACACGGCCTGGCCGTGGAAGGCGTCATGCGCCATTTTGCCCGGAAATATGGTGAGGACGAAGAAAAATGGGGAATCGTCGGGCTCCTTCATGACCTGGATTACGAAAAGTATCCGGAGCAGCACTGTGTGAAGGTTCAGGAAATTATGCAGGAGCGTGACCTTGATCCGGAAATCATCCGGGCAGTGGCCAGCCACGGCTATGGGCTGTGTGTGGATATTGAGCCCCAGTCGCAGATGGAGAAGGTTCTCTACACCATTGATGAGCTGACCGGCCTGGTTAACGCCACTGTCATTATGCGGCCGTCTAAAAGCGTGCTGGATCTGGAGACCAAGTCTGTTAAAAAGAAATTCAAGAGCAAAGGGTTTGCCGCAGGCGTCAACCGCGAGGTCATTAAAAATGGCTGTGAACGGCTGGGCATGGACCTTGGCGACGTGATCGAGGAGGTCATTCTGGGGATGCGTGAGGTCTGTGACGCCATTGATCTCAGAGGCGAGGTCGAAAATTAACCCGAATTCGCATGAAATCATCTTTTATCGCACAAGCGGTAATGCTATAATACTATATTAGAAAAAGAAATTTACTTGAGAGGCAAATAAAATGAGTTTATTACAGGAAACTCTGGATAAAATCCAGAAAATTGACGAAGCGGCCAAGAAGCAGTCGAGAGAACGTATTGACATCCTTTTGAAACCCGTAGGGAGCCTGGGCGTTCTGGAAAATATCGCCGAGCAGCTTTCTGCTATTACCGGAGAGGTAATCCCAGACATTAAGAAAAAAGCAGTGCTCTGCTTTGCCGGCGACCACGGCGTTTGCGACGAAGGCGTGTCTGCCGCGCCGCAGGTATTCACCGAGCTGATGACCCCGATGATCGCGGCCTACAGAACCGGTGTCGGCGTGCTCAGCCGCCTGGCAGGCGCCGATGTTTTTGTCTATGATGTGGGCATGATTCCAGACCTTCCGGCAGACTGTGACGCCGTGGATAAGAAAATCCGCCGCGGTACCGCCAATATGCGCAAGGAACCCGCAATGACCCGCGAAGAAGCGGTCAAAGCCCTGGAAATCGGCATTGAAGCCGCTAATGAAGCCATCGGCAAGGGTTATAGGGTTCTGGGAACCGGCGAGATGGGCATTGGCAACACGACCCCGAGCACTGCGATCTTCGCTGTTTTGGGCGGTGTTGATCCAGAGGAAATCACCGGTGTTGGCGCCAACCTTTCCGAAGACCTGACCAAGAACAAGGCACAGGTAATCCGCGACGCCATCGCGTTAAACCAGCCGGATAAAAACGATCCCGTTGATATCATGGCAAAGGTCGGCGGCCTGGAAATCGCCGCGATGACAGGCGTTATGCTCGCAGGCGCTGCCAGCCATGTACCGGTGGTTGTCGACGGCTATATCTCCACCGCGTCCGCGGCCATTGCCATCGCTTTGAAACCTGAGGTCAAGGATTACCTGATCTGCTCGCACGCTTCGGATGAAAAGGGCGCAAAATTTGGCTCAGAGCTGTTAAATTTTGCACCGTTTTTACACATGGATATGCGTTTAGGCGAAGGCAGCGGGGCCGCGCTGGCTTTCTATCTGCTGGACGCCGCAGTCGCCATGAACCGCGATATGGCCACCTACGCAGACGTGAACATGGACGTTGTTTAAACAGAAAAACAGAGACACAGGAGGCAGAATATGATTCGACAGGTATCTGTATTTATACAAAACAGTGAAGGCCGTCTGAGTGAAATGCTCAAGGTACTAAAGGCCGAAGATGTAAATATCCGTTCCTTAACCATAGCGGAAACCGCTGACTACGGCGTGGTCCGTCTGATTTTACAGAACACGGATAAAGGACTGGAAGCGCTCAGAGAGGCGCATATCATGGCAAACGAGACGAATGTCATGGCGGTTGAGATTCCGGATCGTCCGGGCGGAATGAGCGACATGGTCGAGCTGCTGACAGAGGGCGGTATCAACATCGAGTATGCTTACTCCTTTCTGCCGCAGAACACCTCCAACGCCATCATCATTTTCAAAATTGATGAGGACGACGTTGAGAAGGTACGGGAGGCGTTCGGCAAGGAACCTCACGCCAACCTCCTGGAAAGCGATGAGCTGCTCATGAAATAAAGCAGAATCTGAAAAATGGCATCTCCCCGGGAGATGCCGTTTTTTATTGGAGCGGCGCCGGATTCGGGCTCCGGTTGGCAGCGGGATGAGCGGTCCTGGTATAAAAAGTATGAAAAAGTCTCGTAAAATAAAGACTTTTATATTTTTTAATAGACTTTTTGGTGAAATATAGTATAATAAAGTCATTATCCAATTTTGATAGTGAATAAATAATTTTTTCAGTAAAAACCCCACCCCAAATTAACGAGAAAGGAACTGTTAATGGTAGCTAAATCAAAAAAAGGGACGCTCACCAAACAGAACATTATTAATGCAGCCAAGCAGCTTTTTTATGAAAATGGCTATAATAAAACAGGTATCCAGGATATAGCGGATTATGCTAATGTAAAGCTGGGAACAATCACCTATTATTTTAAGAAAAAAGATGATATGATTTCTGATATTTACAATACCTTTTTTATGGCGCTTTATGATTATGTTTCGGAAGCGTCAGAAAAGGATTTGAACCTTTACACCAAGTACTGCTTTGCACTGGTACTGTACTACAATGCAATTTTATCTGCCCCCCACAACGCTCTTCTGTATTACGAGGTGCTGGTTAAGAACGTAGACAATGGCGGACGCCTGTCCATCACCAAAACGCTCAACCGCTCCTGCCTGGATTTTTTAAACAAATCCTATACAGACGAGGACTTGGATGTCATTGCAATGGCTGAGTTTGGTTCCCGAAAAGAACTGTTCATCAATTATTATGAACGCGAAATCGAATTTGAAAAAGACCAGATGTGCTTTTACTTTGTGAAAACACTCTTCCGGCTGATGGACCTGGACGGCGATATGATCCAGAACACCATCAAGCAGGCCTTTGATTTTTTAAGGGATAAAAATCCGGAGCACATCCGGTTTCTGGTTTAAACCAAAAGCAACCCGTACCATGGCGATACGGGTTGCTTTTTTATGCGAAGAAGCCTTTTAACAAAGGCCGTTTTTAAACTGCATCATCATTTCATTGGTGAGGCTGAAGCCGTCGGCCTCGACAGGCATTTCCTCCCGCGTGAACCATTTGGCGACAGCCAGTTCATTTTCATCCAGGGTGATGGTGTCGTTGCCGTCCAGGTCTGCAAAGAAACCGAACAGGAGCGAGTCCGAAAAGGGCCAGGGCTGGCTTTTATAATAACGGATATTCTTCACCTTAAGGCCGACCTCCTCCATCACCTCGCGCTTAACGGTTTCCTCGATGGTTTCGCCGATTTCGGCAAAGCCGGCCAGCAGGGCATATTTTTTAAAGGCCCGCCCGGCGTATTTGGACATGAGGATACGGTCGCCGTCCATTACCGCGACGATAACGGCAGGAGAGATTTTGGGGTACTCCAGATTGCCGCATTCCGGACAGTAGAGCATGCGCTCATTGGCGGCAGGCTTCATGGGAGCACCACAGCGCCCGCAGAAACGGCGGTTCCGGTACCAGTTGTAAAGCTGGTAGCCCACCAGCCCGGCGTAGGTCAGGTAACGGGGGCTTGTGCGGCGCAGGGCCTGCATGCTTTCAAGGTAAAAATCCTCGCCGAAAGCAGCCTCAGGGGCTTCGGAAAGATAAAAAGTATCTCCGCCGACAGAGAAGAGATAGGCATAGCGCCCGGCCATATCCGGCGGAATGTCAGAAAAACGGGGGAAGGAGATGGCTTCATCACTGTGTCTGAGAAGAATGTCATTATCCTTATACCACAAAATATAAGCATCCTTTTCCGGCGGCGTGGGTTCGTATTCGTTTGCCAGCCGGTAAGGTTCAATGTCCTGTATCATGATTTTACTCCTTTGGTGCTGTGAAATGACGCTGGGCTTAAGCGCCAGCGTCTGCTACTAACTATACCATAACAGCGCCCAAACAACAATGCGCGGGCCATTAAAAAACATCCCGTATCGTGACGATACGGGATGCTGTGGATTACAGGAGAGGATAGGAGACACTCCTGTTCTATTGGTTAGGAGAGGAAAACATCAACAGATTTTGATGTTTTTATTAGTGGGTAAAACCATATACGCCCTTGTCGTTAACCTGGTCGCCGCCGTGTGGCAGAATGTGTGCTTCGTCCAGTTCCTTGATCGCACGGTTCATGTCTTCCATGAGCAGAACGCCAAGCTGTTCGCTTAAGTCCGCACGGACAACGACTCTCTGGATAATGTCGTCCTGTAAGTTTTCCGGCAGTGGATAAGCCGGTACCTGCCAGCCCTTCATACGGATACGGTCTGCAAGGTCATATAAGTTCCATTCTTTGTTCGCGTCTTTTTTCATCTTCCAGCAGACGATCGGTAAGTTGGAGCCATCGTTGTAGATTTCAAATAAGCCGGTTTTTTCCAGTTCTTTAGAGATGTACATGGCAACGTCTCTGGTTCTTTCGTGGATTTTCTTGTAGCCTTCATAGCCGTAGCGTAAGAAGTTGTAATACTGTCCGATAATCTGGCTTGCAGAACGGGAGAAGTTGATGGCCATGGTTGGTAAGCTGCCGCCCAGGTAGCTGACGCTGAAGATTAATTCCTTCGGTAACCATTTTTCATCTCTCCATAATACCCAGCCGATACCAGGATAGACCAGGCCATATTTATGACCGGAGGTATTGATGGATACAACATTTTTCAGTCGGAAATCCCATTCCAGGTCAGGTTCGATGAATGGGGCGAACATACCGCCGGAAGCACCGTCAACATGGATATAGATTGGGAATTTAGGGTTTTTCTGGTTGTAGTCTTCGACTAAAGCGTCCAGAGCCTTGATGTCATCGAATTTACCGGTGTAGGTAATGCCCATGATCCCAACGATACCGATGGTATACTCATCGACAAAGTCCATGACTGTGTCCATGTTCATGCTCATATGCTGTTCGTCCAATGGCACGAGTCGCATTTCGATGTCCCAGTACACACAGAATTTTTCCCAGCATACCTGATAGCCAGAGGAAATAACCAGGTTTGGTTTCTTAGCCTTAACGTCTAAGCCCTGTTTGATCGCGTTATTACGCCATCTGAATTTCATCGCCATACCACCGAGCATACAAGCTTCGGAAGAACCTACGGTAGAGGTGCCTAAGAATTTTTCATTATCCGGTGCATGCCACAGATCAGCAATCATATTAACACAGCGGTTTTCAAGTTCTGTTGTCTGAGGATACTCAGATTTATCAATCGCGTTTTTTTCAAGGGTTTCGGCCATGATCTTTGTAGCTTCTGGTTCCATGTAGGTCTGGCAGAAGGTTGAAAGGTTCAGTCTTGCGCTCCCTTCGTCGAGTAAGTCATCTTTAATTAAGCGATAGGCGACTTCCGGTTCTACGGGATCCTTGCGAAGTTTGTATTTTGGTAAAGGTTCATCACTGGCTTCAGTGCCAAAGATTGGGGTTAAATAACGGTCCTTTAATTTGTCCTGATCATCTTTTGAATATAACATTTTGATTACCTCCTAAAATGTATAAGTTAAATATATTTATGTCAAGCCAATAAATATTGACGACACAGCATGGGATTAAATTATTTTTTTGTGGACAGCTTGTCCGGGTGTTCGGTTTGCGCTGCTGCCGCGGCTTCCTGAGCCGGATCTGCAACGGGCGCCGTATCCTGATTCATGTAATCTTCAGGATCAGGGTTGATATGATGTTCACCACGGCCTCTCAGACTGATAAAGTTGAAGTGACCTGGTCGGTCCGCCATGGTAACATGCTGAGGTTCTTTGATTTTCTTACCCTTCTTATCATGCAGTGCGTAGATGATAAATGGTACGATAACAGCTAAAATAAAGCTGATCATCAGAACGGTTTCATATTTTCCATCGTTTGTCGCTGCAAGCTGAGATGGTGGGAAGAAAGAAATAATAAAGGTAGCAACAGACATAATCAGGCCGATGCCTGCCAGAATGGTTTTACCGACTGTACCGCCAGGTACCTGATAAGCGCGTTTGAGGTCTTTGTGTTTGTAGACCAGAACAAAGTAGCCGATAAAGAAGAGAATATAACCGACCAGATAAAGCACAACGGTCAGTGAGATTGCCGTTAAGAATGAAATGTTCGCGCCGCCGCCGCCAAAGGTCAGCACTGCTGCCCAGATCGTAACGATGACACCCTGTACCATAATGAGTGGAACAGGAACATTGTGTTTGTTGACTTTTTTGAAGACGCCAGGTAAGATACCCTTTTGTGCGGTTGTGTAAAGGCCTCTTGACGGACCGACAACCCAGGCGCTTACTTCACCCATAACGCCGACAGCGATCATGCAGGCAATGATTTTAACCAGCCATCCAAGATGTGGATTAACATGATTCATCAGTGCGGCAAAGGCCTGGACAACACCAGAGTTCATGCTCAATTCGCTTGCCGGAACAGAAGCTGCGACAGCCATACCGCCGATGGTGTTTAATATAATGGCCATAATAACCAGCATAAACATGGCCAGCGGATAGTTCTTGTTGGCATTCTGGAGCTCATTGACATGGGAAGCCGAGGCTTCAACCCCCATAAAGGCCAGGACGAATGAAGCGAAGATTACCAGCGTATTGATCTTAGAAAAATCAGGAATAAATGCTTTTGCGCTGATTTCGACATTCAGCGGACCGCCGGTTGTAAAGTATGCAATCGCCAGACCGAAAAGAATAACAGCCGGAATAATGATCCCGACGATCAGGCCGACCTTTGAGATAATCGCGGTGTATTTGGTTCCGCCGAGCTGAGAGAAGGTCAAAGCCCAGAAGACGACTAATACGCCAATAAACTGTATGGTTGGATTACTGCTGAGTGCAGGGAAGTCAAACACATACGAGAATGCGCCGAGTATGAAATAAATCATGGTGACAAAGCCGACGGTTATTTGGAACCATTGAAAAAAGATTGCCGCGAAACCCCATCGTTCACCAAGTGTATTTCCGACCCAGGCAAAAATACCACCGTCCTGCCAGCCGTCTACCGTCGCCATTTCAGCGGCACAGAGAGCAACAGGAATGAACCATAAAAATCCACCAAGTAATAAGAAAAATACAAGCTGGAAACCAGATGATGCAAAGGTTGGATATTCATAGACCGTCATAACCATTGAAGCAGTAATGGCAAAGAAGCCAAACAAGGTCAGGGTCTTTTTAGGTCCAGTGCTTTGCGAACTTGGTTTATTCATGTGAGAAACACCTCCTAAAAAATGTTCTTTTGGTTTACGGTTAATTACTTACCCGGCAAAATTTTGGTTTAAACAAAAAAGGAGAAAAAAGTAAAAATAAATATATTTGTTTTAAGAATGCCTGAAAAACGACAAAGATCCTTAAAAATCGCCCTGGGAGCGATTTTTAAGGATCTTTATGGGTACCACAGCTCAATCTTCGTGAAACAGATCAAATTCTTTTTCATAAATGGCATAGGCGGACGATTCGTCATGCTTGGCATCGTACATCGCCTCGTCGGCCTGGCGTATCCACTGACTGCGGTTGATGGTCTCGTCCTTGAGAAAGGTAATACCCAGACTCGCAGAGAGATTGACCGGGTGTTCCCTCAGATTTTTAATATTTTCGATATTGCGCAGAATACTTTCCGCTAAATCCACAACATCCTTTGGATTCGAATAGTTGTTGATAAACACCAGAAACTCATCTCCGCCCAAACGTGCGGGGAAGATATTGTCGCTGGCAACGCCCTTCAAAATCTTGGCGACCGCATTGAGCGCGGCATCACCCATATGATGTCCAAAGGTGTCGTTAATGGCTTTAAAGCCATTAAGATCAAAAAGGAAAAGCGCCTGATTATTGTATTTTCTGAACAAGGTATCCATCGTGTGATAGATGGACTTACGGTTCGGGATATTGGTCAGGCCGTCAATATAAGCCGATTTCTTTAAGAGCTCGTTGGTTTTCACCAGCTCGTGCTTGCTGACTTCCAGGGTTTCGGTCATCTGGTTGATGTTGTCAGCCAGCTCGTGAAATTCGTCATCCCCAGGGATTTCACAGCGCACGGAAAAATTTTCATGCTGAATCTGCTTGATTTTTTCAGTCAGATAGGTGAGCGGGTTCGTGATGGTTTTGGCAAGCTGGATTCCAATCAATAAAGCGACCAGCGTGATGGTCAGCGTTGTGAGCAGCAGCATGGTCTGCAGGGTGTTGGCCTCTTTAAAGACCTCCGTTTGAGTCATACAGACAACCACCACCCAGCCCGAGGTTGGGATCTTTTCATAGCTGGCAATAACGGGAGTGCCATCATAATTATAGGTAAAGAATCCGGTGTCACTCTTTAAACGGTTGTTTTCAACATCAGAGATAAACTTTTTCAGATCAGCGTCATCGTTGAGCGCGTTTTCCTGGCTCTCTTCGGAGGAGAGCCCTTCTTCCATAATCGTAGAAAGCTGCTTGGCCTTGGAGTCCAGAATATAAACATAGCCGCTGTCACCCACCTTGCGCTGGCTGATCTGCTGGTTGATGCTTCCAATACTGACGTTTCGGTTCAAAATGCCAATGGGCCTTTGAGAAGAGTCGTAAATCTTAATCGCCAGCGAAAGGCATTTATTGGCGTTGGCCGATGTGTCGACTACTTCATTATAAGAATTTTTATTCTGTTCGATCAGTGTCTTGAACATACTGGAATCCCGTACGTTGGTCCCCTGATAGTTGGGATCAGATGAAGCGATAACATTTCCCGACAGGTCGATGATCGAATTGCGATTGACAACACTGTTTGTTTTGGCGCTGATATTTAAAAGCTGCTGCGCGGGCTCCAGAAGCACAGGATTTGAGGGATCGCTCAGACTCTCGGCGAAAGCGGGAATCTGCGCTGTGAATTCCAGATCATCCATCTGTGTTTTATAGAACTCTTCCAAATAGTTGGCGATTGATTCAGAAACATCCGACAGGGACTGCTTGCGCATCTCCAGGGAGCTTCTTGACATATAAATGCTTATAATGGAAGATAATATTAAAAGCGGTATCACCACTAACAAAATCATTAAAAGGGGGAGCTTTCTCTTTACTTTCAAAATATGTGTCACCTCCAGGAGATTTCTACCCAACTCTGTTCTATTTTAACACAAGATTAACGATAGTAAAAATAAAAAAAGATTGACATTATTCTCCCGAACACGTATAGTAGGTAGAGGGCACAATCCTGAGAAGTACCTTCATATTCTAAGTGAAGGTTTTTTCTTTGTGGTAAACCCTTTAAGATATAAAAAGGAGTGATATTATGGACGCAGACCCTGGAGAGAAGCGCTTAATAAAATTAAATAATCAAGCGGTCATAATATCAGTACATATTTTGGCCGCTTCCTAACGAGGAGGTCAGGATGATCAATATTTACAAAACCATTGATGGAAAAATTGTAGAAATTGATGAAATTGAAAAACACGCATGGATTAACATGGTAGATCCTACAGAGGAAGAGCTGCTGTCAATTTCAGATCAATTAAATGTAGAGGAAGATTTTCTTCGCGCCGCACTGGATGAAGAAGAAATCTCACGTGTCGAGCTTGATGAGGATATGAATCAGGCTTTAATAACCATCGACGTTCCCATTGTTGATAAAACCTCACAGATGGTTTTATACAGCACCATACCGGTTGGGATTATCGAAACCCATGAAAACATCATAACCGTTTGCCTGCAAAGCAATACCATTATTGATGATTTTGCAAAGGGCAGGGTGAAGCATGTCTTCACAAATCTGAAAACCCGGTTTATTTTTCAGATGCTCTACCGCGTTGCGACCCGCTTTTTGGTTTACCTGAGGCATATTAACCGCATGAGCACCGAAATTGAAAAAGAGCTGCACCGCTCGATGAAGAACAAAGAGCTTATTCAGCTGCTGGATCTGGAAAAAAGTTTGGTATTCTTTTCTACTTCTTTAAAAGCAAACCAGTCCGTACTGGAAAAGCTGCAGCGCGGACGTGTCATCAAACTCTATGAAGATGACCGTGAGCTGTTAGAGGATGTTCTCATTGAGGTCGAACAGGCCATCGAAATGTCCAATATCTACAGTAACATTTTGAGCGGCACGATGGACGCCTTCGCATCCATCATTTCAAATAATCTAAACATTGTAATGAAGGTTTTAACGTCTATCACCATCTTGATGGCCATACCGACAATGGTTTCGAGCTTTTATGGAATGAACGTTTCAGGACTGCCTTTTGCCAATTTTGGCGCAGTGATCATTATCGTTGCAATATTAACAGCCTTGGTAGCAATCATACTTTTTAAAAAAAATATGTTTTCATAGCGATAAAGTGTTCAAGCCGCTTGACAATCGTATTGAATGGCGCTATAATGTATACAGAAAATTAAATGATATGTCTGTTTCAGGGCGAGGTGTAATTCCTCACTGGTAGTGATGTGTGTAAAAGCAATAAGTCTACGAGCCGAAAGGCCGAGCTGGTTAGAATCCAGAACCAACGGTATAGTCCGGATGAAAGAAATTAGCACAGTTGATGCGCTTAGTATTGAGCCCTTAGGTTATACAGACCTAGGGGCTATTTTAATGCGACCTGACAGACCCACAGGAGGTATCATCATGAACGTCAAAACGAAGACGATCACCCAAATGGCGGTATTGGCAGCGATGTCGATACTATTGGTCTACCTGATTCATTTTCCTATCTTTCCGGCAGCTCCGTTTTTAGAGTATGATCCGGCAGATATCCCCATTTTGATCGGTACATTTATGTTTGGTCCGTTAGGCGGTCTGGTTTTAACGGCAGTTGTTTGTGTTTTGCAGGGGCTGACCGTAAGCTCAGCCAGTGGTTTTATTGGAATTATGATGCATTTCTTTGCAACCGGAAGTTTTGTTCTGGTAGCAGGTAATATTTACAAGAAGCACCGTACACGTAAGGGCGCCATTGTCGGTTTGTTCTTTGGAGCACTTGCAATGACCATCACAATGGTTATCTGGAACCTGATCTTTACCCCGCTGTTCATGGGGACCCCGATTGAAGCGGTTATGGCAATGCTTATCCCGGTCATTATTCCGTTTAATCTCATCAAAACAGGCGTCAATGCCCTTATCACCTTCATTGTTTATAAGTCTGTGTCAAAGGTATTAGGCATGGAAATCAAAGAAACAAAGCTGGCGGAATAACCTTTAATAAGTCATTTAGAAGCGAAATCCTCACGGATTTCGTTTTTTTTATAAAAAAGTTCAGATATCCTATTGACAGTTCATAAAAAAGCTGATAAACTATGTCAAGTCGTCAGCGATAAGGCACGGTTAATTTTGAGTAAAAGCTTTAAAAAAAGGTTTTGAAAAAAGTTAAAAAGTGCTTGACAACAGCCTGCAAGATATTGTATCATATACAAGCTGTCAACGACGGCAGATGAATTTCTTCATTAAAACTAATGAAAGAAAAAAGGGTCATAGAAAAGAGAATAGTACCATAAAACCTGAAATTCCAGCTGATGCAAATCAGCAAAGGATAAAAAACGCAAGTGGGATGAACACTTCAAAAAAATCATCACATGAACCAGATCAAGAAGCCGAAAGGCTAACGATAAACTTTTATTGAGAGTTTGATCCTGGCTCAGGACGAACGCTGGCGGTATGCTTAACACATG
>NZ_JADMVE010000003.1:300000-533323 GCF_015547515.1 Eubacterium sp. 1001713B170207_170306_E7
GCTGCGGCATTACCTACGTCAACGCGGCGCTGCAGCCCGGCGGCGATGTGCAGGTCGAGCTGCTGGAGGACCAGGTGGTCAACTTTGCCTTTATTCCAGAGGTCGATGCCAGCAGCGGCGGCATCCGGCACACCTTCACTCTCCGCAAAAGCGGCGAGACCTACCGCATGGTGGCTCATGAGAAGGAGGAGGACGGCTACCTGCTCATCGAGGAATGCTATGAGCAGCAGGCCGGCGGCACTGCCGATGTCCAGACTGTTCTGGACCAGGTCAAGGCCTCTCTGCTTGAGAGCGCCAGGGCCGCGGTCGATTACCAGAACGCCCAGCGCGGCGCCGCGGCGGACAGCCCGGCACCCGGTAAGCCCCACACCCATCCCTATGACCGCGCCGCGGCCGTGGCCTACGCCATGGAGTGGGTGGACCCGCTCACCGTCAAGCGCAACCCGGACTGGTTTCTCTACGACGGTTACGGGGGCAACTGCAATAACTTTATCTCGCAGTGCCTGTACGCTGGCGGCATTCCCATGGACTGGGACGGCTACGCCCAGTGGAAGTGGTTTGACGACGAGGTGGACACCTGGAACCAGCCAAGCGGCCGGTCACCGGCATGGGCCGGGGTCGAAGAGTTCTACAACTACGCCGAAAACAACAGCGGCTTCGGCCTGGTGGCCGAGGTGCACCCCAATCTGTACACCGGGGAGCCCGGAGACGTCCTGCAATACGGCGCCACCGGCGAATGGCGCCACTCGGTGATCATCACCGATGTGGTCTACGGCGAGGATGGCAGGGTTCAGGATTATCTGATCAATTCCAACACAACAGACAGAATCAGCTACCCGGCCAGCGCGTACGCCTACTATGATTTCAGGCTGATACACGTGCTGGGCTGGAACGATTAAAGAAAGATGATGGAAACCCCATCAGCTTAGGTGTTTAAAGAAGCGGCGCAGCCCGAGACGGCGCCTTTTATCCAGATAAGAAAACAGGTCCAGGCGCTGCGGTAAACGGCGGGGAATCGAGCCATGTTACCAGAGGCGCCGGACATGGGAGGGATAAAATATTTAAAGCCTATGAAGAAGATGCGGATGTGAGGCCGTGCCCGCAGGACGCTTTTTTCTTCCTTAGGTAAAAGGCTTTGTCTCTCGAATTCTTTAACACGCTGAGATGATGGAAATTTTTCATCATCTTTTTTTATTACGTCACATAATTGTCACGAAACTGTCACAAAAGTCGTCTATAATGTAAACTATCTTTGAGGAAGGATAGGTTACAAACGGATGAAACGACGACCAAACCAAAGGCAGAATAAAAGACAGAATGAAAGACAAAATAAAAGACAAATAAAAAAGAGAAGGCAGGCGGCGTTTCTGGTGGCCCTGATGGCGGTGTTCATCGTGGCGGGCTCGGCGGCTGTGCGCCATGTGACAAAGGTACTGGCCGCAGGCAGCAGCGCGGAGACGCTGGCAGAGGAGGACTCAGAGGAAGAAAAGAAGGGGGTTGTGGTGCGCGGCAGCCGGAGTGCCTACGGCATTGACAGCAGCACAGAGGGTGCGATCGTGGACTATCTGAACACCTGGTTCGGCGCACTGGCAGAGCTGAAGGAGCAGGATGTGACCCAGTATTTTGACCTGTCCGACAGCCAGGGCGCTGTCAGCGCCGCCATCGACCAGGCCGCTCTGTCCTTTCTGGTAGACGTGCGTTCGCTGCAGGCGAACGACCTGACACTCACAGGCTATACCTGCGGCATCACCTACACCGGGGCCGAAACCCTGGATAACGGCGATCTGGAGGTGACCCTGGAGGAGGACCACGCAGTGCAGTTTAGCTTTTTGGACGGCGTAGATTCCTACAGCTCGGGCATCGAGCACACCTTTGTGATCCGCCAGGAGGGAAGCAGCTGCCGGATCATTGCGCATGAAAAGGAGGAGGACGGCTACCTGCTCATCGAGGAGCTCTATGACGAGCAGAGCCAGGGCACAGTCCGCACCCAGACCAGCCAGCTGCTGGACCAGATCAGGGAGCAGCTGCTGGATCAGGCCAGACAGGACATCGCAGCGCTTGAGGCCGAAAAGAGCGGGGTGTCCGCAGACAGCGCCTCCGCGGCCCTGAGCGACCACGCTTACGACCGGGACGCCGCAGTGGCCTATGCCATGGAATGGGTGGACCCGCAGTCGGTCATCCGGAACGACGCCTGGGGGCTTTATGATGAATATGGCGGCAACTGCAATAACTACATCTCCCAGTGCCTGTACGCAGGGGGTATCCCCATGGACAGCGACGGGGCGGACCAGTGGAAATGGTACGGCGATTCGGTCAACACACGCCAGACCGCCAGCGGCCGATCCGGCTCCTGGGCCGGGGTTGCCGAGTTCTATGACTATGCCGAAAGCAATGACGGTTACGGGCTGACTGCGGACACCACCGCCAACATTTACTCCGGCCAGGCCGGAGATATTCTCCAGTATGGGGTGGACGGCGAGTGGAACCATTCGGTCATCATCACCGATGTGGTGACCGGGGAGGATGGCAGCGTGAAGGATTACCTGATCAACTCTAACACCACCGACCGGATCAATTA
Organism: Eubacterium sp. 1001713B170207_170306_E7; assembly: GCF_015547515.1. Classification (NCBI taxonomy): domain Bacteria; kingdom Bacillati; phylum Bacillota; class Clostridia; order Eubacteriales; family Eubacteriaceae; genus Eubacterium; species Eubacterium sp. 1001713B170207_170306_E7. The sequence continues at coordinate 302,579 of NZ_JADMVE010000003.1, forward strand.
CCCGGCCAGCGCCTACGCCTATTCCGACCTGCGGCTCATCCGCATTCTGGGCTGGAACGATTAAAAAAGTGACGACCGTACGAATCAGACGGTCGTCCCGTGTTGTCGGAGAAGCGGCGCAGTTCAGGACTGCGCCTTTTATCCAGATAAGAAAAAAAGATCCAGGCGCTGTGGTAAACGGTCCGGAAGCGTGCCGCTTTACCGGAACAGCCAGACATTGGCAGGATCAACATTCATGTCGAAGATACAGGCGAGAGGGCAGTGCCCTCAGGACGCTGACGGCTTTTCCAACTTAAAGCTTGACAATTGAAAAGGATTAGCATATAATGTAAACAATTAATCATCAGTTTAAGGACTTGAGTCTAAGAGTTGTCCGTATTATACCTTGTTACACAGTGTAGCGTTTATTTGTTGTGCGATGAGGTATGATACGGATTTTTTATACCTAAAATCAGGAGGGATTGTTTTGGAAACGTCTAAAGTGGAGCTGCTGCTTGAGGGCTCGCGCATCATTCCGTCGGTCAATACGGCCGAGGGGCTGAAGTGTGTGCTCACCAAGACCAGCCTGCCCTGTGTCATGCTCAAGCTGGGGGATGTCAATACCCTGCCCAAAATCGTCAGGCTCATCCACCAGTATGGGCGCAGGGCAATGGTGCACCAGGATTCCATCAAGGGGCTGGCCCGGGACCGCACCAGCATTGATTTTCTGTCAAAGCTGGGGGTGGACGCGGTCATCACCATGAAGCCCCAGTGCGTGCGGTGGATAAAGGAAGAGGAAATGCTCGCCATTCTGGGGCTGTTCCTCATTGATACCAATGCTCTGGCCACAGGCGTCCAGAGCATTAATGAGAGCCGGCCCGACGCGGGGCTGGTTATGCCCATGACCATACCGGGCAGCATATACGCGGCCATTCTGCGCCAGATACGGGTGCCGCTTCTGGCCGGCGGGCTGGGCATGGAGGAAGAGCTGGTGACCGCGGCGCTTGATAACGGCGCCCTGGCCGCGGCCGTTACCAAGCCGGCGCTCTGGCAGACCATTGGTTCATGAGCCCTCTGGGCTTAAAATATATTTTAGTGGAGGTAATAGAATGAAAAAGACTGTTTTGATTTTTGGGGATTCAAACACCTGGGGCTGGAAGCCCTCAAACGACATGATCAAGCCGCTGGAACGCTGGGATGACGATGTGCGCTGGCCGGGTGTGCTGCAGGCAGGCCTGGGGGACGAATACAAGGTCATCGCCGACGGGCTGAACGGCCGCACCACGGTCTGGAACGACCCCATCGAGGAATACCGCTGCGGCAAGGACCAGATCATTCCGACCATGGATGCCCAGGCGCCCTTTGACATGATCATTATCTTTGTGGGCACCAATGACCTCAAGGTGCGCTACACCGTATCGCCCCAGGACATCGCCAACGGCGTGGGTATTCTGGTGGACAAGGCCCTGCATCAGGTGGGGGACTACACCGGCGAGCCCAAGGTGCTGCTGGTGGGCCCGCCGCCGCTGGGCCCAATCGCGGACGGCGTGTTCAAGTACATGTTTGCAGGCAACGAAGAAAAATCCAGGGATGTCGCCCAGTTCTACAAGGGTGTGGCTGAAGCCTACGGCGTCGCGTTCTTCGACGCCGGCACAGTGGTAAAGAGCAGCGATGAGGACGGACTCCACCTGCAGGCAGACCAGCATGAGCTGCTCGGCAAGGCCATGGTAGAGGAAGTTAAACGCATTATCGGTTAGTGAGCGCAGAAACGCGCAGCCTGTGCTGCGCGTTTTTCAGGGAAAGGCATAATATGAAGAATCAACTGGCCCTGATCGGGGGAACCATTTTGACTATGGAGGACAGCCAGCCGGAATGCACCGGCGTGCTGATTGAAAAGGGGCGGATCACCGCAGTGGGCTCGTCGGAGGCCATTGCGGCGCTGGCGCGGGAGCGCAGGGCCGGGATACTGGATTTAAAGGGCAGAACCGCTGTGCCCGGGCTCCACGACTGCCATGTCCACGTCATGGGCACAGGCCTCAACGCCACAGGCATCGACCTCTTTGACTGTGCCTCGGTGGACGAGGTGCTGGATAAGCTGAGGGAAGGATTAAAAAACCCGGGTGAGGACTGGATCTACGGCACCCGCCTGGACGAGTCGCGGCTCAGGGAAAAGCGGCCCCCCACTGCGGCGGAGCTGGATGCCCTCTCCGGCAGCCGGGGAATATTTTTGGTGGACCGGGGACTGCATTATACCCAGGTGAACACCGCGGCCTACAACGCCCTGGGGCTTAAGGGAGACGAGCCCGGCGTTGTGCGCGGCAGCGGCGGCCGGCCAAACGGGCGGCTCCACGGCCAGGCCAACGGCATTGCCAGAAGCTATTACAACAACCAGATGAGCGACGCGCGGCGTGAGCAGGTCATCCGCTATACCGTGCAGCAGGCCCTGGCCAAGGGTGTGACCACCATGCACGGCATGGAGGGAGGGGACATGTTTTCCGACGCCGATATTCCGGTGCTTCTGGCCATGCGGGACCAGCTGCCCCTGGACATTGTGCTGTACTGGGATACCGAAAATGTCGAGGCAGTCAGAGACGCGGGCCTGCGCGCCATGGGCACCGACCTGCTGCTGGACGGCTCCATCGGCTCGCGCACAGCCGCCTTTGACGAGCCCTACGCCGACGATGCAACAAGCCGGGGCGTCCTGTACTATGATTCGGACACCATCACCAGCATGATCGAGCGGGCGCTGAAATACGGCCTGCAGTCCGGCTTTCACGCCATCGGCCAGCGGGGCATCCGTCAGGCGCTGGACTGCTTCGAGGCCGCCAGTGCAAAATACCCGGTGGCAGACCACCGCTTCCGTATCGAGCATTTTGGCTTCCCGGACCAGCGCGACATTGACCGGGCGGCCCGGCTGGGCGTGGTGGTCTCGACCCAGCCTGCCTTTACCTATTTAAGAGGCGGCCCGGGCAGTGTCTACAACGAACGGACCGGAGACGCCAGAGAGCGCAGGGCCTATCCCATGCGCCGCTTCCTGGAGGCGGGCATTGTACTGGGCGGCGGCTCCGATTCCGGCGTCACGCCCATCGACCCGGTGCTGGGCATCCACGCGGCGGTCAATCCGCCCTATGAGGAGAACAGCATCACCGCCACACAGGCCCTGCGCATGTTTACCATCGACGGGGCCTACACGGCCTTTGAGGAAAAGGAAAAGGGATCCATCGCCGCGGGCAAATGGGGAGACCTGACCATTTTGTCAGGCAATCCGCTGGCAGCAGATCCAAAAGCGATCAAGGAAATTACGGTTGAAATGACCGTCAAAAAAGGCGAAATCGTCTATAACAAGGGGGAAGAATAAGCTATGCAGCAGGTTATTTTAGGAATCGACCAGGGAACCACAGGCACCCGGGCCATGATCTTTGATCATGATATTAACATCATTGCCTCGGCCTACAGTGAGTTCACACAGTATTTTCCGCAGTCGGGCTGGGTAGAGCACGACGCGTCTGAAATCTGGGATGTGACCATGAAAATGGTGGCCCAGGCATTAAAGGAGGGCGGTGTCAAGCCGGAGCAGATCGCGGCCATCGGTATCACCAACCAGCGTGAGACCACCGTGTTCTGGGATAAGGAAACCGGCGAGCCCGCCTGCCGGGCCATGGTGTGGCAGGACCGCAGAACCCTGCCCATCTGTGAGGCGCTGGAGGCCGCCGACGGGGCCGCAATGGTCGAGCGCACGGGCATGATCATTGTGCCCAACGACGCGGCCACCAAAATCCGGTGGTATATGCAGAACGACGAGAATGTGCGCAAAGGCGTGGAGCAGGGCCGCCTGATCTACGGCACCATGGATACCTGGCTGATCTGGAAGCTCTCCGGCGGCGCTGTGCACGTGACCGACACCTCCAACAACTCGGTGACCCTGCTCCAGAACGCCACCACCCTGGATTACGACCAGGGTGTTTTGGACGCGCTTGAGATCCCGAGGGAGATCCTGCCCAAAATCTGCGGCTCCAGTGAGGTCTACGCCCACACCGACCCGGCTGTTTTCTTCGGTGCGTCGGTGCCCATCGCGGGTATTCTGGGCGACCAGCAGGCAGCGGCCCTGGGGCAGGGCTGTATGGAGCGGGGCATGGCGAAAAACACCTATGGCACCGGCTCCTTTATGGTCATGAACACCGGGGGCAAGTATGTGCCGCCGTCAGACGGCATCTTCTCGCCAGTGCTGTACAGCATCGGCGACCGGACCGACTACTGCCTGGAGGGCATGGCGGATGTGTCCGGCGCGGTCATCCAGTGGCTGCGCGACGGCCTGGACATCATTGAGCACAGCGCCGACGCCGAGAAGCTGGCGCTTCAGGTAGAGGACAGCATGGGCGTTTACTTTGTACCGGCCTTTGTGGGCCTGGGCGCGCCCTACTATGATTCCTACGCCCGCGGCACCATCATCGGGATCTCCAGAGGCACCACCAAGCACCACATCGCCCGGGCCGCGCTGGAATCCATGGCCTACCAGGTCTGTGACGCCTTTAAGGTGATGGAGCAGAAATCCGGCCTCCGGCTAGAAAAGCTGAGGGCAGACGGCGGCGGCGCCAGCAGTGATTTCATGCTCCAGTTCCAGGCCGATATCCTGGGCGTTCCCGTAGAACGGCCCGTGATCACCGAGACCACGACCCTGGGGGCTGTCTACATGGCCGGCCTGGCAGTGGGGTACTGGGACTCCATCGAGGAGGTTTCAAAATTCTGGAGGATCGAAAAACGGTTTGAGCCCCAGATTAGTGAGGAAAAGCGTGAAGAGCTGTGCTATGGCTGGAACAGCGCCATCGAGCGCGCCGGCTGCTGGCTGAAGCGTTAAGCTGAAATTTAAGAGCGGACAGGCTTTCAGGGCCTGTCCGCTCTTAAATTTCAGCGGGTCATATCGTCAATGGAGGGATGGTTGGCGTGCTCGCGGCTGTTGTGCTCGCTGATGTTTACCGCAGCCTCTGAGTTCAGGTCAATTTCTTCTGAAATCACATCCTCCACATCCATCTTTTTGGGGCGCGCACCCTTATCCTTGCGGTGCAGTTTGTTCTTGATTTTATCAAATTCACCTGCAATGGTGTGTCTGGTCATTTTATGGTCCTCCTCTTCATAAACAGCATCAATGCCTTTCTGCTTCGTTTATACCCAGGCAGGAGAGGGAGTATCAAAAAAAGACGACCGCCCGTTTCGGACGGTCGTCTTTTGGATGATACGTGGCCGCGTCATAGTCTGCGCCACCCGCTGGTGCGCAGCTTCTTAATAAAGCTGTCGATGTGGGCAACGGTAAAATAGCCAACAATACCGGCAAAAATTAAGATTAAGACTAAAAGGATATTCGCCATAGTTTCCACCTTCTTTTATAACAGCATATCACGCTGGGCGTGAAGGTGGTGTTAAAGCCTGGCCGGTCGTATAAATATTTTATAAAGATGGGCTTAAGAGCTTTTATTTTTTATCGTCCATCAGGTTCAGCTCCGACATGTAGGCGCTTTTGGTGGCCAGTTTTTCGTCGGCCTCCTTCTGGAACTTGGTCACTGCTGTGACAGCCTTCTTAATGGGCATGAGGGTGCCGGCGCCGCCGATACAGCCGCCCGGACAGGCCATGCCCTCCAGCAGGTAGCCGTCGCGCTTGCCGGCCTGGGCCAGCTTCAGCATTTTCTGGCATTCCTTCAGGCCCTCGGCGCGGTCGATCTTTACATCCACGTCCGGGTAGAGGTCATGAACCGCGTTGCAGATGGCGTCCGCCACACCGCCGGCCACAGAGTAACCACGGCCGGCCGCTGTCGCGTCGTCCAGCCTGCCGTCATCCCCGAGGTCGCCGAACTCAATGCCCTTGGCCACGAACATGCCCATGAGCTCCTCAAAGGTGATGACAAAATCCACGTCGCTGCGCACGCTTTTTCTGGAGGCCTCCAGCTTTTTGGCCGCGCAGGGTCCGATAAAGACAATCCGGGATTTGGGGTGTTCCTTTTTGATAATGCGGGCCGTGGCCACCATTGGGGTCAGCTCGCCGGAAATGCAGTGGGCGATCTCCGGAAATTTGGTCTTGGCCATAACCGACCAGGACGGGCAGCAGGAGGTGCCGATAAAGGGGTCGTCCCCCTTGATCACCTTGTTGACATAGTGGTGGGCCTCCTCGACGGCGCCCAGGTCAGCGCCCAGGGCCACCTCCACCACGTCGGCAAAGCCCAGCTCCTTGATGGCCTCCTTGATCTTCTCCGGCGTTGCCAGAGGGCCAAACTGGCCCACAAAGGCCGGGGCAATCTCGGCAATGACTTCATCGCCCTCCTTGATGGCGTGGATCAGCTGAAAAATCTGGGTTTTATCCGCGATGGCGCCAAAGGGGCAGTTGACCAGACACATGCCGCAGGAGACGCACTTGTCGTAATTGATCTTGGCGCGCCCCAGCTCGTCGCTCTCAATGGCGTCCACACCGCAGGCCGCCGCGCAGGGCCGGTCGTATTTCACAATGGCCTCGTAGGGGCAGGCCTCCCGGCAGCGCCCGCACCGCACGCATTTTTCCTTGTCAATGTGCGATTTGCCGTCCTTCATGTAAACCGCGTTGACCGGGCAGACCGACACGCAGGGATGCGCCAGGCAGCCCCGGCAGTTGTCGGTCACCATGAAGGCCTTCGGCTCACAGGCGTCACAGGCAAAAGGAATAACATTCACCAGCGGTGGATCATAGACCTTTTCGGCGATGGCGCTTTCCTCCACATCTCTGGAGATGGGGGAAGGCTGGTCGACCGGGTACAGGGGCAGGCCAATGGCGAGACGCAGGCGCTCCCCGATGATGGCCCTCTCCTTAAAGACGCTGTCGCGGTAGTTTGCGACCTCGCCCGGTATAATTTCAAAAGGGATTTCTTCCACTCTACTGGCGTAATCGCCGCCCTCATAGGCCATCTTGGCAATGGCGGCAAAAACCTGACGACGGATTTTGGTCACAGGTGTGTAGATTCCTCTCATTTACAAATTCACTTCCTTCTTGATTATTTTGTCATTTCAAGAATTTGTGCCATAACAGTCTCAGTATTTGCCTTTTCGATCACAACATTTCCGACAGAAACAATAGGGGATTTCATTCCGTGCTTTGCCTCGCCGATACATTTAACCGTTTCGATATAAATACCGCGTGAGAGCTCCAGAACATCCTTCACATCGTTTAAGCTCTCGATGGATTCGATGATGTCCATGGCGCCCTTCATCACGCATTCTGTACAGACACAAACTGCTACTTTTAAATCTTCCATGTTTTCTCCCCCTGGTTGCTGGCCGCCTGAAAATAACGAACGATCACGCTGCGTTATTTATCTTAGGCCAGGCGTTAAATTTAAGTTCGATTTTTTTAATTTTTAAAGCTGTGGATCGGAGCGGGAATTTTGCCGCCGCGGTTCACAAAGACTGAGCAGTCGTTGGGATTGACTGCCATAATGGGTGCGGTGCCCAGCAGGCCGCCAAAGGAGGCGGATTCGCCAAGGCCCTTGCCGTAGACCGGAATCAGGCGCACAGCAGTGGTTTTGGCGTTGATCATGCCAATGGCCGCCTCGTCGGCAATGATGCCGGAGATGGTCGCGGCAGGGGTGTCACCCGAAATGGCGATCATGTCGAGCCCGACCGAGCAGACACAGGTCATGGCTTCCAGCTTGTCGAGGGACAGGGCGCCAATGGAGGCCGCCTCGATCATGCCCTCGTCCTCGCTGACCGGGATAAAAGCGCCGCTCAGGCCGCCAACGGAGGTGGAGGCCATGATGCCGCCCTTTTTAACCGCGTCGTTGAGCATGGCCAGCGCCGCGGTGGTGCCGTGGGCGCCGCAGTGCTCCAGGCCCATCTCCTCGAGAATACGGGCAACCGAGTCGCCGATTTCGGGTGTGGGGGCCAGAGAAAGGTCCAATATGCCAAAGGGAACGCCCAGGCGCTCCGCCACCGTGGTGCCCACCAGCTGGCCGGCGCGGGTGATCTTAAAGGCTGTTTTCTTAATGATTTCTGCCATTTCGTCAAAGCTGGCGTTCTGGTGCTTCTCCAGCGCCTTCTTGACAACGCCGGGGCCGCTGACGCCAACGTGCAGCACGGTGTCCGGCTGGCCGATGCCGTGGTAAGCGCCTGCCATGAAGGGATTATCCTCGACCGCGTTGCAGAAGACCACCAGCTTGGCGCAGCCGATGGAGTCCTGGCCGCGTGTGAGGTAAGCCGTCTGCTTGACAATCTCGCCCATCATCTTCACCGCGTCCATGTTGATCCCTGTTTTGGTCGAGCCAAGGTTGACAGAGGAGCAGACACGCTCGGTGCAGGCCAGGGCCTCGGGAATGGAGTTGATCAGGTTGAGATCGCCCCGGGTAAAGCCCTTGGGTACCAGCGCGGAGAAGCCCCCGATAAAGTTGACGCCGATTTCGTGGGCGGCTTTATCCAGTGTTTCGGCGTAGGCCACATAGTCGGTGTCGCTGCTGGCGCCGGCGATCAGTGAGATGGGCGTCACCGAGACCCGCTTGTTGACGATCGGGATGCCGAACTCGGTCTCAATGCGTTCGCCCTGGGATACCAGGTGCTCGGCCATTCGGGTAATTTTGTCATAAATCTTGCGGCGGGCTTTTTCGCCGTCGGCATCGATGCAGTCCATCAGAGAGATCCCCATGGTAATGGTGCGGATATCCAGATTTTCCTTTTCGATCATACGGACGGTTTCAAGCACATCTTTAAACATTGCCATTGCGTATCACCTCTTAAATGGAATGCATGGCATTAAAAATGTCTTCATGCTGAATGCGGATCGACATGCCGATGGTTTTGCTCAGCGCTTCAAGCTCTTCCTTGAGCTGAGCAAAATCACAGGTCATTTTGGAGACATCCACCAGCATGATCATGGTGAAAAAGTCCTGCATAACCGTTTGGCTGATGTCCTCGATGTTGGCGTTGCTCTCTGCCAGAATTTTGGACACATTGTAAATAATTCCTGTGCGGTCCTTACCAATGACCGTAACTACTGCTCTCATTTATACACGTACTCCTTACAATTTAATAGCGTTAAAGTATTTGAATGATCCCTACTATATTAAACTAAAAAAGCGCGCAGAACAAGGGGTAATGTGGGCTGAAACGGACTTCAGCTTAAGGAATACCCAAAAATCATTAAAATAAAGAGCGAAAGGAAAGATTTAATTATTTAAGGTTAGTGGTAATAACTTGTCCCTGGGTGGTGCATTGTGGTATAATGTGGGGAGAATTGGTGTAGTGACCCAACAAAGTGGGAGATTAGTGGAAGAAAGGGTGGCGTTTGGCATGTTCTTTGGCGAATACGAGCATAATATTGACGACAAGGGCCGTCTGATCATCCCGTCCAAATTCAGGGAGGCACTCGGCAGGGACTTTGTCATTACCAAGGGGCTTGACTGCTGCCTTTTTGTCTTTTCGACCGAGGAGTGGGAGATCTTTGTGAACAAGCTCAGAACCCTGCCCATTTCGGATAAGGACGCCCGGGATTTTACACGCTTCTTCTTCAGCGGCGCATCGGAGTGCGCGCTGGACAAGCAGGGGCGTATCTCCATCCCGCCGTCTCTCAGAAAGCATGCCCGGCTCGAAAAGGAAACCAAGATCATTGGGGTTTCCAACCGGCTTGAAATCTGGAACACTGAAAACTGGGACAGCTACAACAATATGGACGTCAGCGATATTGCCGATAAAATGGCAGAGCTGGGAATCTAGCCGAAAGGAGGGAGCCTTTGGAATTTTCACACACAACCGTGCTTTTGCACGAAACTGTAGACGGGCTGATGATCAGACCGGACGGTACCTATGTCGACGGTACCCTGGGCGGCGGCGGCCACTCAGAGCTGATCTGCCAGCGCCTGAACGCAGACGGAACGCTGATCGGCATCGACCAGGACGATTTTGCCCTGGACTACGCCGGCAGACGCCTCGCACCTTATCCGTGCCGCAAGCAGCTTGTCAAAAACAATTTTGTCAATCTGAAAGCAGTGCTCGAGGTGACCGGCATCTCGCAGATCGACGGCATTATTTATGACCTTGGGGTTTCCTCCTTTCAGTTTGATGATGAAACCCGGGGCTTTTCCTACCACCACGACGGGCCGCTGGACATGCGGATGGACAGCGCAGCCGAGCTGTCGGCCTATGAGGTCGTCAACGCCTACCCGCCGGAGCGCTTAAAAAAGGTGCTGCAGGTCTACGGGGAGGAACGCTTCGCCGGCCGCATTGTCAATACGATTATAAAGGAAAGGGAAAAAAAGCCCATCCAGACCACGCTGGAGCTCAGCGAGCTCATCAAGGCCGCCTACCCGGCCAAAGAGCGCTTCAGGGAGAAGCACCCAGCGCGTAAAAGCTTTCAGGCCATCCGCCTGGAGGTCAACCATGAGCTGGACATTCTGGAGGACGCCTTTTCGGCGGGGATCGAAGCACTGAAGCCCGGAGGGCGCATGTGCATCATCACCTTCCATTCCCTTGAGGACCGGATCGTCAAGCATTTTTTCAAGGACCGGCAGAACCCCTGCACCTGTCCGCCGGAGTTCCCCACCTGCGTGTGCGGGAAGAAGCCGGAAGTCAAGATTATTACGCGCAAACCGATGCTTCCCACGCCGGAGGAGATCGAGGCCAACCGAAGGTCCAGAAGCGCTAAATTAAGAATTGCAGAAAAGCTATAGAACAAGGAGCAAAATCAAAATGGAGAACATGCAGAACAGTTGGGTTATTTCGGACACCATGAATTTGGACACGGCTTCAGCCAGTGAGAGCCTGGGCCGTACCGCCACCCGAAAAGCAACGCATCGAAAAGCTAAAAATACCGCAAAGGCCAGCGGCAGAAAGCCGAGAAGCCGCGCCAAGGCCAAGGAGCTGACCGCCCTGTCCTATCTGGTGATCGCGGCCGTGCTTATTTTTGTGGTCTGTATCGGTCTTTTGTTCCAGCAGTCCATGATTTCAGAGCTGAACGAGGAAGTGCGCACCATGCAGGCCGAGCTTGAGGACAAGCAGGCAGTGAACGACAGTAAAAACGGGCAGATCATGGCCAGCACCGAGGACTTGAGCGGCATTGAAGCCACCGCCAGAGGCTACGGCATGACCACACCCACCGCCAGCCAGTACGTTTATGAGACCACCATGGAAAACACGCAGAGAGCGTCAGCGGACACCCAGGGCGACAGCTGGCTCCGTTCGATTTTTAAATAATCGAGGCTGACAATGAGAGCGCGTAAGAAAAAAAAGAAAAATTTAAAACAATCCCGGATGTTTTATGCAATTGTTATTTTAGCAGTTGCATTTTTAATACTTGTAATAAAGCTGATGTATTTACAGATCATCGACTCCACCGACCAGTACTCGCGTCAGGTGGATCAGCTGGTGGAGGAGGTGCCGTTAAAGGCCTCGAGGGGGAACATCTACGACCGCAACATGCGCATTCTGGTGCAGGACTCCACCGCCACCGCCATTCACGTTATCCCGTTGGAGGTTAAGGAGCCCGAGCGGCTGGCCAAGGGGCTCAGTGAAAAGCTGAACCTTGACTACCAGGAGGTTTTAGACAAGGTCAATAAGGTTGAGGATGACAAGGTCGAGGTCAAAAACGGGGTCAAAAAAGGCGACGGCGAAAAGGTGGCCGCTGAAATCCCCGAGGGCGTCAGCTTTCTGGACGGCACGGTCTACGCGGTGCCCGATGAGGTCAAGGACCCGGATTCGGCCGCCCAGGTGCTGGTCAACGTGCTGGGCATGGACTACGACGATGCCCGGGAGGTATTGACCCGGAAGGAAAACAGCGCGGTGCTCATCGAGGGCAAGGTGGATAATAACCTGGCCCGTGAGATTAAAGAGGACCAGGCCATTAAAAACGAAAAGGGCGATACCAAAAGCTATAACGGCATCGAGCTGATCGAGGATAAACGCCGCTATTACACCAACGGGAATTTCGCCTCCTATGTCCTCGGCTTCACAGGCCAGGACCATACAGGCCTTGCAGGCGTCGAGTCCTTCTACGATGATCAGCTTAAGGGTGACGACGGCATCATCTATTTCCAGAAGGATGCCCAGGGCAACCAGATCCCATCCCAGACCAAGATCATCAAGGAGGCGACCCAGGGCAAGGACTTAACCCTGACCATCGACAGCAATATTCAGATGCTGGCCGAGCGGGGTCTTAAATCCGCCGTTGAGGAATGGAAGGCCAAGAGCGGCACCGCCATTGTCATGGATACCAAGACCGGCGAGATCATCGCCATGGCGACCCAGCCGGATTACAATCTCAACGACCCGTACAGCATCAGCGACTATTACAGCTCCAAGCACGCGAACGACCTGAAGGACAAGTCCAAGGCCGATCAGCTCAGTGAGATGTGGAAAAACCCGGCAGTCAGCTTTATTTACGAGCCCGGCTCCACCTTTAAAGCCGTGACCGCGTCCAGCGCCCTTGAGGAGGGCGTGGTGACACCGGATACCACGGTTTACTGCAGCGGCTCCATCAACATTAACGGCGTCACGGTTAACTGTACCGGCTCCCACGGCACCCAGACGGTTTCCCAGGCCATTGCCAACTCCTGTAACCCGGGGCTGGTTCAGATCATTCAGAAGCTGGACCCGCAGCTCTTCTACCAGTATGTCTACAACTACGGTTTTGGCAAGCAGACCGGCATCGAGCTGCCCGGCGAGGAAGCGGGCATTATCAACCGGCCCTTTGACGGGAACGGCGAGATCAACCTGCTGGATTATGCCACCTTCTCCTTTGGACAGGGCCTTGCCACCACACCGATTCAGCTGCTCTCAGCGCTGAACTGCGTGGTTAACAACGGCTATTACATGAATCCGACCATTGTCGGAAAGGGGAGCAGTCAGCAGGAATATGTCAATAACCAGCTGAACGGCCCCAAGCAGATCATCTCCTCGGACACCTCGGCCGAAATGCGCAACATCATGAAAAATGTCGTCGCTGAAAACTCGACCCTAGCCAGCCTGGCAGAGGGCTACAGCATCGGCGGCAAGACCGGTACAGCCGAAAAATTCGTGGACGGCGCTTACAACAGCACCTATTACGTCACCTCCTTTTTCTGCTACGCGCCGGTCGAGGATCCGCGGTACTCCATTCTTCTGGTACTCGACGAGCCCGACCCCAGTGCCTTTGGGGGCACCAGCGCCGCGCCGACAGCCATCAACCTGATGAAGCAGGTGCTGGACTACATGGGCGGCCAGACCGACAGCGACACCCAGATTCAACAGAATGCCATCACCGTGCCCGATCTGATCGGCCAGGAAAAGGATTTTGCGGTTAAGATTCTGGAGGAAAAGGGCATCAAGTACAAGCTGGACGTGAAGGGCGACGGCGATACCGTCATTTCCCAGAGCTTCCCGGCCCAGAGTGTCTACGACCCCAACACAGAGCTGGTGCTTGAAATTGGCTCCCAGAGCAGTGAAAATGGCGACAAGGTCACAGTTCCAGACCTCAACGGCATGTCCATCCAGTCTGTCAACGAGATCGTCACCGGCCTTGGCCTCAACCTCAAAGTCACCGGCTCCGGCTTTGCCGCCGAGCAGTCCGTGGCAGCAGGAAGCGTTGTCGACAAGGGAAGTGAGATCAGCGTCACCTTTAAGCCTTAGACAATTAAGATGGAGACAGCGGCGACCGTACGAAACGGGCGGTCGTCGCTGAACAGCTAAAACCGCCGATGGATATTATGGGATGTGGCACAATCAGAGTACTCTTACCTCTCAGCTTCGGCGGCTCTGCGGAAAAATGCACAGCATTCTTTCTCAATGAGACCGCAGGCGCTGTTCGGTAAAGTACCCTGCTCGCGCCACGGGGGTAAATATCCATCGGCTCCAATGAAAATTGATTGTATTGTGGTGCGGCGGATTCTATTTTTAGGCAACATTGATCTCATTCAGCTAAAAACAGCTGAACCGCTGCCCTCAGATTCTGTGAGAAAGCAATGGATTTTCACCCTTTCGCACCGCAGAGCGCAACACTTTACCGAACTGCGCCTACGGTCTCATTACCTTACCGCTGCATATAACTAACGCAGAGCCGTCGAAGCCGTGAGGTAAGAGTGCTGGGATTTGCGGCATATCTGAAAAATCCATTGCTTGTCCCGCGCTACGGAGGCGACCGCCCGTTTCGTACGGTCGTGGGGCTTAAGCTTTAGATCATCATTGAAGAAGCAGGAATTTCTTGCTTCTTTTTGTCAATTTGTAAATAAAATGTAAAATTGTTGGAACCTTGCCTGTGGTTTTGCTATAATAAGAAAGTATGTAAAAATTTCAGTTTGTCTTTGACAAAACAACAAGAGAAAGAAGATACTCAGATATGGAAAAAGTTTCACTTGAGCAATTGGTGAAAATCACAGAAGGCCGGCTCATCCAGACTGGCAAAACCGGCTGGATCAGCGGCGCGGCGATCGATAGCCGTAAAATCGAAAAAAACGATCTTTTTATCCCCATTAAGGGTGAAAAGGTAGATGGACACCGTTTCATCGAAATCGCGGCTGAAAAGGGCTGCTCAACAAGTTTTACAGAGACAGCGGCCCTGGACTTTCCGGCGGGCATCAATGTCATTCTGGTCGAATCCTGCCTGGAGGCCATGAAGGCTCTGGCAAAGTACAACCGGGACCGCTACGCTATCCCCGTTATCGCCGTTACCGGCAGCAGCGGAAAAACGACCACCAAGGACCTCATCGCCTCGGTGCTGTCCCAGAAATACAACACCTTAAAAACCCAGGGGAATTTTAATAACGAGTACGGGATCCCCCAGACCCTCTTTAATTTACAGCCGGAGCACGAAATCGCTGTGATCGAGATGGGCATGGATCATCTTGATGATATCCGGAAATCCATCGGCGAGGTCCGGCCCCACATCGGCGTCATTACCAATATCGGCACGGCCCACATCGAGATCCTGAAAACCCAGGATAACATTCTGGCCGCCAAGAAAGAGATTTTCGAGACCATGGGTGCGGACGACATTGCGCTGCTCAATGGGGACGATGTGTATTTAAATAAGATCAATGAGGCGGAGGAACCCTTCTCGGTCGTGCGGGTAGGTATCCAGAGCGCGGGCCTGTCACTCAGGGCAGAGCAGGTGGAGTCCTCAGCCCAGGGCATCCGCTTTGTGGCAGACGGCGAGCGCTATCACTTCGCCTATCCTGGCATTCACAATGTTTATAACTGCCTGACCGCCATCTGGCTCGGCAAAAAATATCAGATGACCCAGGACGAGATCCAGCGGGGCCTTGACGCCTTTAAGCCAAGCGGCAACCGCATGGATATTGTCCAGGTAAAGGAAACCACGGTGATCAACGATTCCTATAACGCCAACCCCGACGCCATGAAGGCGGCCCTCGATATGCTGTGGGACATGGGCAAGAACAGCCGCAGGCTTGCGGTGCTCGGCGATATGCTGGAAATGGGCGAGATGGCTGAGAGCGGCCACCTTGAGATCGGCGCCTACGCGGCAGAAAAGGCCGATGTGCTCATCGCTGTCGGGCCGGAATCAAAGGCCTACATCAAGGGGGCAGGCGCCAGCCTGGCCGATGAAAGCTGCTTCTGGACCGCCGACGCAGAGGGCGCGGGCAGACTGCTGAGAAAGCTTATGACACCGGGAGACGTCATACTCATCAAGGCCTCCAGGGGCGTACATCTGGAAAAAACACTGGAAATGATTCAGGAGTAAAGGAAGAGGAAACAAGGAAAAGATGGATACTTTAAAATTTTCAATTATCAGTTTATTGGTCGCGTTTGTCATTGTCTGGCTCGCCATGCCCAGAGTCCTGCCGGTTCTGCACCGGCTGCACTTCGGACAGGCCATCCGTGAGGAGGGCCCCCAGAGCCATATGAAAAAATCCGGCACCCCCACCATGGGCGGCCTGGTCATTCAGGGCGCGATTTTGATCGCGGTGATCATCATCAGTTTATTGACCGGAAAATGGGATTTCTTTCCATTGACCGTGATGGTGGCGTTTGGGGCCATTGGCTTTATCGACGACTATATCAAGGTTTCAAAAAAGCATAACCTGGGTCTGCGCGCCTGGCAGAAGCTGGTGCTCCAGTTTGTGGCAGCCCTGGCCATTGCGTTCTACGCGGCGTGGACACCTTCCATCGGCACAGAGCTGGTCGTCCCGTTTACTGGCACTACGGTCGATTTTGGCATCTGGTATGTTCCCTTTACCTTTTTTGCTGTCGTGGCAGTGACCAACGCAGTCAACCTGACCGACGGCCTTGACGGTCTCGCCTCCGGCGTCACCGCCATTGTGTGTGTGTTCTTCCTGGCTGTGGCCGTGGCGCTCAGCCAGGTCAGCACCGCTGTTTTCACCGGCGCGGTCATCGGCGCGTGCCTGGGCTTCCTGCGCTACAACTCAAACCCGGCGGAGATTTTTATGGGGGATACGGGCTCCATGGCGCTGGGCGGCGCGGTGATCGTGATGGCCATCATCACACGGATGCAGATCTTCGTGCTGATCGCGGGCCTGCTCTATGTCATTGAGGCCTTATCGGTGGTTATCCAGGTCGGCTACTTCAAGCTGACCCACGGCAAGCGCTTCTTTAAAATGGCGCCGATCCACCATCACTTTGAGCTCAAGGGCTGGAGTGAGACCCGGGTCGTCACCGTGTTCTGGGTGGTCACAGCAGTCTTTGTGGCGCTGGCATTTTTATGTTTATAATTTAGGAGGCGTGAGTAAAATTGAGTGAAAAGATTTTAGTGATTGGAGCTGCCCGCAGCGGCGTGGCGGTTTCAAAGCTTTTAATGGATAACGGCAAAGCAGTTGTGCTGACCGACAATCGTCCGGAGGACGTGGTTCTGGCAGAGTTTCCACAGGTGCGGGAGACCTTGGCAGAGCTTGAGGAAAAGGGCATCGAAACGGTTTTTGGAAGACAGATCGACACGAAGGTTATCAATGAGATCGACCGTGTGGTCACCAGCCCGGGCGTGCCGCTGACCATCCCCATCATCACCGAGGCCTACCGCTGCGGCGTGCCTGTCATCGGTGAGGCTGAGCTGGCCTACTGCATGACAAAGGCCCCCTTTGTAGCCATCACCGGCACCAACGGCAAAACCACCACCACCACACTGACGGGTGAGATCTTTAAAAACAGCGGCCGCAGGACCTACACAGTAGGCAACATCGGCGACCCCATCAGCAATTATGTGACAGGGGCAGCCCCGGAGGACGTGTTCGTGACAGAGATCAGCGCGTTTCAGCTCGAGACCATCAATAAGTTCCGTCCTGTGGCCTCCGCCATCTTAAACCTGTCGCCGGACCACATGGACCGGTACGGCACCATGGAAAACTATATTGCCGCCAAGGCCCGTATTTTTGAAAACCAGCGCGGCGAGGACTTCCTGGTGCTCAACGCCGACGACGAGCAGGTCTGTGAGCTGGGCCGCCAGGCACAGTGCCGGAAATACTATTTCAGCCTGGATAAAAAGGTCGCCCAGGGCGCCTACGCCATGGACGGCGGTATTTTTATCAATGACAATGAATCGGTCATTCCCATCTGCCGCGTTGAGGAAATGGGCATCAAGGGCCCCCACAATGTTCAGAACGCCCTGGCGGCTACCGTGCTCGCCTACTTTATGGGCGTGGATGTGGTCAGCATCGCGGAAACGCTGAAGTCCTTTGGCGGAGTCGAGCACCGTCAGGAATTTGTGGCCAGCATCGGCGGCGTGGATTATATCAACGATTCCAAGGGCACCAATACCAACGCGGCCATCGTGGCCCTGAACGCCATGACCAAGCCCGTGGTCCTCATCGCCGGCGGTTATGATAAAAAGGAAGACTACAGCGACTTTATCGAGGTGGTAAAGCAGAAGGTAAAACGGATGATCCTGGTCGGCGCCACGGCTCCACAGATCGAGGAGACCGCCCAGAATCAGGGCTATTACAACACCGTGCGCGTGGGCGATTATGACGAGGCCGTCAAGGTCGCCTCCGAATGTGCGCTGCCCGGCGACGTGGTGCTGCTGTCACCGGCCTGTGCCAGCTGGGACATGTTTGATAATTTTGAAATCAGAGGACAGGTCTTTAAGGATTTAGTGAAACGAATCGGGAGTAACTGATGAAAAAAGGAAAAGTAGACAGGCCGTTTGTCATCGCACTGTTGATATTGGTAGGCTTTGGCCTCTTGATGGTCTTTAGCGCCAGCATGTACTCATCAACCGTCGACGGCAGCAAGGGCTACGCGCTCTTTCTCAAGCAATTTGGGTTTGTGGCGCTGGGGCTCGTTGTCATGGGCTTTATGAGCAATATCGATTATCGCAAATACAATAATAAGAAAATCAGCATGATCCTGCTGGTCGTGACGGTCTTTCTGCTGCTCCTTGTAATGATACCGGGCATCGGGGTAGAGGTCAATGATGCCAGGCGGTGGCTGAATGTCGGCATCGGCCAGTTCCAGCCTTCAGAGCTCGCAAAGGTCACAGGCATTCTCTACCTCTCCTCACTGCTGACGCGGGAGCCGGAGGTGCTGAACGGCAGCACCTGGGAGTTTACCAAGCAGTGTATGGCCCCGATTTTCCTGATCTGCGGCATCACTGCCATCGAGCCCTCGCTGAGCGCGGCCATGGCCATTGGCTTTGGCATGGTGGCTGTGCTCTATTTTGCAGGGGTGCGCTTTAAACGCTTCGCGCCCTATGCGGCAGTCGGCGTGGCAGGGGTCGTTGTGCTGATGATCATTGAGCCTTGGCGTCTGGAGCGTTTTAACGTGTTCCTGGGCCGCGGCAGCGTCGATTACCAGATTACCCAGTCGCTTTTAGCCATTGGGACCGGCGGCATCTTTGGCCAGGGGCTGGGCAACGGCAAGCAGAAATTTCTGTTCCTGCCCGAGCTTCAGAATGACTTTATTTTCGCCAATATCGGTGAGGAGTTCGGCCTCATCGGCTGTGTTTTTGTTTTGGGTCTTTTCGCCTTCATTATCTGGCGGGGCTTTAAAATTGCCAACACCTCGCCGGACCGGTTTGGTTATTTGTACACCAGCAGCGTCATGCTGCTGCTGGGCTTTCAGGTATTTGTAAATGTCGGGGTCGCCACCTCGGTCATTCCGGTTACCGGGATGGCGCTGCCCTTTGTCAGTGCGGGCGGCACCTCGATGGTCGTGCTCTTTGCCATGCTGGGGCCCATATTGAACATCTCAAGGCAGGCAGACCTGCGCAAGAGAAAGGGGAGAAGAAAATGAAAATTTTAGTGGCGGCCGGCGGCACCGGAGGGCATATCTATCCGGGACTGGCCATTGCAGATAAATTAAAGGAGCGCCTGCCCGACGCCGAGATTATTTTTATCGGCTCGCAGGTGGGAATGGAGAAAAACATCGTGCCCAAGGAGGGCTACCCCATCGAGTACATCCGTGTACGGGGCTTTGAACGGGAGCTGTCCCTGGAAACCCTGGCCGCGGTCAAGGGAATCTTTGACGGCATTTCAGACTCCAGGAAGGTTCTGAAAAGGCACCAGCCCGATCTGGTGGTGGGCACCGGCGGCTTCACCTGCGGCCCGCTGTTGCTCGAGGCCGCCAAGCGGGGCATCCCCACCATGATCCATGAGCAGAATGCCTACCCGGGCAAAACCAACCGGATGCTGGGCAAAAAAGTGGACCGTGTGGCCATCAGCTTTAAGGAGGCTGCCGAGTACTTTCCAGAGGATAAAACCTTTCTGGCAGGCAACCCGGTGCGCGACGTGTTTAAACAGACCGACCGCCAGGCCCTCAGAGACAGGCTCGGGCTTAAGGACAGCCAGCGGCTGGTCGTGATCATGGGCGGCAGCCAGGGCGCCGGGAGCATCAACCAGGCGGCAGTCGGCTTTATCGTCCAAAATGCCGGCAATCCGGATATGGTGGTCTATCATCTGACCGGGAGAGGACAGTATGATAAAGTCCTAGATAGTTTAAAGGAAAATGATGTAAAATTAGATGATTGCCGTAATATAAACGTATTAGCTTACAGCAATGATGTCCATACACTCATCGGCGCGGGGGATCTGGTTGTCAGCCGGTCCGGGGCCATGTCGGTGGCCGAGATCGCGGCGGTGGGCATTCCATCCATTCTGGTGCCCTATCCCATGGCGGCCGGAAACCATCAGGAATTTAACGCCCGCGTGATTACAGACAACGGCGGCGGTATCCTGATCCACGACGCGGAGCTGACACAGAGCCTGCTGGCTGAGACCATCCCGGCGCTGCTCCGGGACGAGAAGGGGCTTGAGAAAATGCGGAGGGCCACAAAAGAGCGGGCAATACTGGATGCAGGCGACCGGATTTGCGCTGAAGCTTTGAAGCTGATCAAATAAATTGAATAAAAACAAATAAAAAGGGTGACAAAAACCGGTAAATGGTGATAAAATGGATGAAAAGCTGCAAAGACGTAAAAAATTAAAAAAAAATAAAAGGAAAAGACTGCTAAAATATGTTACACTATTAGTGGTTGCTGTTTCTATTTTATTTGTCTTTGTTTTTGTCATGGCACGCGCCATTTCCGCCGGTGTGTTTAACATCAAGCATATTGAAGTAATTGGAAATGAAGTTGTCGATAGCGAAACAATTGTAGAAACTTCGGGAATCAATGAAGGTGAAAGCATTTTTTGGGTAGATTTAAACAAGGCTCACTATAATATTGAGGAACTCATAAATGTTGAGAAGCTGGAGATAACAAAAGTAATGCCGGACAAGATTGTCATCAAGGTCAAGGAAGCGCCGGCCATCTGCGCGGTCAACTATGACAGCAAGATCAATTACATCAACCGTGAGGGGCTTCTGGTAGAGCGCAGTGAGTATCTCCGCAAGACGGATATTCCCATTGTCACAGGCTTCACGGATATTACCATTGACAAAATCGGGCAGCCGGTCACCTTCAGTCCAGACTGGAAGTTTGACACAGTCATGGAGATTCTGAAGACCTTCCAGAACGATGGAAACCTTACGAAGGTTTCGGAAGTGGGTATTACGGAAAACAATACCTATCGGATCATTACAAAAAATAACGTGGTGATGACAGTGTCGGATCTGGATAACTTTAAGGGCTCTTACGATTATATCAATACGGTTTTTTCCGAAAACAAGAGCAATCTGGACATCAATCTGACGACTGGCGGCAACAAACCGATTCTGAAACCAAGATAAACTGAGGTGAAGGCTTGAAGCGAAAAGGCAGTTTGGCCATTGCGTTAATATGTATTTTTGTGGGGGTATTGATCATCCTTCAAATGAAGACAGTGGACCAGCTGGGCGGAACGGTCGATTCCGAGCGCGCCGGTGATCTGGCTGCTGAAGTGAAGGCCCTCGAAAACAAAAATGACGAGCTGAACAACCAGCTCGAAGACCTCGAGAACCAGCTGGCTAATTATGAATCCAACGCCGCTGGAACCGATGATGTCATAAAGAAAAAACAGCAGGAGCTGGAAAAGGAGCGGGTGCTGGCAGGTGTAACGGATGTGACGGGTTCAGGCCTGGTCATCACCATTGATACCGACAGCACAGATTATGACGCCTCCCTTTATTCCAAAAGCTCCGACCTGCTGCTCTCACTGGTAAATGAGCTGAACGCAGCGGGGGCTGAGGCCATTTCCATCAATGGCGAACGATTGATTAATACCTCGGAGATCCGCCAGGCGGGCTCCTATATTAATATAAACCGTAACAAATACGGTGCACCCTTTGAGGTGAAAGTCATTGGCAATTCCCAGGACCTGTCCGCTGCCATCAAAATGCGGGCCGGTGTTGTGGATGTCATGCAGTCCAATAAGCTGAAGGTTTCTATTTCACAGGAGGACAATGTTCTGGTAAAGGCCTACAGCGGAGTGATTGACTTTAAGTATGCAACGCCGGTCTCAGGCAGTGGGGCCGATGAATAGCGGTGGGCTATGAAGAGTATGAATGAAAAAACCATGAACTGGATACTGGTTTCGGTCTTTCTGGTGGTTGGCATCGGAATGGCCCTGATCGTGAAGGAGATTGGTTCCAAGGATATCCCGGCGCAGCGTACCTTTGTCAACGCGAAGACCTTATACAACCAGGAGCTTGAGGAGGATAACCTCAAGGTGAAAAATGAAGAGCTCAGCAAAAAACTGGAGGCTGAGCAGAAACGGCTCGAAACCTACGAGGAGGCCCAGAGGGCCATCGCGGATGACGGGTCTGTGGTCGACACTGTCGGCCAGTATCTGGACTCAGAGCTCGAAAACTATCAAATGGCAGACGGCTCTGTCGCCATTCAGGGGCCCGGTATTGTCATCACGCTGGAAGACAGCGAGAAGGCCATCGAGCCCGGTGAGAACCCCAATAAATACCTGGTGCACAACTCAGATGTGCTGGCCGTCATCAACGAACTGAAGGCCGCCGGTGCAGAGGGGATCCAGCTCAATAAAATGCGCGTCACCAGCAGCAGCAACATCGACTGCGGCGGTGCGGTTATCAATGTGGATGATGAGATATCCTCTCCGCCATTTGTGATTGAGGCCATTGGAGACCCGGAATCCATGTATATTTACTTAAATTCTGATGAAAGTGTTATTCAACTGTTGAAATATTGGGAAATAAAGGTTAATATAGAAAAGTCAGAATATTTACGACTCAACAAAAGTAACAAAAAGTAATAAACTGTAATTTGATTTTTTGCAGAGAAACGAGGACAACGATGCTATATCCATTAATAGGGCTGCTCGCAGGACTTTTAATCGGTGTTGTTTTGCCTTTTGAAATACCGCTGGCATATTCATCCTATCTCTCGATCGCGATACTCGCTTCGCTGAACTCAGTATTTGGCGGCATCCAGGCTGACCTGGAAGGAAAATTCGACCAAAAGCTGTTTATCACCGGGTTTTTTGGCAACACCATTCTGGCGGCGCTGCTGACCTATATCGGTGACCGGGTAGGGATTCCAATATATTACGCAGCAATCTTTTATTTTGGAACCAGCCTGTTTTCAAGCTTTGCGAAGATCCGGCGCTATTATTTCCGCTCCGGCAGCAAAGAATCAGATCCTAAAGCGATTTCAAAGGAACAGAAGCATGGCCATTCAACCGGCCATAAGGCTGAGCCTATAGAAATAATACATTCCACGACCGATGATTTGGACGAGACAGAGGACTATGAGGAAGAAGACTACGAAGCTGTCGAGCTTGACAAGGACGGCTACCGCGGAGACGCTTCCGACGAGGATGAAGTTTTTGAAGATGATGAAGAACTGGATGAAGAAAAAAAAAATGATGATAAAAAACAAACTAAGAGTTTCTTACGTGAAATAGAGGAGGAAGAAAAGTGATTGAATTAGATGGCTACAATGATAATTTTGCGAGAATTCGTGTAATTGGTGTTGGCGGCGGCGGGAACAATGCCGTTAACCGCATGATCGAATCAGGTCTGAAGGGTGTTGACTTCATATCCATCAATACCGATAATCAGGCATTAGCCCTGACCCTGGCTGAAAAACGCCTTCAGATTGGTGAAAAGACCACTGGCGGTCTTGGTGCGGGCGGTAACCCTGAAATGGGACAGAAGTCTGCGGAAGAAAGCCGTGATGCCATTGCAGATTTAATTCAGGAAACCGATCTGTTGTTTATCACTGCTGGTATGGGCGGCGGAACCGGTTCCGGTGCTGCGCCGATCATTGCAAAAATTGCCCGTGAAATGGGTATCCTGACCATTGGTGTTGTCACCAAACCATTTTCCTTTGAAGGCCGGGTACGTATGCGCAACGCTCAGATTGCCAGTGATTTCCTTCAGGACAATGTCGATGCGCTGGTAACCATTCCAAATGACCGCTTATTAAGAATGGCCGATAAGACCACTTCCTTAAGAGATGCCTTCAAGCTGGCTGATGATGTATTATTACAGGGTGTCAAGAGTATTTCGGACCTGATCTCTATGCCGGGTCTTGTAAGCCTTGACTTTGCCGACGTTAAGACCATCATGAAGGATGCCGGTCTGGCTCACATGGGTGTTGGCCGCGCTTCCGGTGAAAACCGTGCCGAAGAAGCGGCAAAAGAAGCCATCTTAAGCCCGTTGCTGGAAACCGAAATCGACGGCGCAACCGGCGTGCTCTTAAACATTACCGCAGGCGAAGACCTGTCACTCTTTGAAGTCGACAGAGCCGCTACCATTGCGAGAGAAGCCTCCGACGAGGACGCCAACGTAATCTTTGGTGCGACCATCGATGAAAGCTTTGGCGATGAAATTCAGATTACCGTTATCGCTACCGGATTTTTACCGGCAGAAGAAGTGGAAGCTAAAAAAGCTGCAATCCTGAACAGTGCCAATGCCACAGCTGCAAATACAGCCCCTAAGACTGAAACCAAAACCACCAGCGGCGCAGGTGAATTTGCGATTCCTGGTTTTTTAAGCAACGAAGACTAAGGTGTGTGAATGAAGTGTCCCTTTTGTGATTATGACGAAAGCAAAGTAGTTGATTCACGACCTGTTGAAGAAGGCACTATGATTCGTAGAAGGAGGGAATGTATCCGGTGTTCCAAAAGGTTTACGACCTATGAGCGCATTGAAAACATTCCCTTGATCGTTGTTAAAAAAGGCGGGCAGCGCGTCCCCTTTGATAAAAATAAAATTTTGAACGGGATGATCAAAGCCTGTGAAAAACGTCCGGTACCCATCGACAACATTCAGCGTGTGGTCGATTTAATGGAGAAGGAGCTTTATCAGGTTGAAGATAAAGAGGTGGAATCATCCTATATTGGAGAGCGTGTCATGGACGCGCTTAAGGATATCGATCAGGTGGCCTACGTTCGTTTTGCATCAGTTTATCGTGAGTTTAAGGATGTTGAATCCTTTATGGATGAACTGAACCGCCTTATGTCGGAACGCTGAAGGCGTGGAGTAGTGAATGAAATTTTTTGAAAAAACCATTGCGTCCAAGGAAATTTATCATGGCCGCATCTTAAATTTAAAGGTCGACGAAGTCGAGCTTCCGGATGGAGGGACCTCTTTCCGGGAACTGGTAGACCACAAGCAGGGGGTCGGTATTCTGCCTGTCAGAGGCAACCGGATAATATTCGTGCGCCAGTTTAGAAAGGCCATCGAAAAAGTTATCCTGGAAATACCGGCAGGTCTGGTTGAAGCGGGTGAAGATCCCAAAAAGGCAGCGGTACGGGAGCTGCAGGAAGAAATTGGCCTGAAGCCCCTGGATTTGCACTTTTTAGGAGAAATGTGGCCCTCACCGGGATTTACCAATGAAGTGACCACTTTATTTATGGCGTCTCAATTTGTAATTGAGCCGAGAAAACAGGATGATGATGAATTCATCGAAATTGTCGAAATGCCTATACGGACAGTTCAGATGCTTTACCTCAAAGGTAAATTTTCAGACGCAAAGACTGCCTGTGTTTTAGGTCGCTTTTTTTCTCTTATGTAAATAAAATCATCGAGGTGGTCTTTTATCATCTGTGTTGCACACAGGATAACAGATCACTTTTCTTATTATTTGTAGCAAAAAAATTAAAGCTTTTAAGGAGAAACTGAATGACAGAAAATTTTATCTTTTCCGGTCATGACACGGTGGCGCTGGCAAAGCAGTATGGCACACCGCTTTATGTGATGAGCGAAGATATTTTAAGAGCCAACATCAACCGCATTAAGGCGGCCTTTGAATCGGCCAATGCGGACTATGATGTGAACTATGCCGGTAAAACCTTTTTAAACATGGGAATGTGCCGGATTGTGGCAAGTGAGGGCATCTCTCTGGATGTGGCCTCAGGCGGGGAACTCTATACCGCTGTAAAAAGTGGTTTCAATCCTGCCCGGATCTGCTTTCACGGCAGCAACAAGAATCAGGCGGAGCTGGAGATGGCCCTTGGCTATAAGGTAGGCCGCATCGTGATCGACAGCGAATGGGAGCTGGAACGGCTGCGCCTTCTGACAGACGAGCTGGAACAGTCGGTCAAGGTGCTGTTTCGGGTATCACCAGGCATCGAGGCCCATACCCACGAGCTCATACAGACAGGAAAGATTGATTCCAAGTTTGGCCTGCCGCTGAGCCAGGCCCGTGAAATTATCGGCCGCACAAAGGACATGAGCTATGTGGAGGCTGTGGGGATCCACTGCCATATTGGCTCCCAGATTGCCGATGAAAAGCCTTTTTTACTGGCGTCAGAGGTTATGCTCGATCTTTATAAGGCATTGCTTTCTGATGGGCTGAATCTGACAGAGATCAACCTGGGCGGGGGTTTTGGCATCCCTTACCTGCCCGACGATCCCAGCTTTGACGTCACCAATTATATTCCTAAAATGGTGGATCATATGCGTGAGATGTCTGCACAGCGGGAGGTTCCCATGCCTAAAATTGTCGTGGAGCCTGGCCGTTCTCTTGCGGCGCCGGCAGGTATTACACTGTATACGGTCGGCACCGTCAAAGAGATTCCAGGTCTGAAAAAGTACGTGAGCGTGGATGGGGGCATGGCAGATAATCCGCGCCCGGCCCTTTATGGGGCAGACTACAATGCTGTAATCTGTAATAAGCCACAGGACGAAGCGTTGATGGAGGTGGTAACCGTCAGCGGCAAGGCCTGTGAGACCGATACCCTCATCAAGTCCATTAAGCTGGCGTCACCTCAGCCGGGTGATACGCTGGCAGTGCTTCATACCGGAGCTTATAATTATTCAATGGCCAGCAATTATAACCGTCTCAGAAGACCGGCTGTTGTCCTCTTAAAAGGGGACCGGTCCGAAATTCTGGTTGAACGTGAAAGCTTTGAAGACCTGGTCCGAAATGACCGGATTCCTTCCTGGTTAGAGGACTGATTATGTTTAGCGCGAGTTATTTTATCAACCTGCTGCTGAGCCTGCCGGGGATTCTGGTGGCCATTTCTTTCCATGAAATGGCCCACGGCTACGCGGCAGATGCAATGGGTGACCCGACCCCCAAGCTGGCAGGCCGCCTGACCGTCAACCCGCTTAAGCACATTGACCCCATTGGCTTTATCAGCATGCTGCTTTTCCGGTTTGGCTGGGCCAAGCCCGTGCCGGTCAACCCGAATAATTTTAAGAGCCACCGGAAGGGGATTATTGTTGTCAGCCTGGCGGGCTGCTTCACCAATCTTTTACTGGGATTTATTTCGCTCATTGCGATCTATGCGGTTTCGCCCTTTGCCAATGTGTACCTGCTCCAGATTCTGCAGTATATGTACCTGTACAACTTGATGTTCGCGGTCTTTAACCTCATTCCCATACCGCCCCTTGATGGCTCTCAGATTCTGGCCGAATTTCTGCCCTATAACGCGAAACAGAAATTCTACCAGTTCTCACGCTATGGGATGATTATCCTGCTGCTGCTGGTTGTGTTCAATGTATTCGGCCTGATTATCACCCCCATCATCAATGGGATCGATGGGTTGTTCAGAATGATACTAAACCCACTTTTTTTAATGCTTTGGTCATAAAATGAATAGTTATGAAGTCAGCTTAGAGAAATTTGAAGGTCCTCTGGACCTTCTCATTCATTTAATTCAAAAAAACAAAATTGATATTTACGATATTCCCATCGCGGAGATCACCAACCAGTATCTGGCCCATATCGAGAAGTGGCGTGAGCTCGATATGGAGGTTGCCAGTGAGTTTGTGGTCATGGCCTCCAAGCTTTTGGAAATCAAGTCCAGAATGCTTCTGCCAAGAGCAAAGGATGAGGAAGAGGACGAGGAAGACCTGAAAGAAAAACTGGTGCGCCAGCTCATTGAGTACAAAATCTTTAAAAATATCAGCACCTATCTGGAAGAACGTGAGTGCACCGAGCTTCACGCGGTCTACAAGGACCCGGAATACATACCGGTTATGAACCAGGACGCGGAGGTTGAGATCAACCCTGAGGATATTTTTAAGGCATACTCCAATATATTTTCCCTATACAACGATGAGATTGAGTTCAAGGACTTTTCTCAGGAGATTGTAAGGGAAGTTTTTACTGTGGAGGAAAAAATAGAATACATCGAGGGCCAGTTTGAGCTCAATCGTTCCGGCGAGCTTCATTTTTCAGAGCTGTTCAGAAAAAAAGTGAGCCGGGGTGAGGTTGTGGTCACCTTTCTGGCGCTTTTGGAAATGTATAAAATTAACAACATACGGCTTTTTCAGAACCGTGTATTTCAGGAAATTATCATCAGACAGAGGACAGAGGAATAAATGCAGGAACTTTCAAAAAGCAATAAAAAGCGTTTAAAGGGAATCATCGAGGGCATTCTGTTTGCCGCCGGCGAGCCCGTCGCGCTGCGTGAGCTTGAAAAGGCGATGGAGCTGGATGGGAACACCATTCAGGAGCTTATGTCAGAGCTGGAAAAGGACTACGGCGGCGTGGAAAGGGGCCTGCGTCTGGTACAGGTGAACAAAACCTGGCAGCTGTCCACAAAGCCCGAGCATTACGATTTTATTAAGCAGGTGCTGGGGCAGCAGGAGGCTTCAGGCCTGTCCAAGGCGGCTCTGGAGACCCTTTCCATTATCGCCTACCGCCAGCCGATCACCCGTATTGACATTGACAACCTGAGAGGGGTCAGCTCCAACAGCTCGGTTCAGCGTCTCCTTGACCGGGGACTGATCAAGGAGGCGGGCCGGATGGAGGCGCCGGGCCGCCCGATTCTCTATAAAACAACACCCGCCTTCTTAAAGACCGTCCAATTGAAGCGTATCGAGGATTTGCCGGACTTTAAACAGTTTGCCGAGGGTGAACAGCAGAAATTTGAGATCGCCGCTTCTACGGCAGAAAATATGGAAATTAACACAGTTGAGGAAATGAATTGAGATTACAGAAATATATGGCCCAGTGCGGCGTTGCCTCAAGGCGTAAATCAGAGGAGCTCATTGCCGCCGGCAGAGTGTGTGTCAACGGTGAGACCGTGCTGACCCCTGGTTTTCAGGTAAACCCAGGCGTTGATACGGTTACGGTAAACGGCAAAGCCATTGCCGAGGATCAGAAAATTTATGTGCTGCTGAATAAGCCCAAGGGCGTGGTATCCACCTCGGCAGACCGCCATGCGGATCAGACCGTCATGGACCTGCTGCCTGTCAGGGAGCGGCTGTTTACGGTGGGACGGCTGGATAAGGATACGGAGGGCCTGCTGATTTTAACCAATGATGGCGACCTGACCTTCCGTCTGACCCATCCCAGCCATGAGTTTGATAAGGTTTATGAGGGGC
The DNA here is from genome assembly GCF_015547515.1 of Eubacterium sp. 1001713B170207_170306_E7. Classification (NCBI taxonomy): domain Bacteria; kingdom Bacillati; phylum Bacillota; class Clostridia; order Eubacteriales; family Eubacteriaceae; genus Eubacterium; species Eubacterium sp. 1001713B170207_170306_E7. Next base: position 331,661 of record NZ_JADMVE010000003.1, read on the forward strand.
TTGTAAAGGGCATCCCCGCTGCGGATGAGCTGAGGCGTTTTGCCGAGGGGGTTGAGATCGAAGAAGACGACCACACCCTGCACACCACTGCGCCTGCCTCTGTGCAGGTTTTAAAGACCTACAGAAGCACAGCCCTGCTTCAAATGACCATTCACGAGGGAAGAAAACGGCAGATTCGCAAAATGTGCGCGGCCATTCACCATCCGGTCATTCACCTCAAGCGGGTCGCCATTGGCAGCATCACCTTAAAGGGATTGAAGGCTGGTGAATGGCGTTATCTTACAGAGGAAGAAATACGTTATCTGAGGGGAGAAAAAGATGATTAAGATTGTGATTCCTAAAAGCTTTGAGGTGGTCGCCCCGTATTTTAAGGCGCCAGAGCACAAGCGGAGCCTTTATATGACGGCCATGGATGGCGATGTACTTCTTGCCGTGGCCCGTTTTATGGTAAAAGGGGAGACGGCAGAGCTTTACGATATTATAAAGGTTGAGCCGGAGGTGCCCATGGCAGTACTGGATGGCCTGATCCGCACGACCCTGTTCCAGGCAGCCGAGCTGGGCTGTGAAGCCTGCCGGGTTTACAATGTGCCGGATGGACTGAAGTCCTACTTTGCGGGTCACCAGTTCAGGGACTGCGGCGACTACATCGGCCATGACGCTTATGTCAATGAGTTTTTTAAGCCATGCCCGGGGTGTGCCGGTGCCGTCGATTAATGATTTCAGGAGAGTGACCTTGCTGGCAGGGGCCATGATGGCCGGGCATTTACGGGAAGGGGATTCGGCCATCGACGCGACGGCCGGAACCGGCGCGGATACCTGTCTGCTGGCCCGGAGTGTCGGCGCATCTGGGAAGGTCTATGCCTTCGATATCCAGAAGGAAGCTCTGGAAGAAACAGAACAGCGCCTGTCGGCTGAGGGCTTAAGGGACCGTGTCCTGCTTTTTCACAGGGGCCATGAGGAAATGAAGTGTCTCCCGGAGCTCCGGCAGGATTCTAAAATTATGGGGATTATGTTTAATTTAGGGTATCTGCCTCATGGAGACAAAGCCGTATATACAAAGACAGATACCACACTGGCAGCCCTTGAAAGCAGTGTGACGCTGCTGGCGCCAAAGGGCCTGCTCACACTCTGCCTGTACCGGCACCCCGCGGGCCTTGACGAGAGCAGGGCAGCAGAAAAATGGTGCGCACAGCTGGGAACAGGCTTTAATGTACATAAGCTTGAAACAATCAACAAAAATAATCCGCCCTATCTAATTATGGTGGAAAAGACAAAATGAGGCAGATAACGGAAATGAACCAATCGGATACGAAACATGATAGCAAACCGGAACTAAGGGATATTTTTGCAGAGATTAAAGAGCGCTACAAGGACCTGAGCAAAAGCCATAAAAAAATTGCGGCCTTTGTGATGAAGAATTATGAGAAGGCTCCCGACATGTCTGCCATCAAGGTGGCGCAGCATGTAAAAGTCAGCGAAGCGACGGTGGTGCGCTTTGCGCTCTCTTTGGGCTATGAGGGTTACCCGGAGTTCAGAAAGGCGCTTAAAAATGAAATAAACAGCAAATTAACGACCATCGAGCGTATCAATATGACCCTGGGTGACGAAGAAAAAGAGAAGCTGATGCAGCGCTCTGTGGCCGCGGTGCTCAAAAGCGACATCAAGAGCATTAACGGCACCCTTGAAGCCTTTGACTATGATGCGCTCAAAGAGTGCGTGGACCTGATCCGCGGTGCGGGCAAGGTGGTCATTATCGGCTTTAGAACGACCAGTCTGCTCACCGAGCACCTGGGCTACTATCTGAACCTGATCTTAGATGATGTCCGGGTGATCAACCACGGTGTAACCGACGTGTATGAGCATTTGATCAAAATCGGCGAGGGCGACGTGGTCATTGCCATGAGCTTTCCGCGCTACGCCCAGAAAACCTATGAAGCGATACAATTTCTTAAGAACCGGGGGCCCAGGATCATCACCATATCGGACAGCGAGCACGCTCCCATCAATGAGTTTGCAGACTACAAGCTGATTGCGAAGAGCAATGTCTATTCCTTTGTGGATTCTCTGGTGGCGCCCTTAAGTCTGATTAACGCACTGGTCGTGGCAGTGGGCTTTAAAAATATCAAAGAGACAAAACAGACCTTTAACGAGCTCGAGGAAATCTGGAAAGAGCATTATATTTATACCGGCGACGAGTTCGTCAAGGATCTATAGGAGAGAGTATGAAAAAAACAGCCATTATCGGCGGCGGCCCCGCCGGGATGACCGCGGCCATTGCCGCACTGCGCTCAGGCCAGCAGGTGGATCTTTATGACCAGAATGAAAAACTGGGCAAAAAGCTTTACATTACCGGAAAGGGCCGGTGTAACCTGACCAACCACTGCGATATCAGCGAATTTTTTGACAGCATTGTCACCAATAAGAATTTTCTTTATTCAGCCCTTTACACCTTTACCAATGATGCGTTTATGGAAATGATGGAAGAAAACGGCTGTCCCCTCAAGGTTGAACGGGGAGAGCGGGTCTTTCCAAAAAGTGACAAGTCCAGCGACATTATCAAAACCTTCAGAAAAATTCTGGAGCGTGAGGGGGCGCAGGTTTATCTGAACCACCGCATCGCAGCCATTGAGACCGGAGAAGACAGCGACGGAAAAAGAGTTACCGGTATCCGGCTGGAAAATGGAAGGGTCGAAAATTATGACCGGATCATTCTGGCCACTGGCGGAAGAAGCTATCTCTCAACCGGCTCGGATGGTTCGGGCTTTAAAATGGCCAGAGAGCTTGGCCACCGGGTGACTCCCCTGAGGCCGTCGCTGGTGGGCGTCAATATTCAGGAGGCCTGGGTGCCGGAGCTGCAGGGCCTTTCACTGCGCAATGTGGGCCTGACCATGAAAAAGGGTAAAAAGAAGGTCCGGTATGAGGCAGGTGAGATGCTCTTTACGCATTTTGGTGTCTCCGGTCCGCTGGTACTTACCATGAGCGCCTTTATGAAGCCGCCCTGTGAGGATTATACCCTGACCATTGATCTGAAGCCTGCTCTCAGCATGGAACAGATGGATGCCCGGCTGCAGCGTGACTTTGAAAAATATCATAACAAGCATTTTATTAACAGCTTAGTGGATTTATTACCTTCAAAAATGATTCCGGTTATGGTAAAATGTTCAGGTATTCCAGAGGATAAAAAGGTCAACCAGGTCACGCGGGAGGAACGCAGACACCTGGCGGAGCTTTTTAAGGGGCTGACCCTTCACGTGACATCCCTTCAGGATATCAATACCGCCATCATCACTTCGGGTGGTGTGGATGTCCGGGAGATCGACCCCAGTACAATGGAATCAAAACTTGTCCGTGGGCTTTATTTTGCCGGCGAAATGATCGACGTCGACGCCCTCACAGGCGGGTTTAACATACAGATTGCCGCCAGCACCGGGTGGCTGGCAGGTTTATCGGAAGAAGGTTAAGGAGAGCTTTATGCAGATTGCAATTGACGGCCCTGCCGGGGCAGGAAAAAGTACCATTGCGAAAATAATTGCAAAGGAATTGGGTATTCTTTATTTAGATACCGGCGCGATGTACCGGGCCATTACCTACGGTGTCTGGAAAAACAAAATGGATTTTTCGGATCAGAAGGCCATCGCGGATTTTACCAGAAGGAACACCATTGATTTTAAGGGCGAGGATGTTTATTTAAGCGGCGAAAGGGTAACAGAAGAGATTCGACTGCCCATTGTCAGCAGGCATACCTCGGATGTGGCCTGTATCGGCGAGGTCCGCAGACTGCTGGTCGAACAGCAGCAGAGCATCGCAGGCAGTCATTCGGTGATCATGGACGGCAGAGATATCGGGTCGGTGGTGCTCCCGGAGGCAGACTATAAGTTTTATCTGGATGCCAGCATTGACGAGCGCGCCAGACGGCGGGCCATCGAGCAGCAGGCCAGGGGAATCGAACAGGATTTTGACAGTATCCGCGAAAGCATTGCGGTGCGGGACTATAACGACAGCCACCGCGACGAGGGGCCATTAGTCTGTACCGAGGACGCTGTTGTGGTCGACACCACCGGCAAAAGCATTGACGAGGTCTGTCAGGTAATCCTAGAAAATATCCGGGGAGGAATGGCCCATGTTTTATAGATTCGGCAGAGCCCTGATCAAGCTTTTAAATCTCATTTTGTATAACATCCAAGCAGAGGGTGAGGAGAACATTCCGGAGACTGGCGGTTTTGTCCTTTGTCCCAATCATATCAGCAATTATGACCCTCTGGCTGTGGCCACGCATATGAAGCGGCAGGTACATTTTATGGCCAAGGCCGAGCTCTATAAAAATTTTGTTTTTAAAAAGGTGATGCTGGCCTTAGGCACCATTCCTGTTGACCGGGGGAAGGTTTCACTGGAAACACTAAAGGAATCCTTAAGAGTTCTCAAAAACGGTGAGATTCTGGGCATTTTCCCGGAGGGAACCCGTGTAAAAAACGGCGAACGCAGGAAACCAATGGAGGGTTTTGTGGTATTTGCCCTGAAAACCAAGTCTCCCATCCTGCCGGTACACATTGAGGGTGAATACAAATTTAGAGGTAAAATAAACATAAAATTTGGAAAACCCATTGAATTAAACGAATATTATGGAAAAAAAGTGAAACCTGAAGAAATGTCAAAAATAAGTGAAAAAATTATGGACATTGTCTATGATTTACAATAAAATAATGGAGATAGACTATGCAGATTATCATTGCCGATAAGGCAGGCTACTGCTTTGGAATTGAAAACGCCATGAAAATGGTCGAGGATACTCTGGCAGACCATCAGGATCAGCCAATCTATACCCTGGGGGATATATCCCATAACCGTCAGGAAATGGACCGGCTGATTGACAGAGGGGTTGTCAAGGCGGAGACCATCGATGAAATAGACCAGGGCTGCGTCATCATTCGCTCTCACGGTGTGGGGAAGGATGTCATTGAGGCAGCTGAGGCGAAAGGCCTTGAAATTGTCAACGCGACCTGTCCCTTTGTAAGGGCCATGCAGAAAAAGGTCGAGGATTACTACGAAAAAGGCTACCAGATTGTCATTGTCGGCAATCGGGATCACCCGGAGGTCATCGGAGCTACGGGATGGTGCAATAACGAAGCAATTGTCATAAACGACATAAAAAGTGTAGAAAATTTAGAAAAATATGATAAAATATGTGTAGTGGCGCAGACGACGATCATTGAGGCGAATTTTAATAAAATTACCGAAGCCCTGAAGTCGAAAGCGGATGAAATTGTTATATTTAATACTATTTGCAGTGCAACGGCTGAAAGACAAGCGGCTGCGGCAGAAACTGCAAAAGTAGTAGAATATATGATCGTAATAGGCGGATATCATAGTTCCAATACCCAAAAATTATTAGATATCTGTAAGACCTATTGCAAAAACACTTGTCATATAGAAACAGCCGGAGAATTAGACCCTAATGAGATTAAGAAGTATCAAACCATCGGAATCACAGCGGGCGCATCAACACCGGATTGGATCGTTAAGGAGGTAACGGAAAGTATGGAAGAAAACAAATTGGAACAAGAACAAACTCAAGAGGTGGTTCAGGAAACAGAAGCTGTCAAAGCGCAGACAGCAAACGAAATTGCAGATGCTAATTTCGATTTTGCAGCTGAAATTGAAGAATCCCTCAAACCAATCAGAAAGGGTGCCCCAGTAGAAGGTGAAGTAATTCACATTGACAATGATGAAGTTATTTTGAATATTGGATATAAGGCAGATGCAGTCATTAAAAAGAATGACTTCACATGGAAACATGATGAAGAACTGGCAGACCTTGTCAAGCTTGGCGATAAAGTCAATGCGATTGTGACCGACTTGAATGACGGTTCTGGCAGCGTTAAATTGTCTAAGATCAAATATGACAATCAGAGAGTTCAGCGTCAGTTAGCAGAAGCTTTTGAAAATAAAACTGTTTTAGAAGGCAAAGTAAAAGGCGTATCTGGCAGCGGTCTCATTGTTGATATCGGATTTACAGATATCTTCATGCCAGCATCCCAGTATCATGTGCGTTATGTCAAGGATCTTGAATCTTTAATCGGCGAAGACGTTAAAGGGATCATTATTGACTACAACGCAAAGAGAAGAAGAGCCATCTTATCACAGAAGGTTATCCTTGAAAAAGAAATCAAAGAAAAACAGGCAGCCTTAAGAGAAGCCAAAGAAAAACGTTTTGACGAGCTTGAAGTCGGCGATATCGTGGGCGGTACCGTTAAAACCATCACCAACTTTGGTATTTTCGTAGACTTAAACGGAATCGATGGCTTTGTACACCGTTCTGATTTAACCTGGGAAAGAGCGAACGAACCAAAAGACCTGGTAGAAAAGGGTCAGGAAATCGAAGCGAAGGTTATTTCCAAAAACGACGAAGACAAAAAGATCAAGCTGAGCGTAAAGGCGCTTAAGGAAAGACCATGGGAAGAATTCGTTAAAAACTACAAAGTAGATGACGAAGTAGAAGTTAAGATCACAAACGTACTGGATTTCGGTGCTTTCGCTGAAATTCTGCCAGGCGTTGAAGGCTTAATCCACGTTTCTGAAATCAGCTATGATCGTGTAGAATCCGTTGCAGCCGTTCTGAAACCAGGCGATGTTGTCAAGGTTAAAATCATTGGCATCAACATGGAAAAAGAAAAAATCAGCCTGAGTATCAAAGCAACCTTAGAAGCACCTGAAAGACCTGCAAGACAGAAAAAATCAGATTCTTCTTATGAAAGATCCTCTGCACCAAGATCTGACGCTCCAAGAAGAAGACCACAACAGAATAAGAATAAAACTGTTTACGAAGAATCAGCTAATGTAACCTTAGGTGATGCTTTTGGTAATCTTTTTGAAGGTCTGTCTTTCGATGACGAGGACGACGATCAATAAGCAATAAGAACATAAGCCTCTCCGGAATACCGGAGAGGTTTTTTTCTGGTTAGGGCTTTTTATTAACAGGGCCTTAGTATATAATAGTACTATGGAATTTTTTGATAACATGAATAAAGTGGAGGAGAAAGACTTTGGGAGGAATTTTTGGAGTTGTATCTAAAAAAGACTGTGTAGCGGATTTGTTCTTTGGAACAGATTATCATTCACACTTAGGAACACGTAGAGGGGGCATGGCTGTCTATGACAAGGAAAATGGCTTTGACCGGGCGATTCACAATATCGAGAATTCACCCTTCCGTACAAAATTTGAGCGTGACGTACAGGAAATGAGAGGCGAGATCGGCATTGGCTGTATCAGCGACAGCGATCCACAGCCGCTGATTGTCCGCGCCCATTACGGTAATTTTGTACTGACTACTGTCTGCCGGATCAACAATGCCGATGACATCGTGGAACGGGTATTGTCCAAGCACCGCGCCCATTTTATGGAAATGAGCAGTGGAAAGGTAAACGCCACCGAGCTGGTCGCATCCATCATTGCCGGCAGAGACAACCTTCTGGATGGCATTAAAGCCGCCCAGGAGATAGTGGACGGCTCCTTAACCATGCTGATCATGACAAAGGACGGCATCTATGCGTCCAGAGACCGCCTGGGGAGAACCCCCTTAATCATCGGCAAAAAGGATGACGGCTACTGCGCCTCTTTTGAATCCTTTGCCTATCAGAATCTGGGCTACAGCGACGCTTATGAGCTGGGGCCAAATGAAATAGTTTATATCACAGCGGATGGTTACGAAACCGTATCGCCGGCGGGCAAGGAGATGAAAATCTGTGCCTTCCTGTGGACCTATTACGGTTATCCAACCTCTACCTATGAAGGGGTGAACGTGGAAGCAATGCGTTACCGCTGCGGCGAGGCACTGGCAAAACGGGACGTGGATGTACCGGTCGACTCGGTGGCCGGGGTTCCGGACTCCGGGATTGCGCACGCCATCGGTTATGCCAACGAGTCGGCCATTCCTTTCTCGCGGCCGCTGATCAAGTATACGCCCACCTGGCCAAGAAGCTTTATGCCGCCGACTCAGAGCATGCGGCACCTCATTGCCAAGATGAAGCTCATCTCTGTTGACGCCTTGATTAAGGATAAAAAGCTGTTATTTATTGACGACTCCATTGTCCGTGGAACACAGATGAGTGATACGGCCAGCCACCTGTTTAAAAACGGTGCGAAGGAGGTACACGTCCGCTCAGCCTGTCCGCCGATTATGTATGGCTGCAAGTACCTGAACTTCTCACGCTCGACTTCGGAATATGATCTGATCACCCGCCGTATCATCCATGAACGCGAGGGCGACAACGACGTGAACGTTGTGGCCGACTACGCGGATCAGAACTCCCAGAATCATAAAGAAATGGTCGACACGATCTGCAAGCGCCTTAAATTTACATCGCTCAAGTACCATGAGCTGGAGGACATGATCGAGTCGATCGGGATTGATCCCTGCAGGGTTTGTACCTACTGCTGGAACGGTAAGGAATAGCCGGCATGCTTTCCCAGATTCACAGCTGCAGCCTTCTGGGGATTGAAGGCCAGATTGTTACAGTGGAGATTGACGTATTAAACGGCCTGCCCTCCTATGTGCTGGTAGGCCTTCCGGATACGGGTGTGAGAGAGTCAAAGGAGCGGGTATACTCAGCCCTGAAAAACAGCGGTTACAGCTACCCTATGAAGAAGATCACCATCAATCTGGCGCCGGCAGACCTGAAAAAGGAAGGCCCGGCCTACGATCTGCCCATCGCTCTGGGGTTGCTGATGGCTTCGGAGCAGCTGGAGCCCCTTGACATAGAAAGCTATGTTATTTTGGGAGAGCTCTCTCTGAGCGGAGCGGTCAAGCCTGTCAACGGTATTCTGCCCATGGTTCTGGCAGCCAGAGACCACGGCTTCAGAAGGATCATGATTCCTTCGGCCAACCGGTATGAGGCAGCGGTTGTGGAGGGAATTGATATTCTTCCTGTGGATAGTATCACTGAGGCGGCAGCGCACCTGTCAGGCGAATGCCCTAAAGTACCCTGTGAGGTCGATAGTGACGCTTTGTTCAAAAGGGCGCACACGCACAGCTGCGAGACAGATTTTTCAGAGATAAGGGGACAGGAGCCCGCCAAGCGTGCCTTTGAAATTGCCGCCGCCGGCGCGCACAACCTTTTGCTGAGCGGCCCGCCAGGCGCGGGGAAATCCATGATGGCAAAGGCTTTCCCGTCAATTCTGCCAGACATGACTGTGGAAGAGGTGCTGGAGGTCACAAAGATTTATTCGGTGGCGGGCCTTTTGCGTGACGCGCAGGTGATGACGGAAAGGCCCTTTCGGTCGCCCCACCACACCATCTCCAATATTTCACTGATTGGCGGAGGCCGGATTCCCAAGCCGGGAGAGGTCTCACTGGCACATCTTGGCGTGTTGTTTCTGGATGAATTGCCAGAGTTTAAAAAGAGCGCGCTGGAGGTTTTGAGACAGCCCATTGAAGACCAGCAGGTGACCATTTCAAGGGTTAACGCCTCATTAACCTACCCGGCGTCCTTTATGCTGGTGGCCAGCATGAATCCCTGCCCCTGCGGCTATTACGGCGATCCAACCCACGAGTGCCGATGCAGTGCCAGCGAGAGACACCGCTATGCCGGAAAGATATCCGGACCTCTGCTGGACAGAATTGATATAAAAATCGAGGTCCCCGCCATGGATTTTGACGCCCTTGAGACGGCGCCGAAGGGTGAGTGCTCAGCGGCTGTCAGGGCCCGGGTAAATGCAGCGCGGGCTCTGCAGAACACACGCTATGCGCAGGAAAAAGGGCTTTATTTCAATGCGCAGCTGTCACCGAGGCATCTCGAGAGGTACTGCGGGCTGGGGGCCCGTGAAAAGCTGCTGATGGAAAAAATATATAAAAAAATGAACCTCAGCGCCAGAGGATACCACCGTATTCTCAAGCTGGCAAGGACCATTGCAGACCTGGAGGGCACAGCTGATATCCGCACAGCCCATTTATCGGAGGCCGTGCAGTACCGAAGCTTTACTCCTGAGGAATAAAAAAGGTGAGAACCCGGAATCACGGGCCGCTCACCTTTTTTTATTGCTGTCTGTAAACTAAATGTGCAAATGCTTCGATGGGCATGGGCCTCGCGAAATAATACCCCTGAATAATATCACAGCCGATTTTTTTCAGGAAGTCGATCTGTTCCTGCGTTTCCACGCCCTCGGCCACCACCTTGATATCCAGCGAGTGGGCCATTTGAATAACGCTTTCCACCACCTTTTCTCCGCGGCGTGACAGGGTTGTCTCGTTGAAAAATTCCCTGTCCATTTTCAAGACATCCACAGGCAGCTCCCTCAGCAGGTTTAATGAGGAATAGCCTGTTCCGAAATCATCGATCGAGATTTTAAATCCAAAATCATTCAGGGCCTTGAAAACAGAGGCCAGCATGCCGATATTGTCAAAGACAGCGCTCTCGGTTACCTCGAGCTCCAGACAGTCGGGCGGCACCCCGTATTTTTCCACGATGGCCATGAGCCGCTCTGCAAAATCCGAATGGCTCAGATGCTTTCGGGAGAAATTGACGGATATCAAAAGCGGTCTCAAGCCCTGATCCATCCAGCTGCGCTGTTGTTTACAGATGGATTCAAACATAAAGAAATCCAGCTTTATGACAAAGTTGTTCTTTTCAAACAGGGGGATAAACTCAGCCGGCGGTATGAGTCCTTTTTCCGGATGAAGCCAGCGGACCAGTGCCTCGGCGCCAACAGGCTGCAGGGTTTCAAGGGAATACTTTGGCTGCAGGTAGACTTTGAACTGCCCTGTCTCCAGCGCGGTCTCCATCTGGTTTTCAATTTTTCTTTCCCGGAGAATCTGATTGCGCATGACGGTGTCAAAAAAGGCGATGCCGTTGCCGTTGGCGTCTTTAATGGACTTGCGGGCCATATCTGCACGGTCATACATGTGGTTGACACTCAGGTGATCCTCCTGAACCAGATAAACGCCAAAGGACAGGGTAAAAGGAATGTCAAGCTCCTGACAGGCCAGCTGCTCTCTCAGAATCCTCAGCCGTCCGGTTAAGGCCTCGGGGGTATTGTAACGGAGCAAAAGGGCAAAATCATCTGAGGCGACGCGGCAAAAGGTTTCCCGGTCCGTTAAATGGCGGTTGAGGATCTCCGACATGGCGGCCAGCAGCTGGTTACCGCTTTTGAAGCCATAGAGGTCATTTATTGCCTTGAATTTGTCAATGTCGAAGCTGACAATTGCGTATTGCAGGTGCTCCTTACCGTTTAGCCAGCGTTCACTGTCCACAATGAACTTGTTAAAATTGGAAAAGCCAGTAATGGTGTCGGTGTAGGCCATGCGCTGCAATTCTCGGCGGCTCTTTCTCTGGTGGATTTCGATATACACGATCAGGGCGGCAAAGAAAAACAGAATAACGGCCCAGGTCAAAAGGGTGGATTGAATAATCTGGCTGGATTTTTCTGAGACGACGCTTTTGGGCGCCACAATCAATACATTCCAGTTGTTCGTGTCCACCGGAGCAATGCTGAAGTAGTAGGGCTCACCATTATGCGTGTATTCTGCAACACAGGTTTTGCGGGACTGCAGCGCCTCCAGTACCTGGCTGCGCATTGCGGTGTTTTTGTAGCTGAGCGTTGTGATACTCTGGATATTCTGGTTGCTTTCAGGATGACTGGAACGTATGATGATGTCTCCGCTGTCGTTGATAATATAGGAATAGCCCCTGCCGTCAAAGCTTGTGACCGAAAGGACATCGCTGTAATGGCTGATGGCATTGGTCGCGAAAAGAACGCCGATCACATCGTCGCCGGAGCGGATCGGGGCAGCGTACACCGTAATGGGCTCTCCGCCGAATTTGTCTGTCAGAATACCGGAAACAACGGTTTCGCCGGCCAGGGCTTCATAAAAATAATCCCGGTCGGAAAAATCCTCATCATAACCATCAGTCGTATGGGCAACGCCGTCGGGGGTAATGATACCCATGCGTTTAAACGCGTTATGATTGTTTTCCTGCTCCAAAACAGGAAGCGCCGCCAGAATATTATCCGGCGCGTCACTGCCAATGTAGGTGGCAATGGCCTCCAGTGTGTTAAAGTCCCCTCTCAGCCGGTTTTGTATGGCGGTGGCAGACTGCTCGGACAGCTCCTTTAACGTCGTCTGAGTCTCTGACTCCAAAAAGCGGTCCAGATAGGAGGTGTAAACATAAGCGATGATGACGATCATCAATATAAGCAGCAAGGCAGCGAGAATCGGCCGCCATAATTTTGATTTTAACCCACGGTCATTCATGTAGGATCTCTTTTCTATCGATATTGCTTATATTATACCATAGCAACGGGTGTTAAAGAAACAATGCGGCAAAAAGAAAACAATGAAATAAAAAGAAATAGATGTGAAAAAGGTGATGTTTTGTGAAGAAAGTTAAAAATATACAACATTAATGTGAAAATATGTGTTATGATAAAGTATCATATTTTTTAAAAGGGGAATTGATATGGAAAAGGATTTGTTCTGGATATGGCTGATGTCGCTGACCGAGCTTGGCAACCAGCGCAAGCGGAGACTGCTGGATTTTTTTGGGACACCCGAAAATATCTATAACGCCGATGAGCACAGCCTGATGGCCTCTGGCGCTGTTAAGGAAAAGGACTGTAAATACATCCGCAGCCAGCAGCACCTTTACCTGGCCACAAAAGCCAAGGGCTTTATGGCACGCCATGGAATTGATCTGATTACGGTCCAAGACAGCCTCTACCCAGTGAGGCTTAAAAATATTTACGATCCGCCAGTCGGCCTGTTTGCAAAGGGAAGGCTTGATCTGCTGGACCGGCCCATGTACCTGGGGATTGTAGGCTCCCGAAAAGCTTCGCCGGCAGGCCTTAAACAGACGCGTAAGCTGGCCGAAACCTTTTCGGATATGGGGATCACCATCGTCAGCGGCCTGGCAGAGGGGGTAGACGGAGAAAGCCACCTGGGCAGCTGCGAGCGCGTGGGCTCTACCATTGCGGTCATGGGGACCGGCATCAACGTCTGTTATCCTGAAAAGCATAAGGCACTGTATAAAAAAATTGTCCGCAGCGGGTTGATCTTAACAGAATTTTTTATGGATGAGCAGCCTCTGAAATTTCATTTTCCAAGAAGAAACCGGATTATCAGCGGTCTGAGCGACGGCCTGCTGGTGGTTGAGGCCCGGGAAAAGAGCGGCGCCCTGATAACGGCCGACTTTGCTTTGGAGCAGGGAAAAAATGTCTACGCTGTACCGGGCGATATTACACGCTATCAGAGCGCTGGCAGTAATCAGCTTATTAAAGAGGGCGCAAAGGTGGTGACAGGACCAGAGGATGTGCTGGAGGATTACGTGGACAAGCTGCCAGAGGACATGGAGCGCTTCCATAATCCCATTAGTCTGGAGCACGCCGCTGAGGGCCTGGAGGATCCGGAACAAAAGAAAATACTGAATTATATTGCCGAAGGCTACACGACAGTGGACGAGCTGGTGTCAGTGTCTGGAATGGGGATTCAGGCCGTCAACGGGGCCCTTTCCATGCTGGAGCTTGACGACCGTGTTAAAGTAGAATATGGAAAGGTATATATTCTTTAGAGAGAAACCTTATGGATTTCTGTAGTCAAAATTTGATAAATAAGGATTCCTTTGTTATAATGAAGCTTGTTTGACTTTTATCATACATAATAAAAAACAAGTTATAACGGTAAAACATATAGAAGGAGGAATACAATGGCAAAAAATCTCGTCATTGTTGAATCACCCGCAAAAGCTAAGACGATAAAAAAATATCTTCCTAAGGGCTATGAGGTGCAGGCAACCATGGGGCACGTTATCGACCTGCCTAAAAGCCGTATTGCGATCGACATCGAAAATCATTTTAAACCCGATTATATTAAAATCAGGGGAAAAGGTGAGCTGCTGAAGAAAATTAAAAAAGAAGCCAACAAGGCCGACACGATTCTGCTGGCAACGGACCCCGACCGCGAGGGAGAGGCCATCTCATGGCATGTTGCCAATTTTCTGGGGATTGATCTGGATACCAAATGCCGGATTGAATTTCATGAGATTACCAAAAGAGCGGTTAACGCCGCCATTGAAAATAAACGCGCGGTGGATATGGACCTGGTGGATTCACAGCAGGCCAGAAGAATCCTGGACCGTCTCGTCGGCTATTCCCTGAGTCCCTTTTTATGGAAAAAGGTAAAGAAGGGCCTGAGCGGAGGCCGCGTACAGTCTGTCGTCACCCGGATCATTGTAGACCGGGAGGAGGAGATCGCGGCGTTTGTCCCGGAAGAATACTGGGGGCTTGATCTCGAACTCAAAAAAGATAAGGATAAGAATGTCTTTTTATCCCGTTTCTATTCTGAGGATGGCAAGAAGAAAACCATCAAGGACGCCGAAGAAGCGGCGCGTCTGGAACAGATCGTGCTGCACAATCCCATCACTGTGGCCGGAGTCAAAAAGCGTGTGCGCAACCAGAAGCCCCCGCTGCCTTTTACCACCAGTACCCTGCAGCAGGAAGCCTACAAGGTTTTGGGCTTCACGACCCAGCGTACCATGCGGATTGCCCAGCAGCTTTACGAAGGGGTTGAGATAACCGGCAAGGGACTTGTCGGCTTGATCTCCTATATCCGTACCGACTCCACACGTCTGGCGGATGAAGCCATCGCCGAGGCGAAGGACTTCATTGAATCCAATTACGGCCCGGATTACCAGCAGAGCTCAGCTAAAAAAACAGTGAAGAAAAAAAATGTGCAGGATGCCCACGAAGGGATCCGCCCCTCATCAGTTTTCAACCTGCCGGAGGAAGTGCGGGATTCACTCGAAAAGGACCAGTACAAGCTGTACAAGCTTATCTGGGACCGGATGGTCGCCAGCCAGATGGCCGACGCTGAGTATTACGTGACCGATGTGGATGTAGCCTGTGCGAATCTGCTCTTTAAAACAAAGGGTGAGATCATGAAATTTAAGGGCTTTACAGCCGTTTACCGCACAGCCAGCTCAGCTGAAAAGGAAGAAGCCAACCGCCTGCCCGAATTTGAGGACAACGAAGAATTAAATCTTGTAAAAATTAACAAGGAACAGAAGTTTACCAAGCCGCCGGCGCGCTATACCGAAGCGTCGCTGGTAAAAATCCTTGAGGAAAAGGGGATTGGCCGGCCAAGTACCTACGCGCCGACCATTGCCACCATTAAAAACCGTGATTATGTCGAGGTGGTGGAAAAACATTTTGTGCCCACTGAACTGGGCGTTACGGTTACCCACCTGATGAAGGAATATTTTGAGGACATTGTCAATCTGACCTTTACGGCGGAGATGGAAGAAAAGCTGGATAAGGTAGCAGATGGCGAAACGGATTGGGTAAAGCTTCTGGAAGACTTTTACGGCGGGTTTAAAAAAGAGCTGGACCATGCCCAGGAGGCAGCGGCAGCGGTAACCATCGCCGACCCTGAGTCGGATGAGGTCTGCGAGCTCTGCGGGCGCCGGATGGTCATTAAAAAAGGGAAGTACGGTAAATTTCTGGCCTGTCCCGGCTTCCCGGAATGTAAAAATACCAAGCCTTATTTTGAAAAGACCGGCGGTATCTGTCCGGAATGCGGGGGAGACCTTGTCAAGCGTACCTCCAAGAAAGGCCGGACTTTCTATTCCTGCTCAAACTATCCGAAATGCGAGTACATGAGCTGGGATATGCCGGTGGCTGAGAAATGTCCGGACTGCGGGCAGACCATGTTCCAAAAAGGTCTGGGCAAACGAAAGAAAACCTACTGTGCCAAATGCGGTTTTGAAAAGTCGCCGGATCAACAATAGAAAACAGGGTTCAGGCTGGTGGCCGTCCGTTTCGGGCGGTCACCCGTTTACATATAGATTTAAGCATTCCTTGCTAAAATGACCCTTTAGATTAAATATAAAATGAAATGAGGAATAAAGAATGTTTCATGCAACAACAATCGTTGGTGTAAGACACAATGGCGAGGTTGCCATTGCGGGTGATGGTCAGGTGACAATGGGTGAAACGACCATCATGAAGGCAACCGCCAAAAAAGTCCGGAAGATTTACAATGACCAGGTGCTGGTCGGCTTTGCGGGATCCGTGGCCGATGCCTTTACACTGTGTGAGCGTTTTGAACACAAAATTGAACAGTACAATGGCAATCTGCAGCGCGCCGCGGTCGAGCTGGCTAAGGACTGGCGTCAGGATAAGGCGCTGCGTAAGCTGGAGGCCCTGTTAATTGTAATGGATAAAAAAGAAACGCTGGTGCTTTCTGGCAGCGGAGAAGTGATTGAGCCGGACGACGACATTGCCGCCATTGGTTCAGGAGGAAATTACGCCCTGTCAGCCGCCAGAGCTTTAAAACGCCATTCAAATCTGAGCGCAAAGGAAATCGCGCACGAAGCCCTTAAGATTGCGTCTGAAATCTGTGTTTACACGAATGATAATATCCGTGTCGAAGAATTAGAATAAATTTGAGGTAAAATTTATGGAAATGAAAGATTTAACGCCTAAAAAAATTGTCGAAGAGCTGAACCGCTATATTATCGGTCAGGAGCCGGCAAAAAAGGCGGTGGCCGTAGCGCTGAGAAACCGTTACCGCAGGAGTCTGCTTTCAGAGGAAATGCGTGACGAGTTTACGCCAAAGAACATTATTATGATGGGGCCGACCGGTGTCGGTAAAACCGAAATTGCCAGACGGATCGCCAAGCTGGTGTCGGCGCCCTTTATTAAGGTAGAGGCCACTAAATTTACGGAAGTGGGATATGTTGGGCGTGATGTGGAATCCATGGTCCGCGACCTGGTGACCACCTCCATCCGCAAGGTACAGCAGGAAAAAATGAAGGCCGTTTATGAGCAGGCCGAAGCGCGGGCGGATAAGCTGATCTTAGATATCCTAGTGCCCCTGAAAAAGAAAAAAGAAACCATCAAAACCCCTTTCGATATTTTTATGAAAAGCAACAAGCAGCCGGCCCAGCCTGAAACAACAGATCCGGCCAAAGAAGCCGAAAAAGCCGAAAGAGAAAAGAATCTTCAGATTAAGCGTGAAGCCATTGCCCAGGATCTGGCCGACGGTAAGCTGGAAGATGAGGTTATCGAAATCGAAGTGGAGGACGATGGCTCCAAAACCATCGGCGTCATGGCGGGGATGAATGATGATATGAACATCAACATCAACGACATTCTCGGCGATTTTCTGCCTTCCAAGAAGAAAAAACGGCACGTCAAGGTCAAGGACGCCCGTAAGATTTTTACCAACCAGGAAGCCCAGAAAATGATCGATATGGACGAGGTTAAGGAGATCGGTCTGCGCGAAGCCGAGCAGAATGGGATTATTTTCATCGATGAAATTGATAAGATCATTGGAAATGGCAATAACAACGGCCCCGATGTCTCGCGCGAAGGGGTACAGCGGGATATTCTGCCGATCGTGGAGGGCAGCACCATCACCACAAAATACGGTCCGGTGAAAACCGATTTTATTCTGTTTATCGGTGCGGGTGCTTTTCATGTGGCTAAGATATCAGATATGATTCCGGAGCTTCAGGGACGTTTCCCGATCACCGTTGAGCTGGACAGCCTGACAGAGGAGGATTTCAAGCAGATTCTTACCCAGCCTGAAAACTCAGCCATCCGCCAGTATCAGGAGCTTTTAAAAACCGAAGATGTCACCCTGGTCTTTGAGGACGACGCCATCGAAACACTGGCACAGATTGCGTTTGCGCAGAACGAGGAGCAGGAAAATATCGGCGCCAGACGTCTGCACACAGTGCTTGAAAAGCTGTTGGAGGAAGTCTCCTTCTACGCATCTGATTACGATGCCGATACCTTTGTGGTCAACAAAGCATATGTCAACTCTGTTTTTAAACCGGCAGAGCGAGAACGCAGTTATTCCAGATTTTTACTTTAAAAAAATAATAAAAATACTTGTCACTGCCCTGTAATTGTGTTATTATAGGGCAGTATGTTGTTATTACACACATTTTTCGAGGAACGGCAGGTGCCTGCGCAGCAGGTGGGCTTATTCCGGAGAGAAAAATGGAGGAAAAACCTAAGGAGGAATTATTATGGCAGCAGTAACAATGAAACAATTATTAGAAGCAGGTGTCCATTTCGGTCACCAGACCAGAAGATGGAACCCTAAAATGGCGCCTTACATTTTCACTGAAAGAAACGGTATTTACATCATCGACTTACAGCAGACAGTGAAAAAAATCGATGTTGCCTGCAACTTCGTTAAAGATGTAGCAGCAAACGGCGAAAGCATTTTATTTGTCGGAACCAAAAAACAGGCTCAGACCAGCATCGAAAAGGAAGCTAAGAGAAGTGGCAGCTTCTGTGTTAACCACCGTTGGTTAGGTGGTACCTTAACCAATTTCAGCACCATCAGCAAACGTATTGAGCGTTTAAAAGAATTAAAAGCGATGGAAGAAGACGGCACTTTTGAACTGTTACCGAAAAAAGAAGTTATCAAGTTAAAAAGAGAACGTGAAAAACTGCAGAAATTCTTGGGCGGCATTGAAGATATGAAGGAAATGCCTGGCGCGATGATCGTTATCGACAGCAAGAAAGAAAGAATCGCTATTGCAGAAGCACATAAACTGGGTATTCCAATCGTTAGTATCGTTGATACCAACTGTGACCCGGACGAAATTGACTACGTTATTCCTGGAAACGACGATGCAATCCGTGCCGTCGCTTTAATCCTGGGCGTATTAGCAGACGCTATTATCGAAGGAAAACAGGGCGAACAGTTTGAAGAAGCTGTCGTAGAAGAAACCGTTGTGGCAGAAGATGCCTCCGGCGACGTGGTTGTTGAAGAAGTTGTAGAAGTTGAAGCAGAAGTGACAGCTGAATAAGCTGTTTGACATTTAATCAGAGGAGGATACAGACGTGGACGCTAAATTAGTTAAAGAATTAAGAGAAAAAAGCGGCGCAGGCATGATGGACTGCAAAAAAGCTTTGGTTGCTACCGATGGTGACATTCAAAAAGCAATGGAATATTTAAGAGAACAGGGCTTAGCCGCTACCAATAAAAAAGCTGGCCGTGTTGCGGCGGAAGGTGTTGTAGAATCTTACATCCATATGGGCGGTAAAATCGGTGTTTTAGTTGAAATCAACTGTGAAACAGACTTCGTGGCTAAAACCGATGGCTTCAAGGCCTTTGCGAAGGATGTTGCCATGCACATCGCAGCTGCAAACCCAACCTATGTTTCCAAGGAAGAAGTGCCGGAAGCAGAAGTTGAACACGAAAAGGAAATCCTGAAGCATCAGGCATTAAATGAAGGCAAGCCGGAAAAAATCGTCGACAAGATGGTTGAAGGCCGTATCGGCAAATTCTACAAAGAAATCTGCCTGTTAGAACAGCCTTTTGTTAAAAACCCGGACATCACCATTGAAGATCTCGTAAAAGAACAGATCATGACAATTGGTGAAAATGTAAAAATCAGACGCTTTGCCCGCTTCCAGTTAGGCGAAGGGATCGAAAAGAAACAGGAAAACTTTGCAGAAGAAGTAGCTGCACAGATGAAATAAATAAGCTATCGAAAAAAGGACAGGCTGTCTCGCAGCGTGTCCTTTTTTATTTCCAGGTTGTTTTCATAATACACATAATACAAAGAGCACACACCAGGTAGTTATAAAAATGGATTTAAAAACGGAGGGGTATGATTCTTTTTGTTTAAAAAATGAAAATAAATAAATATATTTATAAAAAAATGCCTTTATACGTCCTGTGCTTTTTTGCTTTTTAACTTACAGCAGCTGTGTTCTGTGTATTATGTGTATTATGAAAAGGTCTCATAGTGATTGGCAGAATACCTTTGTGTTTTAAAACGAAAGCCTCTGACTGTTCATTGTTAATAATTTTTTAATAATTCCTTTATTACCAGGTTAGAAAGTTCCGTTACAATAAAGACAGCAAAAACGATGGAGGCTGTCAATGAGTAAAAAAAATTGTGAAAAAAATCGTATAAAAGGACTTTCTGAAGCAGAAGTAAACCAGCGTGTGCAGCAAGGCCGGCAGAACCGGACTCAAAGCGCTATGACCAAAACAACGGGTGAGATCATACAGAAAAATGTTTTTACGCTGTTTAATCTTATGAACCTGCTGATTGCCATTGCGCTTTTCTGTGTTGGCGCCTACAGCAACCTGCTGTTTTTGGGTATTATCATCTTAAATGTGCTTATCGGTATCGCGCAGGAGATTAAAGCGAAGAAAACCGTTGAGAAGCTCTCACTGCTGTCGGCGCCTTCGGCCACCGTGCTGCGTGGCGGTGAAGAAAAGACCATAACGGTGGAAGAAGTGGTTCAGGACGATATCATGGTCTTAAGCGCGGGCCAGCAGATCTGTTGTGACGCCGTTGTCATTTCGGGTGACGTCGAAGTCAATGAGGCGTTATTGACAGGGGAGGCAGATGCTGTTGGAAAAACGAAAGGCGGTAAGCTCCTGTCGGGCAGCAGCCTGGTCAGCGGCCAGTGTCTGGCAAGGGTTATACACGTTGGCGGTGATAATTATGCGTCTAAAATCGTGCGGGAGGCCAAACAGGTCAGGGAACAAAGCTCTGAGCTCATGCAGTCCATGCGCAGGGTAACCCGGATCACCAGCCTGTTTATTATCCCATTAGGGATTATTTTATTTCTGGAGGCCTTTGTTTTACGCGGCGATCCGCTTTTCACTTCGGTGGTGTCCAGCGCTGCGGGCCTTTTGGGAATGCTGCCCAAAGGGCTGGTGCTGTTAATCAGTGTCTCGCTGGCCGGAGGTGTCATTAAGCTGGCAAAAGATAAGATATTGATTCAGGACATGTTTTCTCTGGAAGCTTTGTCACATGTGGATGTGCTGTGCCTCGATAAAACCGGAACGCTGACTGAGGGAAAGATGGAAGTGGAACGGGTATGGCCTTTTGAAAACACACTGGCCAAAGGGGTAAAGCTGGAGTCTCTGATGGGTTCTTTTCTAAAATACAGCGATGATAACAATGCGACCTTCCAGGCTTTAAAACAGTACTTCCCCAAAAGTGACGCCTGTGCTTTAAGCTCGAGGGTTGCCTTTTCCTCGGAGCGGAAGTGGACGGCCATGACCTTTGAAAACGGCAGAACGCTTGTTATTGGCGC
The DNA here is from genome assembly GCF_015547515.1 of Eubacterium sp. 1001713B170207_170306_E7. NCBI lineage: Bacteria > Bacillati > Bacillota > Clostridia > Eubacteriales > Eubacteriaceae > Eubacterium > Eubacterium sp. 1001713B170207_170306_E7. Next base: position 352,728 of record NZ_JADMVE010000003.1, read on the forward strand.
GCCGGAAAGGGTGCTGCAGGGTGAGATGCCGGATGGGCTGAAGAGCGAGATAAAAAAGGGGCGGAGGGTCCTGGTGGCTGGGGTTACAGAGGATGAAGTTACGAGCCGGACCAATCTGTCAAAGACAAGGCTTATCCCCTTGGCGGGAATCGTCATCCGGGATAAGGTGCGCAAAAGCGCGCCGAAGATTTTAAGCTATTTCAGAAAACAGGGCGTTACGGTGAAAGTCATCTCAGGGGATCATCCGGCGACGGTATCGACGGTGGCAAGAGATGCCCGGCTGAAAAATTATGACCAGGCCATTGACATGACGACCGTGGGAGAAGATGTGGATTTCAGTAAAATTGCGGAAGAATACACCGTGTTTGGGCGAACCACCCCCCAGCAAAAAAAGAAGCTGGTTCAGGCACTGAAGGCCGCAGGCCATTCTGTAGCCATGACCGGTGACGGCGTGAACGATCTTCTGGCTCTAAAGGAGGCTGACTGCTCCATTGCCATGGGCAATGGAAGCGACGCGGCCAGGCAGGCCGCACAGGTGGTTTTATTAGCGTCGGACTTTTCGGCGCTGCCGGGGCTATTGCTTGAAGGACGGCGCGTGGTGAATAATGTCACCCGCGCGGCAGGCGTCTTTTTTATCAAGACCATTTATTCCGTGGTCATGACGCTGATCTGCGTGCTGGCCAATATTCCCTTTCCCTTTTTGCCCATCCAGATTACGTTGATCGACGCTGTAATTGAAGCCTATCCCTCGTTTCTTACAGCCTTTGAGGCCGATGGGCGGCGCATTAACAGCCGATTTCTGCCCAAAGCGTTGTCGAAGGCACTGCCGAATGCAGCCGCCATTATTGTGTCATTTGTTATGGTCAATATCATAACAGCAGCAGGACTGATCGAAATCGGCATGGCTGAGAAAACAACGGTATTATATCTTCTGGCAGGCCTGGTAAGCATGCAGGCGGTTGTGAAGAACAACAGACTCTTCACAAGGCTTCGGGCGTTTGTGAGCATCACGATGGCCGCCGGTTATTTTGGCGCTGTTTTTATGTTCAGCCGGCTGCTGGGGCTGGAGAGGACCTTAAGCGCCAGTGCGCTGCTGCTGCTGGGGCTGTTATTGGCGGCAGCCTTTGGGGTTGAACGGCTTCTGACACATTGTGTCAAAGTTTATGACCGAAAAAAGCAGGCGGCAGCTGGCCGTTGTTTTCCGGTCCCGCACAATATGCCCCAAAAGGAACAGTGATCCTGAGACAAAGCGGTACCGGGGTGGCATTCCATTACGAATTTCTTGTGAAAGAAGCTTGACGAATGCAGGTGTTTTACGCTATAATAGTATTGTCCATTATGACTGTTTATTGGACGGTTAATGACCGTGTCGGCTCTTTGGCATAAAGGTAAGCCGATACAAACGGTACCTGAATAGATTTGTGATAAAGAGCACGAAAGTGTTCTTTTTTTACAGTTTGGATTGTTCTCGGTGTTCCCTTGAAAAACAGGGGGTTCTGAGGTATAATCGAACTAAGAATAGAAGGGGGATTATATGGAGACGAAATATAAAAGAATTATTATCAAGCTGAGCGGCGAAGCCTTGTCTGGTGAGGTTGGCTTTGGTATTGATCCGCCGACGGTGCAGCGTATCTGTGAATCGGTCAAAGAGGTTTTTGAACAGGATGTTGAGATCGCGATCGTTGTAGGCGGCGGCAACTTCTGGAGAGGCCGCTTTGGTGAGGGCATGGATAAATCCACCGCGGATTATATGGGAATGCTTTCCACTGTGATTAACGCGCTGGCGCTTCAGGATGTTTTAGAGCAGATGGGTGTGCCGGTGAGGGTGCAGACCGCCATTGAAATGAAGGAAGTGGCCGAGCCTTATATCCGCCGTAAGGCAGTCCGGCATCTGGAAAAGAAACGCGTGGTTATTTTTGCAGCCGGCACAGGCAATCCGTTCTTTACGACGGATACCACAGCGGCGCTGCGCGCGGCAGAAGTCGACGCCGAAATGATTCTGCTGGCCAAGAGTGTGGATGCGGTCTACGACTCGGATCCGGAAGTCAATCCGGAGGCTAAAAAATATGACCGCCTGACCTATATTGATGTCATCAACCAGGGGCTTAAGGTGATGGATTCCACCGCCATTACCCTGTGTATGGATAATAAAATACCCATCCTTGTTTTCGGTCTGGATCAGCCCGAAAATATCTTAAAGGCCGTTCGCGGCGAAACCATCGGAACAATTATCGAGGAGGCAGAATAATGTTAAACGAAATTAAAGACAGAGCCAATGATAAAATGCAAAAAGCCCTGAATAACTTAAACGAGAGTTTAGGAGGGCTCAGAGCCGGCCGTGCGAATCCCCATATTCTGGACAAAGTAACGGTTGATTATTATGGAGCGCCGACAGCCATTAACCAGCTGGCAAGTGTGGCGGTGCCTGAAGCCCGTATGATTACCATTCAGCCCTACGACAGCACTTCGATTTCTGCGATTGAAAAGGCCATTTTGACCGCGGATCTGGGCTTTAATCCGTCCAACGACGGCAAAATCATTCGTCTGGTGGTGCCGGAGCTGACAGAAGAACGCCGTAAAGAACTGGTTAAGCTAACCAAAAAGTACGGTGAAGAATGTAAGGTTGCCATGCGCAATATACGCCGTAAAGCCGTACAGGACCTGAAAGACGCTGAGAAGGAAGGTCTTATCAGTGAAGATGAGCTGCATCAGGGTGAGAAGGAAATCCAGAAGCTGACCGATGATGAAGTTAAGAACATCGAAAGTGTGCTGAAGGAAAAAGAAGGGGAAATCATGGCGGTTTAGCCAGTGATGCCCTGATTGTCAACTGAAATCCTTTCGGTTGTGTTTGTGAAACTAAATAAGTCTTTCACAAGAGTGGGGAAACCCACTCTTGTGTGTTTTTCGAGGCTTATTAAAATTTAGGAGAATATATGAAAAAGCAATCCAAGGAATCAATGCTTGAGGAGCTCATCGCGCCGGTGGTGGAAGCCGCGGGGTATGAGTGTGTTGATGTCACCTTTGAAAAAGCCGGAAAAGACTGGGTGTTAACCACCTACATCGACGGACCGGACGGCATCGGGCTGGATGACTGCGAAGCAGTCAGCCGCAGTCTCAGTGACCTGATGGATGAAAAAGATCCCATTGAGCAGAGCTACCTTTTAGAGGTATCATCTCCGGGAATAGACCGTCCCTTAAAAAAGGAAAAAGATTTTGTCCGCAATATGGATAAACGTATTGTCGTCAATTTCTACGCGCCGGTGAATGGCAGCAAGCAGTTAAGCGGTATCCTCAAAGGCTACAATGGCGCAGCGCTGACCCTACAGCTTGACTCTGAAGAAATGATGGAGCTGGAAATGTCTGCGATTTCCAAGGTTGCTCCGGAAATTGAATTTTAGGAAGGCGAATAAGTTATGAATGCAGAGTTTATGAGAGCGCTTGATGCTTTAGAAGCAGAAAAGAACATTGATAAGGAGGAGCTGATCGATGCCATTGAGGTATCCATCGAATCCGCCTACAAAAAAAATTATGGCAATGTCCAGGATGTGGATGTGAAGCTCGACCGTGAAACAGGAGAGATTACCGTTTACGCAACCCGTGATATTGTCGAGGAAGTCGAAAATCTGGAAACACAGATATCGCTCGAGGAAGCGCGCGAGCTTGACCCGACCTATGAGGCTGGGGATGTCTACCGTAAGATTATCACCCCGAGAGATTTTGGACGCATCGCGGCCCAGAATGCCAAACAGCTCATTGTCCAGCGAATCAAGGAAGCAGAGCGCAATATGGTTTACAACGAATACCTGGAACGCCAGGATGAGGTAATGACCGGGATGATCAACCGTATTGAGCGCGGCAATGTCTTTGTCGATATTGGAAACGGCGAAGGCTGTATGCCGCCGATGGAACAGGTTCCCGGAGAAAAATACTATCCGGGACAGCGCCTGAAGGTTTATCTGCTCATGGTGCGTAAAACCACCAAGGGACCGCAGCTCAGATTATCCAGAACCCATCCTGGACTGGTAAAGCGTCTCTTTGAGACCGAAGTACCGGAAATATATGATGGGGTGGTAGACATTGTGTCCATTTCCAGAGAAGCGGGTTCCAGAACCAAGATCGCAGTAAAGGCCAACGACTCGTCGGTCGATCCGGTTGGCGCTTGTGTGGGACAGAAGGGGATCCGTGTTCAGAACATCATCAATGAGCTGAACGGTGAAAAGATTGATATCATCAAATACAGCGACGATGTGCGCGAGTATTTATCCAATGCTCTGAGCCCGGCAAAAATTTACCGGATTCTGCCGAATAAAACGGAAAAGACTGCGATTGCAGTTGTCGATGATTTTCAGTTATCCCTGGCCATTGGGAAAGAAGGACAAAATGTCCGGCTTGCGGCAAAGCTGGCTTCCTGGAAAATTGACATTAAAAGCAAAAGCGACTTTGAACGTATGCTGGAAGAGAATCCCGATTTCGAGGCGGACTATACAAACGCCGGAGAAGAAGAGGATATTCTGGATGAGCTGAAAAATGAACTGGACGAGGTACTGGACATTCAGATTGATGAAGATCATGCCGAAAACCTCGATCATGTGCTGGATGAACTGGTAATGACGGACGAATTAGAGGATTTGGATGACTTTTTTGAATAAGTAAAGATTTATCCGGTATCTCTGTGATATAATATTATAATGTGTGCAGGAGGAAGCAATGAAAAAAATGCCCGTAAGAACCTGCGTGGTTTGTCATTCAAAAATTGAAAAGAAAAATCTATTGCGTATTGTCTGCAATAAAGACAATGAAATATTCTATGATCCAACGGGAAAAGCCAACGGGCGGGGCGCCTATATCTGTGACGACCCCAAATGCCTGGACGCTTTTCTGAGTAAAAATATTCTTGAAAAAGCTTTTAAACGGCCCATCGACAAAGATACCGTCGAAGAAGTGCGTCAAAAAATAAAAGAACAGCTGTCATAGGCCCTAACAGCCGATGAAAAATACAGCTATGGAGAGATCTATGAACAAATAAAAACAATTGAAGGGAGGAATTATATGTCAAAGTTAAGAGTTTATCAATTAGCAAGTGAATACGACGTTCCCAGCAAGGAATTTGTCGATATCTTAAACAAACATAATATTCCCGTAAAAAATCACATGAGTGTGTTAACAGAACAACAGGTAACGGACTTCAGAAAAGAATACAAAAAAGGTGAAGATACTAAAGAGCAGCCAAAGGCAGCGGCGCCGAAGCAGGAAGCAAAGGCTCAAAAGCCCCAGCAGCCAAAACAGGAAAACAAACCGCAGCCAAAAGCTCAGCCCCAGTCCAGGCCCCAGCAGCAGGAGCGCAAACCCCAGCAGGCAAAACCGCAGCAGCAGGAAAGAAAACCCCAGCAGCAGGAAAGAAAACCACAGCAAAGGGACAACAACGCCTCTCAGAACCGCCGGCCGGCAGATGGTCAGAGAAATGGCAGCAATGGCCAGAGCCAGCAGAAAAGAAATACCGGCGCGCAGGGAAACAGCGGCAATACGGGCAACCGTCCCAATAATGCCAAGGGCCAGACTGTGCCCAATAACAGCAAGCCAGACCGCAAAAACAAAAACCAGAAAAGAAATGCCAATAACAATAACCAGCCCGCTAAGGTAAGAGACCATAGCAAGAAGGGAAAAACAGCCCGCAGCGTTTACAAAAAGATGAAGGATGAGAAAAAGACCGAAAAAATGAAGAATCAGGTCTTTGAGATTCCGGAACTGGTAAGTGTTGGGGAGCTGGCGGAAATTCTGGATGTTGGCGCGACCGAAATTATTAAAATTTTAATGATGTCGGGCACCATGGCAACCATTAACCAGCAGATCGATTACGAAACCGCAGAGATTGTGGCGTCTGAGCTGGGCTATGAAGTCAAGGCTGTTAAACTGGAGGATGTCGTCACCAAAATTTTGGAAGAATATGACGAAGAAGATACCGGAAACGAAATTAAACGTCCGCCGGTTGTTACTGTTATGGGTCACGTAGACCACGGCAAGACCTCCCTCTTAGACCGTATCCGTAAGGCCAATGTTACAGCCGGTGAAGCTGGCGGGATTACCCAGCATATCGGTGCATATACGGTTACCATCAATGGTGAGACCATCACCTTTATTGATACGCCAGGTCATGAGGCCTTCACCGCCATGCGTTCCAGAGGGGCGCAGATGACCGATATCGCAATCTTAGTGGTAGCGGCCGACGATGGCGTCATGCCGCAGACCGTAGAAGCCATCAACCATGCCAAAGCGGCCGGTGTTCCAATCATTGTCGCCATTAACAAAATCGACAAGGATGGCGCTAATCCGGAACGTGTAAAACAGGAATTAACAGAGCACAATCTGGTGGTTGAAGAATGGGGCGGCGATGTTATCGCGGTGCCGGTTTCAGCTAAAAAAGGCGAAAACATCGATACGCTGCTTGAAATGGTTCTGCTGGTTTCCGAAATGGGTGAGCTCACAGCAGATCCTAAACGTGCAGCCCGCGGAAGTGTGATCGAAGCCCAGGTTAAAAAAGGAAAAGGCGTGACCGCCAGTCTTCTGGTACAGCAGGGTACCCTGCATGTTGGCGACTCGATTATTTCAGGTATGACCTACGGTAAGGTCCGTACCATGATTGATGATAAGGGCAAGCGGATTAAAAAAGCCGGCCCCTCCACACCAGTCGAAATTTCCGGCCTGTCGGATATCCCTGTCGCAGGGGATGACTTTATCGTGCTCGAAAACGAAAAAGAAGCGCGGCAGCTGGCAGAAAAACGCCGTGAAATGGAAAAGGATGCCCGCCAGGCCAAGATGCGCTTATCCCTGGACGACCTGTTCACCAAGATACAGGAAGGACAGATTCAGGATATCAACATTATCATCAAGGCGGATGTTCAGGGCTCCATCGAAGCCATCAAGCAGTCGCTTGAAAAGCTGAACACAGAAGATGTCCGTATCAATGTGATCCACGGTGCGGTCGGCGCCGTCAACGAAACCGACGTTATGCTGGCCTCCACCTCCAATGCGATTATCATTGGCTTTAATGTGCGTCCGGATAAAAACGCGCTGGCCGCCGCAGAAACCGAAGAAGTGGATATCCGCTTATACCGTGTTATCTATGACGCCATCGAAGATGTCAAGAAAGCCATGGAAGGCATGCTGGCACCGGAATTTGTCGAAAAAGTTACCGGGAATGCCGAAGTCCGTGAGGTCTTTAAGATTCCAAACGGCAGCATGATTGCCGGCTCCTATGTCACCGACGGCAAGATATCCAGAAATGATGAGGTTCGGATCATTCGTGACGGCATTGTTGTATTTGAGGGCGAAATCGCATCCTTAAGACGTTTTAAGGATGATGTTAAGGAAGTTGCCAGCGGGTACGAATGTGGTATTGGTATTGAAAAATACAATGACATCAAGCTTGGTGACGTCATCGAAACCTTTGTCATGGAAGCCGTGGCAAGAGAACTGTAAAATAAAGGGGGTGCTATTATGGCATCACATCGTATTGAAAAAATTAACGGTCAGATTCAGCGTGAGCTGAGTCTGATCATTCAGCAGAAAATGAAGGACAGCCGTTTCAACCGTGATACACTCAGTATTACCCATGTCAAAGCGGCGCCGGATCTTAAAACCGCAACGGTTTATGTCAGTATTTTCGGAACACCTGACGAAAAAGAAGAAGTTTTGGGCCTTTTGGATAACGCAAAAGGTTTTTTGCGGGCGAATCTTGGGAAGGTGCTCAAGGTGCACTCCATCCCCGCGCTTACCTTCAAATTAGATGATTCTGTGGAGTATGGCATGCATATCGACAGTATTTTAGCAAGTCTGAAAAAAGATAAAGGAGCATCTGAGGATGAAGAAGGTACCGACAGAGATTCTTGATTGTATAAAAGAGAATCAGAGCTTTCTGATTCTTGTGCACAATAAACCCGATGGCGATGCCATCGGGTCTGCTGTTGCTTTTGGAAAAGGCCTGAAAGCGCTTGGAAAGGACGTAGACTATTATATTGATACGCCCCTGGAGGATAAACTCCAGTTCTTCAGCGAGAGCCGCTATTTTGAAGAAGAGCTCCGGGATGAATATGACGTTGTGGCCATTTTGGACTGTTCGACAATGGAATATGCGTTTAAGCCTGTTCCGATGGTCAATGCTTCGGTCACCATGGTCATTGATCACCATGCCACCAATCTGGGCTATGGCGACGTCAATTTTCTGGAGATCACAGCTGCGACGGCTGAGCTGGTATTTCGTATTCTGGATGCTCTGGGCATTGAGCTCGATCCTGAAATGGTCGAGGCGGTCTTTACAGGCATTTCCACCGATACGGGCAGCTTCCAGTTTTCCAATGTCACCGCGGATACGCATCAGATATTAAGCCGTCTTTATGAACAGCGCGATAATTTTGCCGTGCTGTCCAAACGGCTGCACAGCGAAAAGAATTATGCTCAAATGAAGCTGTACGGCAGGGCTGTCGATTCATTGCAGCTCTATGAGGACAACACCTTAGCGTGGATTTTTTTAAGCTACGCGGATATTTGTAAATATGGCGGACCCGTTCAGATAACGGACGATGTGGCCAATATCGGCATGAACGTTATCGGCGTTCAGCTTTCCGCCACGGTAAAGGAAGTTGAATGTGGTATCTACCGTGTTTCGCTGCGCTCAAAAACGCCGTTTAAAATTGATGTTTCACTGATTGCCCATAAATATGGAGGAGGCGGCCATATGCGCGCCGCGGGATTTACCTTTGAAGGAGACCTGAAAGCGCTGAAAAAAGAACTGATCGAAGTGATCGAGTATTATAGGAAGCATGAAGAAGATATATGAGTGAGCTAAATGGTTATCTCAATATTTATAAAGAAAAAGGGATGACATCGCACGATGTTGTCTTTAAGGCCCGGCAGATACTGCATACCAAAAAAATCGGACATACCGGGACGCTGGATCCCAATGCCCAGGGCGTGCTGGTTTTATGTGTCGGCAAAGCCACCAAGGCAGTGGAGTATTTAAATGACCTTGATAAGGTTTATGAGGCAGAGATTCTTTTCGGTTACGAGACCGACACCTGCGATTGTACAGGCGCTGTAACCCTAGAGGCGCCTTTGAATTTTACCAGAGAAGATTTTTTAAAGGTCCTTGAGTCCTTTAAGGGTGACAGCCAGCAGGTACCGCCGATTTATTCCGCTTTAAAGATCAACGGCCGCAAGCTTTATGATTACGCGCGGGCAGGCGAGACCGTTGAAATACCGCCGCGCCCCATCCATATCAGCCGCATAGAAGCCATCGCGACCGATGAGCTGCCCCGCAAAGCCCGGTTTGTGGTAGCGTGCTCCAAAGGCACATATATCCGTTCCCTTTGCCGGGATATCGGTAAAAAACTGGGGACAGCCGCCTGTATGGGAGACCTTTACCGTAAAAGGGTGGGGGATTTCAGAATTGAGAATGCCCTGCATTTATCCCAGCTGAAAAATTTGATGCTGGTGGGTCGTGTTCAGGGCTTTTTCCATGAGCCGGAGTACGCGTTGGAAAAGTTCAGAATGGTGACAGCCAATGCGCAGGGCAGCCGGTTTTTGAGAAGCGGCAACCGTCTGTATCCGTGGAATGTCGTGGAAGATTTTGCGAACTTTGAAGACAGTGAAATCCTGCGTCTTTACGACCAGGAAGAATTTGTAGGTATTGGCCGGTTTTGCGCCGGCGAGGAACCCTATGTTCAGCCAATTAAAATGTTTTAGGGAGAAGAACCATGAATACCGAAATTAATCCAAACGAAAAAATAGTCCTGGCCCTTGGCTTTTTTGACGGCGTGCATCTGGGACATCAGGAGCTGATCAAAGCCACCATCAAAAAAGCAAAAGAATTGAATTGCGCCAGCGGTGTCATGACTTTTGCCGAGCATCCGCTAACCCATATTTTCCCGGCTTATTCACCGTGGCTGATTACCACGAATGAAGAAAAAGTTCAAATTATGAAGGATCTTGGGATAGATTACGTCTTTTTAAACCCTTTTAATGACCAGCTGATGTGCTACAGCCCCAAGGCGTTTATACGGGATTATCTGTTACAAAAATACAATGTCGCGCACATTGTGGTGGGCTTTAATTATAGCTTTGGCTTTAAAGGTGAGGGTGACATCCAGATGCTCACAGAGTTTGGACAGCGCTTTAATTTTGGCGTAACGGTGATACCGCCGTGTATTATTGATGGCCAATCGGTCAGCAGCACCCTGATTCGAGAGCTTATCGGCACCGGAAAGGTGAATGAAGTATCAACCTTTTTAGGCAGGGATTACAGTATAGAGGGAACCATTGTCAAGGGCAAGGGCCTGGGGCACACCTTTGATATTCCGACAGCCAATTTAAAAATGAAAGAAAAGGTCATCCTTCCCAGCAGCGGTGTTTACTATACGAAGATAAAAGTCCGCGGCCAGGAGCATGACGGCCTTACGAATTTAGGCTTTAATCCTACCTTTGATAAGCATCCTTATAGTATTGAAACCTATATTTATGATTTTGATGAGAACATCTATGGTGATTACGTAACACTGACCTTTAAAGAGAGGGTGCGCGGTGAGATTAAATTTGATAATCTCGGGGATCTGGTAGCACAGATCAAAAGCGACATCCGAAATATTCACACACGTTACAGGAAATAGAGATAAAAGGATGACCGTCCATTTCGGACGGTCATCCTTTTATGTTATACACTCTATTCGTTTTTCATACGATCCAGAATCTGCGCGCATTCATAATCTGTAATCAGCACATTGATATAGCCACCGTTGATGGCGCCGGAAATGGCAACAGGTTTATCGGCACCGCCGCAGACCCCGATGGCATATTTGGTGGTTTTGAGCACGCTCAGGTCAATGGACATCATTTTTTCGTTATATTCAAATTTATCGATATTGCCGTTTTCATCATAAAAAACCATGCAGATATCGCCGCACATTTTCTGCTCGCGGATTTCCTCAAAGATTTCTGGCGTGAAGTAACCTGTTTTGATAATGGTAGAATTACTGGTCGGCGCGCCGATCCCCAGAATCGCAATGTCCATACGCTTAGCTTTTTTAAAAACACGCTGGATACTGTTTTCCTTCATCAGCTCAATTTTTGTGTTTTTTCGCGAAATCATGGCAGGGGCGTGAAGAGGATAATAAATTCCCCCAAAGGCACGCGCCATGGACTCGGCAATATAATTACTGTGAAGTTCGGTAGCGACAGTGCCGATGCCCCCGATTAAAGGGACAAAGGTAAGGTTTGAGTGATAGGAGTGATCAGCGTGAGGCGCAATCTGCGCAACGGTGGTTCCCATGGTCACGCCAATGACATCGCCATCGCGAATAATTCGGGAAAGGTACTGCGCAGCTGCCTTGCCCATCAGGGCTTTTGTCTCGGCTGTATCTTCCAGAGTTTCTACGATGAAAACCTCTTTCAAGCCATATTTTTCCTCCAACAGCTGCTCCAGCTGGAAGTATTTGCGGCCATTGGTGTCCGATACCGTAATGGTGACAATGCCATGCTCCCTGGCAGCGGTCAGCAGTTTTGATATGGTAGGCCGTGAAATGGACAATTTATTGGCAATCTCCTGCTGACTCATATTTTTATTGTAATACATATCGCTGACGCGTAACATCATGCGTTCATCCTCAATAATATTTTTTTTCATTGAAAATTCCTCAGTTCGATTATTAGATAGTTTAAATTTTAACACAGCTTCCTTAGAAAAACCATTGTTTTTCAACATAAATTGACAAATGTTTTAAATAGTAAAAATGTTAAAATGACATTTTTGAAAAATATAAAAAATTAAAAGCGTTAAAATTAAAAAGAGAAATCTGTTTACAAATGTTTTTGTATTGCAGAGCAAATGAGAAGAAGCTTTCTGGAGATAGCTTAGAATGGCGATTTTAAAAGGGTTTTCAGAAACCTGAACAGAAAAAGAAGCGTAATTAAAAGAAATAAAAAAACAAATGTAAAAAATAATAGACGCTTCTTAAAATAAATGCTTAGAAGATCTTATGATTTGACAAAAAATAAAAAACGCATATAATCATAAGTAAGTAAGAACAAAAAGGGCTTACAAGAACATATGTTACAATGGATAAAGGAGAGCTCACCTTTTACTTGTTTAGCGGCAGATAATGCCGGTTTTTGATTCTATGGAGGGATGAATTATGTTAGTTACATCAAAGGAACTGTTTGAAAAGGCTCAGCAGCAGCATTTTGCAATACCAGCAGCCAATTTTATTGACTTGGAATCGCTGAAATGGCATGTGGAGGTCGCCGAAAAACTGGGGCTTCCGCTTATTCTCGCTTTAGCCGAAAGCCATCTTGGTGAAAATATTAACCTGGAGGATGCTGCGCTTGTTGGCAAAAAATACGCAGAGGCTGCCACGGTACCAGTGGTTTTACATTTGGATCATGGCGCTACGCCGGAAGTAATCAAAAAAGCCATTGATCTGGGCTTTTCTTCTGTAATGATTGATGCCTCGATGGAAAGCTTTGACACCAATGTATCCAGAACCAGGGATATCATTGATTATGCTCACCCGAAAGGGGTCGTGGTAGAAGCAGAAATAGGCCATGTGGGCGCCGGGGAAAACTATGAAAACCACGATGAAACAGACTCAAAATATACCACGGTAGAAGATGCCGAAAACTTTATCAGGGAAACCGGCGTCGATTCTCTGGCGATCTCCATCGGGACAGCCCATGGTATGTACAAAGGTATTCCAGAGATAAATTTTGAGCGATTAAAGGAAATAGCCACAGCCGTGGAAACGCCGCTGGTACTCCACGGAGGCTCGTCCTCCGGAGATGAAAATCTGAACAAATGCGCGGTCAGCGGCATTACAAAAATTAATATTTTTTCGGATTTTCTGGCGGCTGCCATGGAAACCTTGAAAAAACAAGCACCGGATAATTATCTTGATGTCAAAAAAGCTTCAAAAGAAGGTATGCAGAAAACACTTGAACATTATTACCATGTTTTTGAAACAAAACCAGTGGAGGTGTAAGATAATGAGAAAAATTAGAACCCCTTTTCTGATCGTTAATCCAAAGTCTTATCTTTATGGGGATAAAAGCCTTGCGCTGGCTAAAGCTGCCGATAAGGTGGCAGAGGAGACCGGTGTCGAGATTTTCTTTACCTGTCCCTTTGCCGATATTCGATACATTGCAGAAAACACGAAAAACATCATTGTGACGGCTCAGCATATGGAATCATTGCGCCCGGGGAGGGGAATGGGCCATGTGCTGCCAGAATCTTTAAAAGCGGCGGGAGCAGAAGCTGTATTTTTAAATCATGCAGAGAACAGCTGCACAATAGCTGAGCTGTATGCGACGATGAATCGTGCTAAAGAGCTGGAAATGCTTACCGTGGTCTGTGCAGATTCGGTTGTGGAATCAAGGGCTATCGCAGAAATGAAACCGGATATCCTGCTGTCTGAACCAACAGACCTTATTGGAACGGGCGAAATCGCTGATGACAGCTATGTGCTGGAAACTACCCGGCAGATACACGCCGTAGATCCCGAAATTCTGATTATGATTGCATCTGGTGTCAACTCTCCGGAAGATGTCTATAATATTATAAAGCTTGGCGCAGATGGGACTGGGGCAACCTCCGGTATCGTCGGCGCGCCAGACCCTGCTAAAATGGTTGGTGAAATGGCGGAAGCGATGGTAAAAGCCGCAAAAGAAAAGAAAGAGGAACAATGCCATGAAAATGTATAAAGAAGTGATCGAATTGGAATCCCACGGCGGTAGACCCACCTATTTTGATATTACACCGCAGTTAAAGAAAATTATTCAGGAAAGCGGCGTTAAAGATGGTATATGCGCTGTTTCCTCGCCCCATACGACCTGTGCCGTTTTTTTCGAGGAATTTGTCCACGATTATACAGAAGAAGGCGATGAATTTTTACAGGTCGATTTAAATAACGGACTCAATAAGATTTTTCCAAAGCATGAAAATAAGGATCAGTATTTATACCCGGGTGAAGAGCATTATCGAGAGGTTGAATCCTGGCCGAATGCGGAAACATATTTGCCGGGGGGAGACAGGACACAGCTGTTTAATTGTGACGCACATCTCAAGGCAACGGTTATTGGCTCAAGTGAAGTTTTTGATGTTGAAAATGGAAATCTTGGAGTAGGTGTGACAGGGTATGCCTATTTTGTTGATTTTGACTGTTCGCGTCCAAGGCCAAGAAAATGTAAAGTCTGCATTATTGGCGAATAAATTTTTAAGCATATAAGAAGTGCAGTGCGATCCGTTATCGAGGAGCGCACTGCGCTTTTTTATTATACAAAAGAAAAAATACACAATACAGGTCATAATTTATTTTTGTAAATTTCAAGCGCTTGTTAAACAAATAACATCATATAATTATCATTTGTAAAAGATATAACGACAATCTAAAATGACATTATTTTAACAAATGATTTAAAATAGCGGATAGAAAACGAATACAAATGGCTAAAATAAGCCAAAAGTGAATATTATTTAACAGATGCAGGATTGGTTTTTAAATTATTATTGGATTGACATTTACAAATGTGCGTTATATAATGCGTTCATAAACAAGAACAAAAGAAAAATAAACGCGTTTGAAATGAAGATGAGGGGTAAAGGAAAATGCAGAAGAATTTGTTGTTTTTAATCGTATTTGCGTTGATGGCGCTTCAAATGCTGCTGAGCCTGTTTCAGATAAAGCGCTACCAGCGGGAACTGAACAAGCTGCGGGGTACTGGCACCGTCGGTATCGGACACACGAAAGGGGGAATGAAGGCAGGCCAGATTTTGATCGTATCCTACAGCAGGCATAAGGATCAGGTCGTGGCTTACCGTCAGATGAAAGGGCTGACCATCTTTGCAGGCTTTAAGACAAAGGAAGCAATGATTGGCAAAAGCCTGTTGGATTTAAAAAGGATCGGGCTGGAAGAAGATGCCCGGGAATTCCGGCGCAGAAGAAAAAAGCATCCTTACGACGCTGAAGAAATGACCAAAAAGAAGGGCGCCCTTATTCAGGCCGTTGAGGCCATTGAAAAAAGGCTTGCTGCAGAAGATACGCAAACAGAAAATAAAAAGCGGATGCTTGAATGTACCGGAAGGCTTACGGCTGAAAAGTTAGTGTGAATAATGAACCGGCTGTAAAGAGCAGTATGGCTGTTTGCAAATCGGTGATTATCAAAAAAAGGAAAGAACGAGGAGGTAATTATGGAATTCTTATCAAATTTAGCGACTGCATTCATTGGGCTGTTTCAAATCGGGGGTGAACAGTTTGTCGGTTACATCACCGGAATTATCCCGACACTTGTTTGTCTGATCACAGCAGTTAACGCTTTGATTGCAATCATTGGTCAGGATAAGGTCGATAAGCTGGGGATTATCTGCAGCAAAAACTTTTTGCTCCGATATACACTCCTGCCGATTTTGTCAATGTTTTTCCTGTGTAATCCAATGGCTTACACCATGGGACGATTCCTGGACGAAAAGTACAAACCTGCGTTTTATGACGCGGCAGTATCATTCTGTCATCCCATTACAGGCCTTTTCCCGCATGCGAATGCCGGCGAATACTTTGTGTATGGCGGTATTGCGGCAGGCCTTACGACCTTAGGTAAGGATCTTGGTCCGCTGGCGATCCGCTACTTTATCGTAGGGGTCATTGTCATACTGATCCGTGGGATTATCTGTGAAAGACTGACCATTAAGTTCATGAAAAAGGGGGAAAACGCAAATGTATAAAGCCGTTAAAGTATCAAGAGGTTCTTCTGGCTGGGGTGGTCCGCTGGTTATCCAGCCAACAGAAAAGCGTAATAAAATCGTATCGGTTACAGGCGGCGGTATTGATCCGTTAACAAAAAGAATTGCTGAGCTGACCGGGGCGACGGCTGTGGATGGCTTTTCAACCGGTGTTCCGGATGATGAATTTGCCTGTGTCGTTATTGACTGTGGCGGTACAGCGCGGTGCGGCGTTTATCCTAAGAAGCAGATTCCAACCATTAATATTACATCAGTAGGCCAGAGCGGGCCGCTGGCCAAGTTTATTACCGAAGACATCTACGTATCGGGCGTAAAGCCTGAGACGATTCAGCTGGCAGATGGTTCCGACGCGCCAATCGCGACAGAGAAGGCTGTTCAGCAAGAAAAGCAGAAGAAAGAAGAACATAAAAGCGATAAGCGTGAAAAAAAGGAAAGCATCATTGTACGGCTTGGGAAAGGCGTTGGCGGTGTTGTTGGTAAATTCTTTCAGGCGGGCCGCGATACCATTGATATGGTTATCCGTAATATTCTTCCGTTTATGGCCTTTGTGGCCATGCTTATCGGGATTATCCAGGGGACAGGCCTTGGTGACTGGATTGCGAACACCATCTCGCCGCTTGCAAATACACTGCCGGGCTTGCTGGTTATCTGTATCATCTGCTCTATCCCAATTATCTCACCGATCATTGGACCAGGCGCCGTTATCGCCCAGGTAGTTGGCGTGTTAATCGGCCAGCAGATTGGGGTAGGTGCGATCAACCCGTCCCTCGCGTTACCCGCGCTCTTTGCCATTGATGCACAGGCAGGCTGTGACTTTGTCCCTGTTGGTCTCTCCCTTGGTGAAGCTGAGCCGGAAACCATAGACGCGGGTGTGCCAGCCGTCTTGTTTGAACGCTTGATAACAGGACCTGTAGCAGTTCTGATCGCTTACGCTTTCAGTATTGGATTATATTAAAAGGCAGAATAAAAATGGATTATAAAAGTACCGTAATGGCCATTGGCCCACTGGTAGAGGAAATGGCCGCTGAAGGAAATTTTATCATTGTGTTTAATGAGAATGCACCAGAAGCTCTGGCGGAAATGTCCATCCTTCACACAATATGTGATATAGATCAGGAAGTAAAACCAGGCGATGTCGTTATTTTTGGAAAAAATCAGTATATTGTCACCGCTGTGGGTGAAGAAGCAAACCATACCTTAAAGGCTATGGGGCATTGCTCTTTTAAATTCACAGGACGAGAGGATGTTGAGCTGCCCGGACAGATTGAACTGTCCGGCGGTGATCTGCCCGAAGTAAAGCCGGGTGATCCGTTTGAAATTTTGTTCACCTGATCCGGCAGGGAAGATTAGATTTTAGAATGCTGGATGTAAAATTGTTTAACAAATTTTTGATATAGAAAGAGGTATTTAAAATGATTAACATGATGTACAAGTTGCAGAAGCTGGAAGATGAAGGCAAACCGATTAAAGCCAGTATCGTTGGCGCGGGTCAGATGGGCTGCGGTATGGCCGCTCAAATGACCGTTATGAAGGGGATGGATCCGGTTGTTGTGGTCGATGTTGTGCTTGAAAATGCAAAACGGGCCTATCTGGACTCTGGATATAAAGAAGGCGAAGATTTTGTCGAAGCAGAAACGGTTGAAGAAGCCAACAAGCTCTTGGCAGAAGGAAAATTCATTGTTACAAAGAACAACGAAATCGCAACAAAATGCGATATCATTGATTGTGCGGTTGACGCAACCGGTGTGCCGGAGGTTGGCGCTAAGGTGGCTATGGACGCCATTAACGCGGGCAAACACATTTGTATGTTAAATGTTGAAACCGACGTCTGTATTGGTCATCTGTTATACAAACTGGCCAATAACGCCGGAGTTGTTTATACGGGCTCTGCTGGGGATGAGCCTGGCGCTGTTGTCGAAATGTATGATTACGCAAAAGGGCTTGGGTTTGATGTCAAGGTTGTTGGTAAGGGTAAAAATAACCCGCTGGCACTGGAATGCACACCGGAAACTGTTGCTGAAATCGCCAAGGAAAAGGGCGCTTCACCAAAAATGATCTGTGCCTTTAAGGATGGAACGAAAACCATGGTAGAAATGACCGCCATGGCTAATGCAACCGGCTTTGTGCCCGATGTTACCGGCGCGCACGGCGCAGAGAGTGACGTCGCCCACCTGAATGATGTCTTAAGCCTTAAGAGCGAGGGTCGAGGCGGTGTATTAGACAATTACGGTGTTATCGAATATATTAATGGCGTTGCGCCTGGTGTGTTCGTCATTATCGGGACAGATCAGCCAGACATCGCCGCAGAGCTAACCTACCTGAGCATGGGTCCCGGACCAAACTACACCCTGTACCGCCCATATCACTTAACCTCTTTAGAAACGCCAATGTCTGTAGCAAAGGCCTGTATTGATCACGAACCAACCATTGTACCGCGCTGCGGCCGGGTGGCTGAAACGATTGCCGTTGCTAAAAAAGATATGAAAGCCGGCGAAATGCTGGACGGTATCGGCGGATATACCATCCGCGGTACTTTTATGGCCGCTTCTGAAGCAGACAGACAGAATGCACTGCCGATGGGACTGGTTGATAAAAAAACACAGCTGGTGCATGATAAAAAAGCGGGCGAGGTCATAACTTATGATGACGTTGTGCTGAATAACGATAACCTGATTGTACAGCTGCGTAAGCTGCAGGACGAACTGTTTATCTAATGATCTAATGTTTACCCCTTGCCCGGATGGGCCGGAAGCCAGCAAGCGCTTCAGGCTTGTCTGGGCAGTTTTAAAAAGGAGAGAAAAATGTACACGCAAAAGCTGACTGTTGTAAACCCTACCGGGTTACATGCACGCCCCGCTGCTGAGTTCTGCAAAATTGCAGGAGGCTATCAGTCGAAAATTATGCTTAAACGTCTGGGAGCAGACGAAAAAGAAGGAAATGGAAAATCCGTTATCGCCGTTATGGCCATGGGACTGCCAAAAGGCTGTGAGATCGAAATCAGTGCGGAAGGCGAGGATGAAACCGACGCTGTCAATGCGCTGGCAGAGCTGGTAAAAAGCGGATTTGGCGAGATTTAAATCATTAAGGCTGCTAAAGCAAGTATTGTTTAGCAGCCTTTTATTATTATTTTGCTTCTGCTTTGTTTACATTCAAAAGCCACTAAGATATAATGAACTATAAAGTTGAGGTGATTTGAAAATGCTAGAGGCACTTGTATCCTTCTTTATCGAGCTGGATGAGGATAAAGTAATCATAACCATACAGCGCCTGCTAAAAGCGGGCATAGAGAAGAAAAAAGTTGTGGAGGCGCTGAATCAGGCGCTGGACATCATCGGGAAAAAGTATGAGACTGGTGAGTATACATTGTCCGATTTAATGATGGCAGGTATTCTTTACGAACAGGTAATGGAGATGGACTGTATCGATATCTCCAAATCTGTTGAAAAATCATCCCTGAAAAGTGGAATGATTCTTATTGGAACCATTGAGAGTGATATGCACGATATTGGAAAATCGCTCTTTAAGAGTGTGGCCTCCACCTCTGGATTTCAGGTCATTGATCTCGGCGTCAATGTAAAACCCGAAATATTCTGCCAGAAGATCAAGGAACTTCATCCGGATATTGTAGGGATCAGCGCTGTTCTTACTGGCGCTATCAGCCATCTGCGAAAAGCGATTGATGTCATCACGCTGGAAGGCCTGCGAAATCAGGTGAAAATCATTATCGGTGGCAGTGTGGTAGATGCGGCGGTCTGTGACGAAGTGGGGGCAGACGGCTTTACAGACGATGCGATTCAGGGTGTTGAAATATGTCAAAAATGGATGAACAGCAATGGGTGAATATACAAAGTATACAGAAATTATTGAAAATATAAAACAAAAAATACAAAGTAATATTTACAAATCAAACGAGCTTCTCCCTTCAGAAAAAGAGCTCTGCACCGAGTACAGCGTAAGCCGGCGGACTGTTCGAAGGGCAATTATGGAACTGGTGGAGGATGGTTATCTGTATACTGTGCCCGGCAAGGGAACCTTTGTACATGTCCTGAATAAGGATAATTATGAGGTTAACTTTAGGCTTGAGGATATTATCTGCAAAGGATTTGACAAGGCAGAGCTGTATGAAGCCACTATCCTCTCGCCAGATGTCTATCTTGTATATAATTTGCAGGTGGCACCGACCGATAAAGTTTTACGCATTCAATCGCTGCTGAAAAGAGGCGAGCAGATTGTTGCCTTTGATGTTAAAAACATTCCGTACTTTCTGGGTATTCCTCTGAAGGAGGAAAACCTGAATTACAACAGTCTGAGAGATATCTTAAAAAATAAGATCTCCCAGTACGAGATGACAGAAGAAATCTATCTGACCTCAATGATGGCAGATGATTTTTTGTGCGGGGTCATGCAGCTGACAGCGCCAGAGCCACTGCTGGTTTTGGATATCATTATCAGCGATCGTGACAATATACCATTGGGCTGGAATAAAATATATATCAGGTGGAACGAAAGTGAAATTAGAGGGGTATCGGTTTGACAGTAAACAATCATTTTACAGCTTATGAGCTTATTGCGAGCGATATCCGCGAAAAAATTGAGGATAATATTTATAAGTCTGAGCAGCGTCTGCCATCGGTGCTTGAAC
Organism: Eubacterium sp. 1001713B170207_170306_E7; assembly: GCF_015547515.1. Lineage (NCBI taxonomy): Bacteria > Bacillati > Bacillota > Clostridia > Eubacteriales > Eubacteriaceae > Eubacterium > Eubacterium sp. 1001713B170207_170306_E7. Next base: position 373,145 of record NZ_JADMVE010000003.1, read on the forward strand.
TGTGTAGTGAATACAATGCCAGCGATTCGACCATCCGCAAAAGCCTGGATATTTTAAAAAAGGAAGGTTATATTTACAGTAAAAAGCGGGTTGGTGTTTTTGTAAGCTCCATCGAAGAAAAACGGTTTATCCTCAAATTTAATGAGTTCAGCAATTTAAAGGAACCGGTTACTGCATCTGAAATTTTGAAGTTTGGCCAAGGGCAGGAGAATCGAGACGCGAAGGACTTAAGGTTTAGTGATAAAAAGCATATTGTGTGCCACCGTATCTATTACGCCGGTGCATTTCCGGTATTATATAAAATTGACTACATTCTATACAATGCTCGAATGCGGCTGGAGAGCATCAATGCAGAAAAATGGATCGAGGAGATGGATCTTGTGATGGAGAGTCCCGCAATTTATAAACGGCTCGCATTAAAAATTGAGATGGGTGTTCCGGATATTCGCGAGGCGATGATATTAGCAGAGGAAAGTATCCTTTATAAAATAAGGCGCGAATATTATACTGAAAAGAAGTCGTTTGTGGGTGTTAGTGAAATTTTTGTGGCAAATCATGATTTGAAATTGCAAATTTATGAAAAATAGGGTTGACAGAACCATTAATTCCTGATATATTCTATGTGTAATATGTACAACATAAAAGAAAATAGACATGCGACGGCGTGTTTATTTTTTAAAAGCTTCTATGTGCTACATGTACAACTTAATATCGCGATAATTAGGATAATGATTTTTAAAAGGAGGGTCCTTTGACAAATCGATTATAATAGTTGTTAAGGGGAAAACTATGAAACCATACGAACGATTTATTTCAAAAGAAGATATTCAGGCCATTCACGAAGAAAGTGTAAAAATTCTGAGTGAAATTGGGGTTAAATTTGAACATGAAACAGCCATTGAACTATTTAAGAAACATGGTGCAAGGGTCGACGGAGATGTTGTTTTTATCGATGAGGCTCTGTTAAACGAATCCTTGAAAAATGTGCCGGAAAGCTTTGAGGTCAATATTGGTGACGGAGAGACCATTAATCTGGGCGGCGGCTCAAAAGCCCGTATGCCGGCGATGGGAAATATTTATATTTCAGAAAAGGGAAAAATACGCAAGATGGATAATCAGGATACCATCAACCAGTTTAAGTTAGCAGACACCAGTCCGGTGATTAATGTCAATTATTTAAATTATCTGCCAGATTTAAAGGGTTTTACCACGGAGCAGAAAATGTTTTACCTGATTGCCATTTCGCTGAAATACTGTAATCAGCGCAATATCATGCTTAAAGTAGATACCTTCCACATGCCCGAGAACCGCTCGGTCCGCGAAGTTACCCAGGAAGGATACCAGCTTGTCAAGCGTTTTTATGGCATTGACGGGTATGTAGCCCTTGGCGATATCAACCCAATTTCACCGTTGACCTATGACCATGACCCCATCGAAAAGCTGCTGGGGATCTGTGCAGAAAACCAGCCAATCTGGATTTGTCCGTGCGCAATGCCAATGATGACAGCTCCAGCCTCTGTTGCTTCCATGGTCGCCCAGACCAACGCAGAAATTTTGGCAGGCTTGACACTCATACAGCTTATTAATCCCGGAACGCCGGTTTTATACGGAAACACCTCCGGCTCCACAAATCTGCGCACGATACAGCTGAGTATTGGGGCACCTGAGACTGCGCTTGTCAGCTATGCCACCGCCGGACTTGCCGACTATTACAACTTGCCCTTTAGAACAGGCGGCGGTCTGAGTGACGCGAAGGATATGGATATGCAGGCCGGACTGGAATCCATGCTGATGATCCAGACAACCGAAGAGTGCAACCCGGATTTAGTGATGCACAGCTGTGGGACTATCGGCTCATTTAATGTCATTAGTTTTGAAAAGTTTCTGGTGGACGAAGAAATCTGGGCCTATGTCAGACGGTTGATAAATGGTGTCGATATCACCGAAAAGAAATTCTGTTTTAAGGATCTGCAAAAGGCAGGACCGCGCGGGACTTTCGTGACAGGAAGAACGCCGAAAATGTATCGGGAAGAGTTTGTTCTGCCGAAGTATCTGAACAAGGATGATCCCAACCAATGGCAGACACAGGGAGGGACAGCGCTGCGCGATACTCTTGAGGAGGCTGTCAGAAGCCGTATTGACAGTTACATGCCGCCGGAAATTACCAGAGAGCAGAATGCGCTGTTAATGCCATATCTTCCCGAAGCCTACAAGGAAAGAATTTAAAAAAGATAAAGAGGTTAAGTATGTGCGCTGTAAAAAAATATTTGGAAAAAAATGGCAGTCTTCATGAGCAATCAAAAACTTTTTTGGAAAAAAATGGTTTGCGGCTGGAAGATGCAAGGCTGGCAGAATGGTTTAAAAAAAGGGGCTTCGAGATAGAAGACGGCTACATAAAGTTTAAGGATCATGAGATTGAACATGCATTAAAGCTTTGTCCGCCAGTTATCCACCTAAAAGCCGGTAAGTCCGATTTAGAGATCGGAGGATCGGAAAAGTTTTATGGCTTTACAGGGGCGCCGGAATTTTTATTAAAAAGTAGCAGCGCACACATTTTTCAAAAAAAGGATGGCATTAATCTCTTTAAGCTGGTGGATACCAGCCGCATCATTAATTTTTCTGAACGCTATCCCTGGTTTTATGAAAACAGGCGGGCAACAGAACAGATGGCTTTTTTTCTTAAATACAGCAATAAGCCGCCAGTACTTTTGCCGGGGAAATGGAAAGACAAAGCGGATCTATGTGGAACGCTTCAGAGTCTCAATGACTACTTTGAACAAAAAAAGGCCTGTCAGCTGGCCGTACCGCTAGAGGTGTATGACGACAGAGCCGTTACCTGGAGCCAGATCGAGTGCCTGGAGTGCACAACAGGGTTTCATCAAGCGATTTTACTGAAAATCCACAGCGCTGTGAAAGAGAATGAGCTGATAACCGAAGAAGCATTGTGTGTCCGGATAAATGCCGTTGCTCTGGGCTATTGCTGCATCCTTCAAACATTATGGCCAGGGTATCCTGTGATCTTTGGCTTGTCCAACCGGATAGTCTGTGGTCAGAAAAATAAATTCGCTGTAGGTATTATAAATAGAAGTATTTTAGCGGTGACTGCGCAGGTGTGGCGGTATTATCAAATACCGTTTATGCTTGAAAATATTACCTTTGAGGCACAGTCGCCAGATGTTTTTGCAGGTATTGAAGCCACGTCGCGTTACCGGGAGATGTTTGATCATTTTCAAAGTGATCTGATGAATTTCTCTCTGGGTGCTCTCGACTGTGAAAGGGCTTTTTGCATTGAAAAATATCTGACGGATGAAGAAATTATCGAAATGCTGGTGCGCTTGTACCAGGGAATCGACTGTTCGGAAAAAATGAACGGATACAGCGCTGTAAAAAACGCAGGCCCAAGGGGGAGCTACTTTAACACGCGTATGCTTAAGCTGATCAAAAAAGAATTTTATGACAGCCGTTATTTAAATAAGGAATCACTGGGGAACTGGCGCTCCGAAAACGAAAACGATTTGATCGATTATGTGGGAAGAGCGCTTCAGAAAAGACTGAAGTTTTATGTTCCGCCTGAGATTACAAAGGAGAAAAAGATGCTTTTGGATAAGTATCTGAGAGCAGAGGACGACGGTATCACTCAATTTCGGGATATTAAATTTTAGAGGAGAAAATCATGGAGTTATCAAAGGGGAAAAGAAATTTTCTGGTGGTATTAATCAGTTTTATGGTCGGGATTATTTATTTTATTCCATATATTCGATTTACATTTTACGATCAAACAATTGCCGCTTTTAATCTTACCAATATGGAGCTTGGCAATTTAGGGGCTATCTATGGTCTGGTCGCATTGTTTTGTTATCCGATTAGCGGTTTTCTGGCAGAAAAATTCAGCCCGAAGCTTTTGCTGGCGGCTTCATTTGTCGGAACAGCGGCAATGACTTTCTGGCAGGCGAGTTTTCCGAGCTATGGAGCGCTGTTAGTCATCTATGTATTGTTTGCCTTTTTTACTACAGCAACGCTTTGGTCGCCCTATATCGCGGTGTTAAGAAATCTGGGAACAGAGGAGGAGCAGGGCAAGCTCTTCGGTATTAGTGAAGCCATGCGAGGTATTGTCTCCACAGTGACTGGCTTTGTCTTTGTCTGGATACTCAGTCTGTTTGCTGATTCGGTTGGCGGCTTTCGCGCTATTTTGATCATCGGAGCGCTTGTTTACATTGTTTTTGCGGCTTTGGCCATTATTTTCCTGCCCAAGAACGTTTCGCGCGATCCAGAGGAGCCTGAAGAAAAAAGAGAAAAGGGCAGTGTGCTGCAAGCTTTAAAGTTGCCGGGCGTCTGGCTGATGGGACTCTTTATTTTTAGCTGCTATTCCATTATCGCTGCGGGCATCAACTATCTGGGAACTTACACTACACAGATTTTAGGTGTTTCCGCTTCTGTATCCAGCAGCCTGGCGATTATCCGAAGCTATGTCTTAACAGTTGTAGCAGGCATTGGTGCTGGAATTATTGCGGACAAATTCAAATCACGTCTGATCTTTTTGGTTTATGTTTTGATGGCTATTATCGTTTGCGCAGTTGCTACGCCGTTTTTCTCTGATATGGTGACGCTGGCCATTATCGTTACGATGATTTTGTCTTTATTGTATTTTATGATGAAATCTGTTTACTTTTCGATCATGGGAGAGAGTGGTATTCCTGTGGCTATGACCGGTATCGCCAGCGGCATTGTCTCGTTTATCGGATTTATACCAGATGCTTTTATTACTTCGCTGATGGGGTCGTGGTTGGACAAGGATCCAGTAATGGGTTTTAACATGATTTTTGCCTGGATTGCAATCTGGGGAGTTGTTGCAATCGTTTTGGCACTTGTTATCTATAAAAGAGGAAAGAAAAATCAGCTCAGTCATGAAGAATGACCATATTTAAAAGCGGCCCGTCTGTTCGGCCGCTTTTTTTGGAGGAAGCAATGAAATATCAAAAGATTAATTTACTTGTTTTTGTACCGGCAATACTGCTTTTCGGAGGCTGCATTTTACTGGCATTTCTTGATAATGCGGCGTTTGTAAGCTTAACCAGCGCCCTTTACGCTTGGATCCTGGATAAATTTGGATGGCTGTTTCTGTTGACGGCACTGGTTGTTTTTCTTGTCTGCATCGGTTTGTACTTTTCGCCTTTTGGGAAAATAACCATTGGCGGAAAGGAAGCAAAGCCGATGATGTCTACCTGGAATTGGTTTAGTATCACACTCTGTACCACTGTAGCTTCAGGTATTGTATTTTGGGGAGCGGCGGAGCCGGTGCAGCATATTCTCAATCCGCCGGTATCAAGCGGCATTGAAGCCATGACGCCAGAGGCTTCACTTTTTGCCATGGCAGCTGTTTTCAGACACTGGACGGTCTTACCCTATGGACTCTATACGATTTTAGCGGTTGTTTTTGCTTTTGTTTATTATAATATGTGTCAGCCCTTTTCGCTGGGTTCTGTTATTGCACCACTTATTCCTAAAAGAGCAAGAAGCAGTGTAAGCCAGGTTGTGGATTTTGTCTGTGTTTTTGCTCTGGTTACAGGGCTTGCCGCTTCTTTAGCATCAGGCGTCCTCAGTATTAACGGAGGACTAAACAAGCTTTTTGGTGTGGATTCAAACGAAGCAGTCTGGGGAATCATCATTCTGATTATTGGCGGCATGACCATCATTGCTGCAGTAACAGGCATTACCCGTGGCATAAAATACCTTTCAAACATCAATGTGGCAATGTATATTGTGATTTTGGGGTTTATACTCCTGTTTGGAGGAATCACCTTTATCTTTAGCTTTGGCATTGAAAGTATTGGTGAGTTTTTAACAACTTTTTTCAGCGGTACGCTTTTTACCGGTACAGCAGAGGGTGATCCCTGGGCTAAAAACTGGACCATGTTTTATCTCGGCAACTGGATGGCATGGGCGCCTGTGACGGCTGTGTTTTTGGGGAGGATCAGCTATGGGCGAAGGGTAAAGGATATAATTGCCATGAACCTGTTTGTGACAGCGTTGTTCAGTATTGTGTGGTTTATGATTATCTCTGGAGCAACTGTTAATCAGCTGATGCATAACACAGGTTCAGGTATCGTTGAAGCATACAACGCCGGTTATGAGAATGTGATTTATCAGTTGTTTAAAAATCTGCCGTTAAGCCGGATTTTTATTCCGTTGTATCTGCTAGCGGTTTTGATCTCTTTTGTGACAGCAGCCGATTCCACCACTATGGCTATTGCGGGCATTTGCAGCAAGGGTATTGCACCGGATTCGCCGGAGCCGCCCGCCAGCTTGACCGCCGTTTGGGGAATTATAGTAGCAGTGGTCACCTGGATTATGATGTCTGTCGGGGAAGGGATAACGGGGATTAAAATGCTCTCGAATATTGGAGGTCTGCCAGCGATGATTTTGATTATTTTTGTAGTCATCAGTGCACTAATGATTTCGTTACACCCAGAAAAGTACAATAGTATTGATAATAATCATGTAATTGATCGGAAACATAAGACGAACTGATTTATTGTAAGGGATACTTTGGGATATACGGTTATAAACAAAAAAGGCGATAAGAATCTAAGCTGTCGGAAAGACATTTATCCTTTTAACGTGGCTTAGACAAATGCTCCATATCGCCCACAGCGTAAGCAATATACGGCGTTTCTAAGCAATAACCGAGACTTTCGGCGAGATGCAGGGATTCTTGACTGACGGCATCCCAGCTGGGGTAACGGTTTTGACGCAGACACTCTAAAATAAGGCGGGAACCCACAACCCGCGCCAGACCCTGCCTTCGATAAGGCTGTTTGGTGTCGATCTGAATTTCAATGCCGTCGTTGTAATAGGTGTAAGAAGAGGCTCCGGCAATAATTTCATGATTTTTAACGATGACAAAGCCAAGCCCGTTCTTTGCATAGTCCTGAGCATTTTCAAACTGAGAGCATAAATCTTTTGACCATTCCTCTTTTAGCAGCGCATTGTAAAGTAAAGGGTCGATTTGGCGGATTTTGCAGTCCGGGGGCAGGGCTTTGAGATTCGCCTGCAGCTGTTCTGGATCAAAAGCTGTGGGTTCTTTTTTTAAGGCATAACGCGTAAATTTCTCGTATTGTCCGCGATAGATGGTTTCGAATAATGGATGCCAGGTTTCCTCACGTGCGATCAGGGTAATGACAGGAACGATTTTGGGGTCAGGAATATTTTCAATGAGCTCAGGATTGGGAATGCCAGCGAAAAAACAGAAATCACCGATTAATATTTGGGCAGAACGGGGTGAATCGGGATCATCCACAAAAGCCTGACCAAGGTGGCCTTGAAGGTATGACCATACAGGTGTTTCGTTCCAGCCTTCAAATAATGGCGCGATGCGGTTTCGGTCTTTTTTTGAAATTATATACAATGTGATCCTCCTAAACAGTAAGGGTAAAATAAGCCAGGAGAAAAACTCCTGGCTTTAGTCTATCAAAGAAGCTTAAAAACTCTGACCAAAAGCCAGAACCTGTTCCAGCCAGCCGCTTTGGATGATATCGTCCTTTTTCCAGACATCTGAAGCGATGAAAACACCTTTATCCTGCCATTTCAAGTAATCTGCGGTCAGCTTGTAGCTGTCAATGGCTGGCAGAAAATCTTTCAGGTCATCGCTGGCACCGGTCATTAAAAGAACGGATTTTTTTCCAACCAGAGGCAGCGGCTTATCACTTCGGCAAAAAGCGTACAGCCGGTCAATGACGGCTCTTAATTGGGTGGACATGTTGAAAAAGTACAGTGGTGATACCAGTACCACCATGTCAGCGGCCAGCAGCATGGGGTATATTTTCCAGAAATCATCCTTCTGGATACAAGGGGCGTCGGGTTCGGTGTAGCACTGGTCACAAGCCAGACAGCCATTTATTTTCATATGGCCGGCGGAAATCATGGTCACCACATGGCCCTTTTGCTGCAGCCCCTGGGCAAAGGCACGGGCCAGCAGTTCGCTGTTGCCACCTTTTCTGGGACTGGACGAGATGATTAAAACTTTCATGTTTATCCTCCTGATAACGTAAACAACCGTTGAATAAAATTATAATCCAGCGTGCAGTCAAAAGCAATGATAACATGAAAATTTATGGTGTGATTTTTACAGTATTCGTATGTAATTACCGGTAAAGGGAAAGGTCAAGGGCATCGGAAATAAAGCGCAAGGCCTTTTGTCCCCGGACGCTGTTGCCAATGGGGTCCAGTCTTGGGCTGAAGGCTGAAAGCGCCAGCTGGCCAGGTACAACTGCCAGTAAACCGCCGCCAACACCGCTTTTACCCGGAAGTCCAACGGTATAGGCGAAATCGCCGGAAGCCCCGTAAAGACCTTCCATGGTCATCTCGGCGAAAATATGAGGTAAAAATTCTGGATTAATGACAGCTTTTCCAGTGACTGGATTGACGCCGCTGTTGGCCAGAGTAGCGCCCATAACCGCCAAATCTTTGCAGGTGATGGCGATTGAGCATTGCCTGGTATAAAGATCACAGGTGGTGTCCGGATCGTCATAGAGTGTGCCATAGCCAGACATAAGCCAGGCGATGCCCTTGTTATGACTGTTGGTGGCAGTCTCTGAGGTATACACAGCTTCCATAACTTCAAGACTGTGTCCGGCGAATTGGCTGTAGCCATCTAAAATTTTATGCCACTTTTCATCAGCGCTGGCGGCAGGCAGGAGGCTGACGGTAGCCATGGCGCCGGCGTTTACCAGTGGGGAGAGCGGCTTCCCGCGGTGCAGCTCCAGTGCCATTACAGAGTTAAAGGGAAGTCCTGTTGGGTCTGCCCCCACTTTTTTAAGCATCTCTTTAGCGCCGACAGCCTCCATGACAAGTGCCATGGAAAAAACCTTGGAGATGGATTCAATGGCAAAGGGATAGCTGCTGTCGCCTGTCTCAAGTACGGTACCGTCTGCTGTAACGGCAGTCAGTCCAAAAAGGCCGGAAGGTACTTTTGCCAGGGCTGGAATATAGGAGGCGTTGGCGCCGGACTCATCACTTTCTGCAGCGCTGTAAGCCTGTTTTAGAACGGTCTCCAGTTTATTTTTGTCAATCATATTTTTTTGCATGTTTTAAACCTCGCTTTCTTAAATTGCTATATACCCATACCATTCAAAAAAGAAAAGAGATGCGAAGTGTTTAAATTTTTGGAAAAGGGTATATATTAAAGCGAGCATACAACCTCTTACTTAAAAAATTTTACTCTCCCCAAATTTTCCCTTGGCAGACGCCGGAACAATGTTTCCGGCGTCTGTTTTTTTATGGATAAAACAGCTGCATTGATTGGTGAATGATAAAGGATCACAAAAAAGCCCCTTTCGGGGCTATTGAGGTTATTTGTAATATTTGTCCAAAATAGTAATGATTTCCTCAATCTTAGTGTTGCGCTCATCCTTGCTGCCGTTTTCAAAGGCATCGGTTACGCAGTGATGCATATGCTGCTCGAGGATCTGAAGATTGGCTTTTTTTAAAAGAGCCTGAACCGCCAGTACCTGCTTGGATATATCAATACAATACCGGCCTTCCTCCAGCATTTTAATAATGCCGTCCATCTGACCTCTGGCAGTTTTTAAAAGATTGAGTTCCTTGGTGCGGTCAATGCCTTCCATCGTTTTATTCGGTAATGACAGAAGCGGGATAGCCTGCCTCATCAAGGGCATCGCACAGCATTTTGTCGGTAACGGCATCCGTTACGTCCAAAGTAGCCTGGGCGTCTTCCAGAGAAACATGAACATTTGAAACGCCGTCGATGGCGTTTAAGGTGTCTTCAACACGTTTTACACAGTGTTTGCAGCTCATGTCATTTACATGTAATTTTTTTGTCATAGTGGTTCCTTCTTTCTGTGATTCCATGATCGAATCACTGATAATATTTTTATTATTGATAACCGTCACATCCGTATGGGCGGACGGCAGATCATGCACAGGGGTAAATTTGGGCTTAAAGCCTTTCAGAGACAGGGCGTTCAGCACAACCGAGACAGAGCTCAAGCTCATGGCGGCCGCTGCGAACATCGGATTCAGCTTAAGGCCAAAGGGGATATAGAGAATGCCGGCAGCCAGCGGGATACCGATGGTATTGTAGATAAAGGCCCAGAACAGGTTCTGTTTGATATTTCGGATAGTGGCTTTACTCAGCTGAATAGCCGCGACAATCTGCAGGAGGTCATTCTGCATGAGAATAACGTCAGCAGATTCGATGGCAACGTCAGTGCCGTTGCCAATGGCGATACCGATATCGCTTTGGGCCAGGGCGGGGGCGTCATTGATGCCGTCACCTACCATAATCACCTGCTTACCTTCATTCTGAAGCTTTTTGATGAGATCAGCCTTTTCTTCCGGCAATACATTGGCAATGACATGATCAATATTGATTTTTGCACCAATGGCCCGTGCCGTCCGCTCGTTATCTCCGGTCAGCATATATACCTGAGTGCCCATGGCTTTAAGCTGGGCAATGGCGTTTTCTGAGTTTTCTTTAAGGGTATCTGCGACAGCGATGATGCCAATCAGTTCGCTGCCCTCACCAATAAACAGCGGCGTTTTACCCGCATCCGAAAGCGTGTTATACAGCTCGGTCTGGGTGCTGGGGTCAATGCCGGAGCCTTTCATGAGTTTCTGATTACCAATGGTAATAAAACGGGTGTCCACAGTACCCTCGACGCCAAGGCCGGGAATGGCATTAAAGTCGGACACGTCCCGCAGTGTGATTCCGCGTTCTTCAGCGCCGTCTACAATGGCCTCGCTGAGCGGGTGTTCGGATTTGGCCTCGATGGAAGCGACCAACTGAAGCAGCGTCGTTTCATCGGTATTGCCCAAAGGCACAATGTCCGTAATGGAAGGCTTGCCGATGGTGATGGTACCGGTTTTGTCAAAAACGACCGCATCTGCTTTTCCGAGCGTTTCAAGAGCAGGGCCGTTTTTAAAGAGGATTCCCTGTTCAGCGCCTTTACCAGTACCTACCATGATGGCTGTTGGCGTTGCAAGGCCGAGAGCGCAGGGACATGAGATAACCAGTACGGATATACCCATCGAAAGGGCAAAGGAAAACTCATAGCCGAGCAGCAGCCAGATGATAAAGGATAATGCCGCGATCCCCATAACCGCCGGTACAAAATAACGGCTGATCTGATCGGCAATCTTAGCGATAGGGGCTTTGGAAGACTGGGCTTCTTCTACCAGATGGATAATTTTGCTGAGCGTGGTGTCATCGCCAATTTTAGTGGCGCGAAATTTAAACGCGCCGGTTTTATTGATACTGCCACAGATAACGTGGTCACCGGTTTCCTTTTCGACCGGGATACTCTCGCCAGTCAGCAGGGATTCGTCTACACTGGAATGCCCAGAGATAATTTCACCATCTACAGGAATACGGTCACCGGGCTTAATGATAACCGTGTCGTCAAGCCGCACATCATCAATTGGAATCTCGACCTCGGTATTGCCGCGTTCTACTAAAGCGGTATCGGGCGCCAGTGCAATGAGTTTTTCGATGGCCTGGGAGGTTTTTCCCTTAGCGCGGGCTTCCATATATTTTCCAAGAGTGATCAGAGTTAAAATAACCGCAGTGCCCTCAAAATAGATTTCATGTGCGAAGTGATGGACCATGGCCATATCGCCATAGGAGTAACCCCAGGCAAGCTGGTACAGGACATAGATGCCATAAAGGAATGAAGCACTGGTTCCTACGGCTACCAGAGAATCCATATTGGGAATGCGTTTCCAGAGCGCTTTGTAACCATCCTTATAAAAGTGCGCACCCATATAAACAACGGGCAGGGTCAAAAGCATCTGAGTAATTGTGTTAATCAGACGGTTCATATCCCCGTCCAAAAAGGCGGGAACAGGCAGTCCGACCATGGGACCCATGGACAGGTAGAATAAAGGAATGGTAAAGACCAATGAAATGATGAGCCGGGTCTGGAGCTCCTTCATCTGTTTTTGTGCGTTTTCACCCGCGGTGTTTTTGACCGTACTCTTACCAGATGTTGAAGTGTCCTGTTCGGGGACAGCGCCATAGCCAATTTTTTCAATGGCAGAAACAATTTCCGGAGCCTGGACGGAGCCGTCATCATAGGTAACGGCCAGATTTTCGGTAGCGTAGTTAACTACCGCGTCCTCGACGCCAGCCATTTTGTTGACGGTTCGTTCAATGGCAGCGGCACAGGCTGTACAGGACATCCCTTCTATTTTAAAATTTTTCTTCATGTGTTAACCTCCAAACGGCACCCCTCATGGGGTGGGGTATGTTCATATCATATAACATTTTGTAAGAATGGTCAAGCTCTTTTCAGAAATTTTTTACCCGATTGTCAGATATCTTAACAGAGGCTTTAAAATACAGTTGTTTTTAGAAGGCATCTGAAAAAATAAAAACAGCCTGTTCAGGTATCTGTATGGCTTTTTATACAGACTACCGCATATGAATCTTTCCAGGCATGTGTATCCAGAGAATAAAGGCCTTTTGTGAATTAAAATTACAATTAAAGCTAAGTCTTGTGATATATTATAATTTTCACTATTTATTGTTGAAAACGCAAAACAATGCTTAATACTTGTTTATATTTTGTAAAATTTTCAATGAATGTTTGACGAATGCCTGAATAATTGCTATGATAGTATCAAGCTAAAGTAAATCAAAATGCAGTGTAGAGATATTTTGATAAAAACAGCATCATGTTATAACGCTGTTTAAAAAGACCAAAGGAGTTGGTAAATTGAAACTGCAAGCAAATAAAGAATACGTCATTATGGCGCAGGAAAAGACATTGGCTCTCGGAATTGAAAACGGCTCTGCCGAAAACGGCGCGCTTATAAAATTACAGGAGGCTTCCCAAACAGGAGCGGACAGCCAGAAATGGACACCCCAATACGCAGAAGGTGAGTGGTTTAAGCTCATCAACAAGTATTCTGGAAAAGCACTGGATTTGTGTATGCTGGGAACTGTAAACGGCACATGGGTGCAGCAGTGGGAAGCTGTTGATACGGACAGCCAGCTTTGGACACTGGAAGAGACCGCTGAAGGCAGTTATCTCATAAGATCACAGCGCGCGGGTATTTATCTAGATATTGCCATGGGGGCTGCGGTGCCGGGTGCTCAAATGCAGATATGGGAAAAAACCGGCAGTGCGAATCAGGTATGGCATTTTACGCCAGTTCAGGCTGACGAGGATGAGGCGGCAGCGCCAGAAGTAAAAAAGACAACCAGAACAGCGCCACGGAAAAAAACGGCTGCCACGAAAAAGACCACCGGGACAAGAGCGAAAAAAACAACCGAGGCAGAGGAGAAAACTCCGGCAGAAGCCGCTAAAAAAGCAGCGACAGCTAAAACCACCACAGCACGAAAAGCGGCACCTTCCAAAACAACGGCCAAAAAAGCCACAGCAGCCCGAAAAACCACTGTGGCAAAAAAGACTGAAGCCGCGTCAGAAGAGCCCGCTAAAAAAACAACCCGTAAAACACGTGCGACAGCCGCCAGGAAGACCGATACGGAGGCATAGAGCGAGCAGAATTTTCAAAACCACCGGAAAGCAAAACGGTGGTTTTTTTATTGCTTAAAAGCACCGATTGTTCTAAAAAAAACAGTCGTTTTTGAGAATAAAAGCTTGCTATTTCCATAAAAATACGATAAAATATTATTAAGTCATATAATAAAACAGTATTGCGTTTTAATGAAATCCCTGTGCAAAGTTTATCAGAAGAATGGCTGCCCGTAATTGTTCTGAGTAAAAGCATGGAAAACAAAGCATTCGACAGCATTAACCAATAAAGGAGTATCAGAAATGTACACGATTAAGGTCAATGGAGCTATACACGAGCTTAAAGAAGATAAAAAGCTTATGCGCTTTTTAAGAGATGATTTGAGATTAACCTCTGTGAAGGATGGCTGTAGTGAAGGAGCCTGTGGTACCTGTACGATTATTATCGATGGAAAGGCTACCCGGTCCTGCATCCCCATGGTGTCTAAAATGGCGGATAAAGAGATTGTGACAGTAGAGGGGCTTACTGAGCGTGAAAAAGAGGTTTACAGCTATGCTTTTGCAACGGCCGGTGCGGTGCAGTGCGGCTTCTGTATACCGGGGATGGTAATGTCAGGCAAAGCGCTTATTGACGCCAACCCCGAACCAACCCGCCTGGAGGTAATAAATGCCATTAAAAATAATATATGCCGATGTACCGGTTATAAAAAAATTGTCGATGGTATTCTACTGGCAGCTAAAGTTTTCAGAGAAAATCTCCCTGTAAATGAAGAAGCCGGAGAGGTTACGGTTGGACAGGCCATGCAGCGTGTAGATGCCAGAGAAAAGGTGCTGGGAACTGGCGAGTACCCGGACGATCTTTATCTGGAGGGGATGATCTACGGCAGCGCTGTACGGGCAGAATATCCGAGAGCCCGCATATTGGCCATTCATACAGATGAAGCGAAGGCGCTTGCGGGTGTGGTCGGCGTTTTTACAGCGGAGGATATTCCTGGAAGCGTGAAGGTGGGCCATCTCAAGCAGGATTGGGACACGATGATTCCAGTTGGGAAAACCACGCATTACATTGGCGACGCGATCTGTCTGGTAGCAGCAGAATCACCGGAAATCCTGGAGGAAGCCAAGAAGCTGGTAAGTGTTGAATATGAACCGCTTGAGGGGATTTTTGACCCGCGTGAGGCAATGATGGAAAATGCGCCTTTAGTGCATGAAGGCAGCGAAACCAATGTTTTAGCCCACGAGCACCTGGTACGGGGCAATGCCGATGAAGTGATCGCGCGTTCAAAATACAAGGTTAAGCGTCATTATGAAACGCCGTGGACCGAGCATGCTTTTCTGGAGCCGGAAACCGCTGTGGCAATGCCTTTTGATGATGATGGCGTCTTTATTTATTCGACAGACCAGGGAACCTACGATACACAGCATGAGTGTATGGCAATGCTGGGCCTGCCGGCGGAAAAGGTTATTGTCGAAAACAAGCTGGTAGGCGGGGGCTTTGGAGGAAAAGAGGATGTTTCTGTTCAGCATCATGCTGCTCTGATCGCTTATTTAACCAAAAGGACCGTCAAGGTTAAGCTCACACGAAAAGAAAGCCTTATGATCCATCCTAAACGCCACCCCTTTTATATGGACGTCACATCTGCCTGTGATGAGGAAGGCCGCCTGACAGCATTAAAAGCGGTGGTCGTGTCTGACACCGGCGCTTACGCCTCCCTGGGGGGGCCGGTGCTTCAGCGTGCCTGTACGCACGCTGCCGGACCTTATAATTTCCAGACCATTGATATTGACGGTAAAGCTGTGTATACAAATAACCCGCCGGCCGGTGCTTTCCGGGGCTTTGGAGTAACGCAGACCTGCTTTGCCTCTGAAATGAATCTCAATCTTTTGGCAGAAATGGTAGGGATCAGCCCGTGGGAAATCCGCTATCGTAACGCGGTGCGTCCAGGTGAGGTGCTTCCGAATGGACAGATCGCCGATCCGGCAACGGGGATCGCCGAGACATTGGAGGCGGTTAAGGAAATTTATGACAGTGAAAAATACGTGGGCATTGGCTGTGCGATGAAAAATGCCGGTGTCGGTGTGGGTCTGCCGGATTGGGGACGCTGCCGTCTTCTGGTAAAGGATGAGCGGGTCGAGATTCATGCCGGGGCCTCCTGTATTGGACAGGGGTTGGGGACAGTGCTGACACAGGTGCTTTCTGAAACCGCTGGTCTGAGACTGGATCAGATTGCCTACATGCCCCCTAATACAGCCAATGCGCCGGATTCCGGTACCACCTCGGGCTCCAGACAGACACTGGTAACCGGCGAGGCCTGTAAACGGGCAGCCGAGGAGCTTAAGACTGCGATGAATGATAAAACGCTGGCAGAGCTTGAAGGGCAGGCGTTTATGGGCGAGTATCTGGCAAAAACGGACGCCATGGGCACACCAGTGCCCAATCCGGTATCCCATGTGGCTTATGGTTATGCTACGCAGATGTGTGTGTTAAATGAGGACGGGACGATAAAGAAAATGGTCGCTGCCCACGATGTGGGTAAGGCGGTAAACCCCATTAGCGTCGAGGGACAGATCGAAGGCGGTGTGGTCATGGGAATGGGCTACGCGCTCACAGAACAGTATGAGCTGGATCATGGTATTCCAAAATCGAAATTTGGGACGCTGGGCCTTTTCAAAGCCGACAAAGTACCAGAGCTTGAAAGTATTATTGTTGAGAAGCCGGGCATTGATGTGGCTTATGGCGCCATTGGAATCGGCGAGATCACTTCGATTCCGACAGCGCCGGCCATTGCGGATGCGTATTATCGCTTAAGTGGTGAGTTCCAGACGGTTTTACCGCTTAAGGATACACCCTATGAGAAAAAGAAAAAGAAGTAAAAGGAATATCGAATCTACTAAAAAAAGAGTCACCAATGAAAAGGAGGTGACTCTTTTTATTTTTTCTTTAAAGCTGGCAGATACCCCGTGAGATATAGCACCCTTTATTTTCAACGATAACCCGGCCTTTTTCTACAACGGTTTCGCCGTTTAGCAGCACGACGTCCGCTCTGCCTTTTATTTTGACACCTTCATAAGGGGTGTAATCTACATTTTGGTATTGCTTCTGCTGGGTGATGGTGCCGCTGTACGCTGGATCCCAGATGACAATATCCGCATCGCTGCCGGGTTTCAGAGCGCCTTTTTGTGGATACATGCCGAAAATTTTTGCCGGTGTTTCTGAGAGCAGAGCGGCCATCTGGTTTAAGGTCAGTTTATGCTCACATACGCCAAAGGTATACATGAGTACTGGGCGTGTTTCGACACCGGGCATGCCGTTGGGAATCTTGCTGAAGTCATTTTTACCAAGATCCTTGCCGCCCTTCATATTAAAGCTGCAGTGATCACTGCCGATGGTATTGACAATACCATCGCTTAAAGCCTCCCAGAGTGCTTTTTCATCGGACGGCTTGCGTGCCGGAGGGGCGAAAACGTATTTTGCGCTCTCAAAGCCCTCCAGCTCATAACAGCTGTCGTCAAGCAGCAGATACTGCGGGCAGGTCTCAATAAAGACTTTTTGACCGCGCTTACGGCCATTTAAACATTCCTTGAGTCCTCGTTTTGTGCTGAGGTGAACCACATAGACGGGAGAGTCCGCGGCTTCGGCAATGGCTAAAAATCGGTTAACGGCCTCAGCCTCGACAAAGTCGGGCCGGGAGAGGGGATGGGCTGCAGGGCTCATGCGGCCTTGCTTTTTTTGTTCGGCGATCAGTGCATTGACAAGATCGCCATTTTCACAGTGCATGGAGACAAGACCACCAAAGGTTTTGACCGCTTCTAATATTTCGAAGATTTCCCGGTCATTGGAGCGCAGGTTATCATAAGCCATATAAAGCTTAAAGGAGGTTACGCCTGAATCCTTCATTGTCCTGAGCTCTTTGCGCGTCGTGTCATTCCAGTCGGTAATGGCCATATGAAAGCCATAATGACAGGAGGAACGGTTATCCGCCAGAGCATGCCAGCTTTTTAAAGCTTCTGTCAGACTGTGTCCCTTATCCTGGGTGGCAAAATCGATGATAGCAGTGGTGCCGCCGGAAACAGCCCCTTTTGTTGCGGAGACAAAATCATCTGCGGTATGGGCGGTGCCGGTGTCCATATCCAGATGTGTGTGTGGATCAATAAAGCCTGGGAAGATATACTTTCCCGCGGCGTCGATGATGCTGGCTTCCGGGTCTTTGAGCTTTTGGCCGATTTTGGCGATTTTACCATCTTCTATCAGGATATCAGCGTTAAGTGTGTCCTGAGAGGAAAAGAGAATACCGCCTCTGATGATTGTTTTTTTCATAATTATACCTCGTTTTACAATGGGAATTCACGCAGGAAACAAGTGAAGGGACGTCATGAATGACGTCCCTGATTATCGCTTTTAGAGGAGATAGCTGTAGCTGCTGACAACTGCTTTTATGATATCATTGATCCCCTGAGGCAGTGCACTGTCACCGATGGAGGTGTCAATTACATTGCCGTCAAGGCGGACCTTAACGCGATCGTCACTGGTGATGAGAAAACCACTGTTGCTGCTGTCTTCAAAGTCGGAGAGTGTGTGATACAGGGTGAATTTATCTTTATAAGGCGCGCTGTCATAAGGGCAGAAGGTCTGGCAGTTACCACATTCATTACACATTCTGTCCACGTGAACGATCTGACGCATTTTGTGGTGGGGTACAAAGAGCGCAAGATTTGCGCGGTTTGGACATACATCCATACAGGATTCACAGACGGTCGAGCATTCCAGGCAGCGGCTGCACTCTGTCGATTCACATTTCGGTTCAGCCAGAATACCGCGTTTGGCCAGCGCTCTGTTATAATCGCCGGTTTTTTTGGAATAAACAGGAGCTGCTTCAAGTGCTTCGGCTTCTACGATCGTATCGGCCACTTTGCGTGCGTCCGCAATGGCCTGTACAACAGTCGCGGCGCCCAGTTGCGCGTCGCCGGCCACAAAAATATTGTCACGCGCCTCCAGGGTGTCTTTGTTGACTTCGACACGGCCACGGTCTGTCAGGCCGATCTTGTTCTGGGTAAACCATTCCTGATCAATTTTTGCGCCAACCGAGGCGATAACCGTATTGGCCGGAATATCCATGAATTCATCGGTATTCTGCGGGCTTCTTCTTCCGGAAGCGTCGGGTTCGCCAAGCACCATTTTCCGGCAGGAAAGGGTAAGGCCGTCAAATTTTTCAGGGGAGAGAAGCTCGTAGAATTTAACGCCGTCTTCCAGTGCCATTGCCAGTTCTTCCTCGTCGGCCGGCATATAACGTTTGGTTCTGCGGTATACCAGATGGACATTTTCGACACCGGGTGCTTTTTTGGAAGCTCTGGCGGCGTCCATGGCGGTGTTCCCTCCGCCGATCACCACAACATCTTTCCCGAGATTCAGGCTGGATGCGTCTTTTCTGAAGCTCTGTAAGAAATCAAGCACGTTGAGGGCCTGTTCGCCCTCTAGCTTATACGGGCTTGGCCCCCAGGCGCCGGTAGCGGCAATAACATACTTAAAGCCTTTGCTTTTTAATTCGTCCACTGAGCAGACAGGGGTATTAGTGTGGATTTCTACACCGTAGGCTTCCATGAGCTTTACGTCATTTTCAACAATTTCGGCATCGACTCGGAACTCAGGCACGACGTGGCGTACAATACCGCCAAGACTTTCATTGCGCTCAAAAATCGTGGCGGAGATACCGTTTCTTGCCAGGAAGTAAGCGGCTGAGATACCAGCAGGGCCGCCTCCGACAATGGCAACCTTGGCATCTGTGCGTTTTTCGACAGGCCGGATCTCTTTCAGCAGGTCATCATAGCCCAGCTCGGCGGCATTAAGCTTTACACCGCGGATACACAGGGGTGTCTCATAGAAATTGCGCGTACATTTATCCATACAGCGGTGGTTACAGATGGTACCAGTGATGAATGGAAGTGGATTTTTCGCAGTGATAACCTTAAGGGCCTCCAGCGGTTTGTTTTGGCCCAGGAGTTCAATATAATCCGGTATGTCCTGAGAAATTGGGCAGGCTTCAGAGCAGGGCGCTGTAAAGCAGTCAACCAGGGGCACTTTTTTGTCAAATTTTCTGGAGGGTAACGGCTTTATGGCCCCTTTTACATTGTGGGGGTTAGTTCTTGCACGTTTTGCGAGTATGGACAAAGCGGCAGGCTTCAGGCTTTGTACTTCCTTGAAGTTATAGGAAACAAGGTCCTCTGCCATTTGGTCAAGACGGTTATATCCGCCCGGCTTTAATAAAGTGGTGGCCAGGGTGATGGGCCAGATGCCTGCTTTGAAGATATCTTTAATGTTAAAGATATCCGCACCGCCGGAATAGGAAATGCGCAGATCGCCATCAAAGGCTTTTGCCAGACGGTTTGCCAGTTCGATGGAGCACGGGAACAGGGACCGGCCAGACATGTACATATCTTCACTTGGTAAAATACCGTCAACGACCTTCTGAGGGAAGGTATTTGTAATTTTTACCCCAAAGGCAACGCCTTTATCGGCGGCTTCCTTTTTCAGACGGGTAAACATGGGCACGGCATCCTTGAATTGAAGGTCGTGGAGGAAATGATAATCGTCAAAATCCATATAGTCGTAGCCCATGCTGTCTAAAATCTCACGGGCGGATTCATACCCCAGCATGGTCGGGTTACATTTAACGAAAGTATTCAGGTCTTTTTCATTTATCAGGTAGCTGGCAATGCGTTCGATTTCGTCAGGAGGACAGCCGTGGAGTGTGGAAAGGGTGATGGAGCGGCTGACAACCGGAGAGATCCCTTTGACATAACCTGCGTCAATGTTGTCAAACTGGTCGAGATGGGCCAGGGTATAGTCCACACATTCCCGCCATACTGCGGAATTTTCAGCGTTTTTCATCCCCTCGATATAATGATCAATTTTTTCAGACTGAACACCGGCAAAATCGTAGCCGACACTCATGTTAAAGATAAAGCCGTCCGGACTTCCAAAGCCCATTTCCTTGGCCAGAAGCTTGAGGGCAAACCAGGCCTTTACATATTCGTCGTAGGCTTCCTCCACGCGCAGCTCGGTGGACCATTCACAATTGTAGCATTCGTCGCCGGCTGTAATGCAGGGCTTGGAGACCAGCGCCGCCAGGTCTTCGCCATCTACAGGCTGTACGGTTTTTAATTCAAAGAAGCGCGCGCCGCCGACATAAGCGGCTACAATGTTCTGAGCCAGCTGGTTGTGCGGTCCGGCAGCCGGACCAAAGGGTGTCTCCAGCATTTCGTCAAAAATTGAGAGTGTCTGCTGGTCGCTTTTTCTGTAAAGCTTTCGGACGCCAAAGATGCTTCGCTCTTTTTTATATTCGCTTAAGATCCAGTTGATCATTTCGCCAAAGGGGATAGGGTACATTTTATCGCTCATTTCGATACTCCTTTTTTATGGTGGGAATTGTTTTTTAGTATAACAGGGCAGTGGTACTATCTGTGATTAATGCGGTCGGCTAATTTCTTAGCCGTTTCGCGTGATTTTGCCAAAATGGCATCTTCGTCGATGTTCAGCAGTTCGCGGTCTTTCATAAGGACCTTGCCGTTAATCATGGTGGTAATGACGGAACGTCCGCACATGCCAAAGAGAATATGTGAGTTGTAGTTGTCAGCGGTCATGGGGGTCGTTGGGTTATAATCTGTTACAATGATATCGGCAGCGGCTCCTGGAGCCAGTACGCCTAAGGTTTTGCCGAAAAGACGTTTTG
The DNA here is from genome assembly GCF_015547515.1 of Eubacterium sp. 1001713B170207_170306_E7. NCBI lineage: Bacteria > Bacillati > Bacillota > Clostridia > Eubacteriales > Eubacteriaceae > Eubacterium > Eubacterium sp. 1001713B170207_170306_E7. The sequence continues at coordinate 394,365 of NZ_JADMVE010000003.1, forward strand.
CGATGGCAGGATTGTTGTTAAACAGCATTTGTGGAATTTCACCCCAGGCCACGTTTGGATCACAACTGAAATGCTTGTGGAGAATGTTGGCTACCTTGTAGGATTCGATCATGTCGTTGGTATAGCCGTCGGTTCCAAGTCCGATGAGGATACCGCGTTTTACAAGCTGAAGCACTGGCGGACACCCGACAGCGTTGCCCATGTTGGACTCTGGGTTGTGCACGACCATGGTATTGGTATCTTTGAGAATGGACATTTCCTCGCCGTTGATGTGAATGCAGTGCACAGCAATGGTATTCTCACCTAAAATATTTTTATCGAATAAGCGGTTAACCACACGCTTGCCATATTTTTCTAAAGAGTCGTAAACATCGTCTAAACCCTCGGCAACATGTACATGGTAACCTGCGTAATCCGGTTTTTCGGCGTTACAGTAATCCAGGGTTTCATCCGTCAGGGTAAAAGCAGCGTGCAGACCCAGCATGCCGTGTACCATACCGCTTTTATCTTCGTGGGCGGCCTTGATGAAGTCGATATTTTCCTTGACGGCGGCTTTCATTTTATCTGCGCCGTCGCGGTCGGATACTTCATAGCACAGGCTGGTACGTACGCCCAGCTCCCTGGCGACATCGGCGATGGTAAAGAGGCTGTCCTTTATTTCGCCATAGCTTGCATGGTGGTCTACCACGGTGGTAACACCCTGCTTGATACAGTCGATATAGGTATCGTACGCGCTGTATTTATTGTCCTCGTTTGTCAGGTTACGGTCAATGGTCCACCACTGTCCATCTAAAATATCCATAAAATTCTGGGGATTAAAGCCTTCAATGGAAAGGCCTCTTGCAAAGGTACTGTAAATATGGTTATGGGTATTAATCAGCCCCGGCATGATGACGCCGCCTCTGGCATCGATGAACTCAGCACCGGGATATTGTTTTTTTAGTTCTTCTGTAGAAGCAACGTTTACAATCTCATTGCCTTCCACTGCAACACAACCATTATCTAAATACGTGTTCTTTTCATCTCGGGTAATTAACCGACCGTTTCCAATTAAAATCATTGTTCTCTCCTTGATTGTTATTATTTTGAATGGATATAGAGGCAGTGCGCTTTTCTATATCACCCGTGAATACTATAAAACATTGAATATGCGAAGGTTTTTATATGCGATGCAGCAGCCTGGCAGTGGACCTTGAGACAATAATAGTTTATTATCCTAACGATAATTTATCATGTTTTGCTGCAAAAAGCAAGTCTTTTTTAAAAAAATTTATTAAATCCATTTTTACGATATAATAAATTTTTATTTTTTTTAAAAACAGGGGTTGTGTTTTTTCCAAAAGGGTGTTATGATAGACACATAAACCAAACAAATTGTCAGGTAACCTGATAAACTGTTTGGTTTCGAGGAAAAGTCGAAATGCGAAGGAATGAATTAAGATGCAAGGAGAAACACTGGATTTATTAAAAAATTTGGCCCATGGCATTGCTACTCAGTTTGGCAGCAACTGTGAAGTGGTGGTGCATGATCTTACAACTGAGAATAAAGAAAGCACGGTTGTCTATATTGAAAATGGACATGTTACGAACCGTAAGCTGGGAGACGGGCCCTCCCATGTGGTGCTGGAGGCTCTGAAAAAGAATCCCGAAGATTTACAGGACCATCTGGATTATATGACAAAAACTGCGGATGGCAAAATATTAAAATCGAGTACGGTTTATATCAGAGATAAGGATAACAGAGTTGTTGGAATCTTTTCGATTAATTATGACATTACCGGTTTGCTGATGGTGGAAAATTCGCTTCAAGCCCTCATAGGAACCAAACAGGAAAAAGAAGCGGAGGTGGAAAATATTCCCACCAATGTCAACGACTTGCTGGACGACCTGCTTGAGCAGTCGGTTCGTCTGGTTGGAAAGCCGGTGGCCTTAATGAACAAAGAGGATAAGATCAAGGCGCTTAAATTTCTAAATGATGCCGGAGCCTTACTGATCACCAAGGCGAGCGAAAAGCTGACGGCTTTCTTTGGAATATCCAAGTACACATTGTACAGCTATATTGATCAGAGCAGCTCTGATCCGTCAGAAAAGAAATAGACCGGGACCATCACGTCCCTGAAAGCAATTTTGTATTACACTTCATACAGGAGAAAACAATGGAAAAAATCAAATGGGTATCCAATGAGATGCCAAAAACGGACGATAAGGAATTATCGGTGATGTCCATCGAATCGGTTAAAAAGGCAAAAGCTTTTCATGAAAGCTTCCCGCAGTATTCACAGACCCCACTTGTAAAGCTTAACAAAATGTCAGAGTATCTTGGAATTGGCAGCTTATTTGTTAAGGACGAGTCCTACCGTTTTGGGCTTAACGCCTTTAAGGTTTTAGGGGGCTCCTTTGCCATGGCCCGGTATATTGCCCAAAAGCTGGGCCGGGATGTCTCAGAGCTAAACTACGATTATCTGACATCGGATAAGCTGAAAGAAGAATTCGGTCAGGCGACCTTTTTTACAGCAACCGATGGCAACCATGGCCGGGGTGTTGCGTGGGCAGCCAATAAGCTTGGTCAAAAAGCGGTCGTCTACATGCCAAAGGGCTCCAGTCCCATTCGTCTGGAAAACATTTTAAAAGAAAATGCTGAGGCGTCCATCACCGAGGTCAACTATGATGAATGTGTCCGTATTGCAGCAGCTGAGGCAGAAAAAACGGAAAATGGCGTCGTGGTTCAGGACACAGCCTGGGATGGCTATGAGGAGATACCCGCCTGGATCATGCAGGGCTACGGGACCATGGCGCTGGAAGCGGCCGAGCAGTTAAAGGCTGAGGGATGCGAACGCCCGACACATATTTTTATCCAGGCAGGCGTCGGCTCACTGGCCGGAGCCGTGCAGGGCTTCTTTGCCAATCTGTTCCCAGGCGACTGCCCTACAACGGTTGTGGTGGAAGCGGATGAAGCCGCCTGTTTATATAAATCCGCCGCGGCTAAGGACGGCAAGATCCGTTTTGTTGACGGTGATATGCAGACCATTATGGCTGGTTTAGCCTGTGGTGAGCCCAATACCATATCATGGGAAATTCTTAAAAATAACAGCGCTTTCTTTGTCTCATGTCCCGACTGGGTAGCAGCAAAGGGTATGCGGATGCTGGCGGCGCCGGTGAAGGGGGATACCCCTGTCACCTCCGGCGAATCCGGTGCGGTATCCATGGGCTTAATCGCCGCCTTAATGGAAAACGACGACTATAAAGAGCTAAGAGAACGTATTGGTCTGGACCGTCATTCTAAAATCATCATGTTCTCGACAGAAGGGGATACCGATCCTGAAAATTACCGCGCCATTGTCTGGAACGGCGCACACCCCTCAGTCTGATACAGGATCAGCTTTGAAAATGTGGCCGGCAGCGCATTGAAAAAAGAGGCTGCCGGTTAGAAAATAATGATTCAGTCATAAACGTTATATATTAAATCAATCAGGAGGCAAATAAAAATGGATTTTAAAGCAATCAAAAAAGCGGCGCAGGGTTATGAAGAGGATATGACAAGATTCCTCCGTAATATTGTCAAAAACCCGGGTGAAAGCTGTGACGAGGAAAAACACATTAATACCATCGCGGAAGAAATGCGTAAGCTCGGTTTTGATAAAGTGGAAATTGACCCACAGGGAAATGTTTTAGGCTATATGGGAACTGGTAATACCCTGATCGGCTTTGACGCCCATATTGATACCGTTGGCGTCGGCAACATGGACAACTGGGAATTTGATCCCTATGAAGGATTTGAGTCGGATAGCGAAATTGGAGGCCGCGGAACCTCTGACCAGCTGGGCGGGATTGTATCCGCTGTTTACGGCGCTAAAGTCATGAAAGATTTGGGAATGCTGAATGACAAGTACAGCGTACTGGTGACGGGCACGGTTCAGGAAGAGGACTGTGACGGCCTGTGCTGGCAGTACATCATCAATGAAGATAAGGTTCGTCCGGAATTTGTTGTGTCTACCGAACCGACTGATGGCGGTATTTACCGTGGACAGCGCGGACGTATGGAAATCCGGATTGACGTCTCGGGCGTTTCCTGTCATGGCTCTGCACCGGAACGCGGTGACAACGCCATCTATAAAATGGCGGATATTCTCCAGGATGTCCGTGCTCTTAATGAAAATGACGCAGAGGAAGGCACTGAGATCAAGGGCCTGGTTAAAATGCTGGATGAAAAATACAATCCTGAATGGAAGGAAGCCCGCTTCCTGGGCCGCGGAACCGTCACGACCTCTGAAATTTTCTTCAGCTCGCCCAGCCGCTGTGCCGTAGCAGATGGATGCTCTGTTTCTTTAGACCGCCGTATGACCGCCGGTGAAACCTGGGAGAGCTGTCTGGACGAAATCCGGAACCTGCCAAATGTTAAAAAATACGGAAATGATGTAAAGGTCTCAATGTACGAATATGATCGGCCCTCCTATACCGGATGCGTTTATCCGATTGAATGTTATTTCCCGACATGGGTGATTCCGGAAGACCATCAGGTTACCAAAGCGCTGGAAGAAGCCTATAAAGGACTGTACGGTGAAGAACGTATCGGTTCTGCTGAGACAGCGGCAGAACGCAAGGCCCGTCCGCTGACAGATAAATGGACCTTCTCAACCAACGGCGTGTCCATCATGGGACGCAATGGGATTCCGGTTATCGGTTTTGGCCCTGGAGCAGAAGCACAGGCACATGCGCCCAATGAAAGAACCTGGAAACAGGATCTCGTTACCTGTGCCGCTGTTTACGCGGCGCTGCCAACCGTTTATACCAGATAATCCGGCTGACGGCCAGCGGCCCTTTGATCAGACCGGTTATCCCTCACAAAATCACACGAATGAATTTTATAAAATCAAGGAGACTGAAAAATGGATAAAACTTTACAAACCTATATTGATAAACTGAATGCGCTGAATTTTAAAGAAATGTATGAAAATGATTTTTTCCTGACCTGGGAAAAAACACCGGAAGAGCTTGAAGCCGTTTTTACGGTGGCTGATGCCTTAAGATACATGCGCGAAAACAATATCTCGACTAAAATTTTTGAGAGCGGTCTGGGGATTTCGCTGTTCCGTGATAACTCTACCCGTACCCGTTTCAGCTTTGCCTCTGCCTGCAACCTGCTGGGACTCGAGGTGCAGGACCTGGACGAAGGTAAATCCCAGGTAGCGCACGGCGAAACCGTGCGCGAAACTGCCAACATGATCTCCTTTATGGCGGATGTGATCGGTATCCGGGATGATATGTATATCGGCAAGGGAAACGCCTATATGCACGAAGTGGTCGACGCTGTAACAGACGGCCATAAAGACGGTATCCTGGAACAGAAACCAACCTTAGTCAATTTACAGTGCGATATTGACCATCCAACACAGGCCATGGCCGACGCGCTTCATCTGATCCACTATTTTGGTGGTATTGAAAACTTAAAGGGCAAAAAGGTCGCCATGACCTGGGCCTACTCGCCGTCCTATGGAAAGCCATTGTCTGTGCCGCAGGGGATTGTCGGCCTGATGACCCGGCTGGGCATGGACGTGACGCTGGCCCACCCAGAAGGCTATGAAATTATGTCTGACGTAGAAGAAGTGGCTAAGAAGAATGCAGCTGAAAGCGGTGGATCTTTTACAAAGACCAACAGCATGGCAGAAGCATTTAAAGACGCTGACGTTGTTTATCCTAAGAGCTGGGCGCCGTTCTCCGCAATGGAAGAACGGACCATCTTATACGGCAACGGTGACCAGGAAGGCATCGATCGTCTCGAAAAAGAACTGCTCGCTCAGAATGCAAACCATAAAGATTGGGAATGTACTGAGGAATTGATGAAAACAACCAAAGAGGGAAAAGCGCTTTACATGCACTGCCTTCCAGCTGACATCACTGGCGTCAGTTGTGAGCAGGGCGAGGTAGAAGCCTCTGTATTCGATCGCTACCGTACCGAATTATACAAAGAAGCCAGCTACAAGCCCTATATTATTGCCGCTATGATTTTCCTGGCAAAGGAAAAGGACCCTCAGGCAACCCTGAAAGCTTTGGAAGAAAGAGGTATTGACCGCTTCTTTACCAAATAAGCGCAGGTTGAAAATAAACTTCCGGATGGCTGTGTCCTGTGACCAGCCGTCCATCCATTTTTCGTTTAAAGGAGAAAATCATGAGCAAAAAAATTGTGATCGCCCTGGGAGGAAACGCCCTGGGCAACAATTTACCCGAACAGATGGCAGCGGTTAAAAATACGGCCAAGGCCATCGCAGATTTGATAGAGGAAGGAAATGAGGTCGTTATTTCACATGGAAACGGCCCGCAGGTCGGCATGATCAATCTGGCCATGGGCGAGCTGGCAAAGGCAGATCCGGGCAACCCGGTGGCGCCATTGTCTGTGTGTGTGGCAATGAGCCAGGGCTATATCGGCTATGACCTTCAGAATGCCCTGAGGGAGGAGCTCCTTGACCGGGGGATCCACAAGCCTGTTTCCAGTATTATCACCCAGATGCGCGTGGACCCTGATGATGAAGCTTTCAGCCATCCCACAAAGCCCATCGGCCGTTTTATGACAAAGGAAGAAGCGGACCAGATGGTTAAGGAAAGAGACTATGATGTTGTTGAGGACGCGGGTCGTGGCTACCGGCGGGTGGTGGCCTCACCAAAGCCCGTCGAGATCATTGAGATTGAAACCGTCAAGGCTCTGGCAGACGCCGGACAGGTAGTGGTAGCAGCCGGAGGCGGCGGTATCCCGGTTTACGCTCAGGGAAACCATTTAAAAGGCGCCGCCGCTGTCGTGGATAAGGATTTTGGAAGCTGTCTGCTGGCCAGGGAAATCGGGGCGGACTGCCTGATTATTTTAACAGCCGTCGAAAGGGTTGCCATTAACTATGGCAAGCCAAATGAAACATGGTTATCGGAAATCAGCGTTGAGGAAGCCCAGAAATACGCTGATGAAGGGCAGTTTGCCCCTGGCTCCATGCTGCCAAAGGTACAGGCAGCCATGGACTTTGCAAAATCCGGCCCGGAACGTTTTGCCCTCATCACGCTGCTGGAAAAAGCAAAGGATGGGATTCTGGGGAAAACCGGGACCATTATTAAGTAAATAAGTTAAATTTTTAACAACAAATAAGAAGGAGAATATTATGAGTAAAACAGCTATAAACGCAGCAAAAGCGCCGGCAGCGGTCGGCCCATATTCACATGCCAATGCCGCGGGCGGCACTATTTATGTTTCTGGACAGCTGGGGCTGGACCCAGAAACAGGAGCTCTGGCAGAAGGAGTGGAAGCACAGGCCCAAACCGGTTTTGAGAATTTAAAAACCATCCTGACCGAGGCGGGTGTCTCTTTTGAAAACGTTGTGAAAACAACCGTCTTTTTAACAGACATGAATGACTTTGCTGCTGTTAATGCTATTTACGCTAAATACTTTACAGGAGATTACCCGGCGCGTTCCTGTGTCCAGGTTGCAGCATTGCCAAAGGGTGCTTCGTTTGAAATCGAAGCCATTGCAGTGAAATAACGATGCTTTCGTACACTGCGCACAAAGTGTTCTTAAAGGGCTGCCCTTAACAGCCCTTTAAAGTCATGAGGAGAAAATCATGAAAAACGATAAAGATAATGTCATTTATCAGCTTAAGGGAATGCCGAAAATAAAAGAAGCGATCCCGTTGGCACTGCAGCATGTTGCAGCAATGATTGTCGGCTGTGTCACTCCAGCCATTATTGTAGCCGGGACCGGCGGTTTGTCGCCGGCAGATACCCGGATTCTTATTCAGGCGGCGCTGATCATTTCAGGTATCGCCACGCTTATTCAGCTGTTTCCCCCTTTCAGAAAGGTAGGCTCCGGCCTCCCGGTGATTATGGGGGTCAGCTTTGCCTATCTGCCAACCATGATCGGTATCGTCAGCGATTATAATATCGCCACCATACTTGGATCGCAGGTTATTGGCGGTGTTGTGGGGATCCTGATCGGTATTTTCATTAAAAAGCTGCGAAAGCTTTTCCCCCCAGTTGTCACCGGGACCGTGGTTTTCACCATTGGTCTGTCACTCTACCCGACGGCCATTAAATATATGGCCGGTGGAGCGGGCAGCGAGAGCTTTGGCTCGCCAATGAACTGGATCATTGCCATGATCACCCTGGTACTGGTTATTTTCTTTAATAACTTTACTAAGGGCTTTGCCCGTCTGGCGTCCATACTTTTGTCGATGATCATTGGCTATATCATCGCGCTTTTCTGCGGAATGATTGATTTCGGGACCGTGCAGGAGGCCAGCTGGTTTATGCTTCCGTCGGTGGGACATTTTGGTTATGAGTTCCATCTCCCTGCCATTATCTCCATGTCGATTCTGTTTGTGGTCAACTCGGTGGAATCCATCGGTCAGTTTTCCGCGCTCAGCGTGGGGGCCATGGACCGTGAGCCCACAACCGACGAGCTGTCAAGAGGACTGATGGGGAACGGCGTTTCCAGTATTATCGGCTCGATTTTCGGCGGTCTTCCCACATCTACCTTTGGGCAGAACGTAGGGATTGTGGTAACGAACCGGGTCATTAACCGTGTGGTCATTGGATTTGCCGCCGGCTTTATTGTACTGGCCGGTCTCTTTCCAAAATTTTCGGCTCTGATGATGACCATCCCATACTGTGTACTGGGCGGCGCGACCATTTCAGTTTTTGCCACCATTACCATGACCGGGGTTAAGCTTTTTATGCAAAGCGAGTTGACTCAGCGAAACGCGACCATTGTCGGCCTGTCGGTGGCTCTGGGGATTGGTATCTCTCAGGTTCCAGGCGCGATGGAGCAGCTCCCGGCCTGGATTGACAGCCTCTTTGGAGAATCGGCGGTGGTGGTTTCAACCCTGTCTGCAATCCTTTTAAACTTAATTTTACCAAAGAATACTCCTTTTGAAACGGAAGATCTTTAAAAAAATCGATACAATAATAAATTATTATTGTGTTTTCTTCCGAAATCTGCGATAATAGAGATATAACATTTTTAAACAATGACTTTATGCGTTCCTTGTTTATATGAATCAAAGTTCAGAAGGAGAATGATTATGGCAAAAGATCTTGAAACCTACAAAATATTGGTAGATTTTTTAGCAGATTATTTAGGAGAGAACACAGAGGTTGTACTGCATGACCTGTCAGACTGTCAATCATCTGTTGTAGCAATCCGCAATGGCGACATCAGCGGGCGGGATTTGGGGGCACCGGTCACGGATTATGGCCTTAAGCTCATTAAAAATGAAGCTTACAAAGAAGCCCCGTACCGCGTGAATTACCGGGGACTGTCTCCGAGAGGCAACATCATACGTTCAGCAACGTATTTCATTAAGGATGATGACGATGAGCTTATTGGTCTGCTCTGTCTGAATATGGACTGTCAGAAATTTGCTGAGGCCCGGGATATCCTGGAATCACTCATCACCGTTGAGCCGCTTAGAAAGGACGAGGAGTCGGAAGAAAGCTTCAACATCAACGTCAAGGAGCTGGTCATCAATAATATGAGCCGCGTCCTGCCCAGTAATCACGGCGACCTCAGAAAAATGGGCAAACAGGAAAAAATTGAAGTGGTTGAAAGACTTCAGGGCCTTGGAACCTTTATGGTTAAAGGCACCATCTGGCATGTGGCGGATATGCTCGGCGTATCCGTACCGACGGTTTACCGTTACCTGGCAACCATTAAGAAGGAAAATGAATAAAAAACTTTGTGTGCAGAATGAGAACATTAAACTGTCAGCGCTGTTCGGTATCGAACAGCCTGACTTTATTACCGTCACCGGCGGCGGCGGAAAAACAACACTGCTTACATGTCTTGGCCGTGAGCTTAAGGACAGGGGCAGCACCCTTTTAACCACCACCACAAAGATGCGCTATCCAGACGCCTTTGATGGCGAGGTGATCATAACAGCGTCGCCAACAGAGCTTTTAAGCCGTCTGAAAGGGCGGGACAGCGGTCTGTACTATTACGCAGAGCGCTGCATTGAGGAGCACAAGGTAAAGGGCCCGGCACCCGGGGTGTTGGATCGTATTTTTAAAGAGCTGAAGGACTGGATCTTTCTGAATGAGGGAGACGGAGCCGGAGGAAAGCCCTATAAAATATATAGGGAGTGGGAACCTGTTATCCCCAAAAGCACCACCAGGCTGATTCATGTGATTGGCTGCGAGCTTTTAGGTGCGCCCATGACCAGCGGGAATATACACCGCTGTCCTGAGACCTTAAGGGGAAAAGGCTTTGACCTTGACTGGTTTAGAAAAAGCATGGAGTGGTTTGCGGGCGAGAAGCTGAAAAACCTGGACATTCCCAGATTTCTGCTCGTTAACAAAGCGGACAACGGGAACAGAAAAAAAGCGGAGCAGCTCTGTAATGCGGCTGAACCCTATTTTGACGCCTGTATTGCTGCATCTTTGCGTGAAAGGATCTGGTATCAATGTTAGGAGCGGTGGTTCTTGGTGCAGGACTGTCACGCCGTATGGGCAGTGAAAAGCTTCTTCTTCCCATCGGCGGGAAAAAAATCCTGGAAAAAACAGTTGAGGCTGTGGCAGAAGGCTTTAAGGATGTAATCGTTATTGTAACCCGAAAGGCCATTCTTGACGGTATTGAAATGCAGCGCGCTCCCGTTTATTTAATCAATGATCGGCCAGAGCTTGGGCAGGCGACTTCTTTAAAAATAGCAGTCGCTTACCTTGACACGCATTATCCTGAATGCCAGGGGGTTCTGGTGTTTCTTGGCGATCAGCCGCTCATCAGCCAAAGGCTGGTCGAAGAAATCGTCCGGGTGGTCACGAAAAACCCAGAGAGCATTGTAATGCCGGAATATCAAGGCCGGAGAGGGCATCCCATAGCCTTTGGGAAGCGTTGGTTTAAAGCGCTTCTGGCTGTTTCGGGTGACACGGGAGGGCGGCAGATTATCGAGGCCCACCCCGAGGCTCTGATAAAAATCCCGGGAGACAGAACCTGTGTTATGGACGCTGATACCCCCGAGGACTACCGGCGTTTGCTTGAGTATTATGAAGGAGAATGGTCTGAATATGAAAATCTGTGAAACGGTTATTGTGCGGGGTGCCGGAGATATCGCCACCGGTACCATATACCGGCTGTATCAGGCGGGCTTCAGGGTGATCGCCCTGGACATTGAAGCCCCTACGGTTATACGGCGTACAGTCGCCTTTGCCCAGGCCATTCAGGATGGCGTGGCAGCTGTGGAGGGTGTGACGGCAAGGCGCTGTGAGTCCATTGAGGCGGTGTGCCGATGCCTGAAAAGCAGTGAGGTCCCGGTCTGTGTTGATCCAAAAGGGGATATGATCCGTATGGTTCGTCCGGACGCGGTGGTTGACGCAATCCTCGCCAAGAAAAATCTGGGAACCACCCGGGATATGGCAAAAGCCGTGATCGGTCTGGGACCAGGCTTTACAGCAGGAGAGGATGTGGATGCTGTGATCGAAACCAACCGGGGACACCATCTTGGAAGAATCCTGTATGAAGGAACCGCGGCAGAAAACACCGGCGTTCCCGGAAATATTGGAGGCTATACACACGAGCGGGTAATCCATGCCCCGGAGTCCGGAACAATCCGCCTGTGTCATGATATTGGCGATTTGGTAAAAAAAGATGAATGTATTGCCTTTGTTGGTGAAACGCCGGTTTTATCCAGGCTAGACGGGGTGCTGCGCGGTATGATCGCAGACGGCACGAAGGTTAAAAAGGGGTTGAAAATGGCCGACGTGGACCCACGGGGCGATAAGGCCTATTGCGATACAATTTCTGATAAGGCCCGCAATATCAGCGGCGGGGTACTGGAGGCTGTGATACATTTACTGAAGGAGCAGGCATGACGTTAAAAAAAGAGTTACCTGATATTTTTGAAGATTTCGCAGAGGCGAGACGGATGGGGTTGTTAAGGCAAAGGCGGTAAAGGATCAGAACATTCTGGAGGAGAACATCGAAAATCTCGACGGTTTTGTGCGGGGTGCCAACCCCGTGACCATTTCCAGTATGTGCACGGTTTTTGCAGAGAGTGAGATCATCAGCCTTTTGGCAAAGGATGTATCCAGAAAAGACATCGCGCTGGGCGTTATCCACGCCATTGCCAAGCGGACTGCGAATTTTGCCGGACGGCTGCCTTTGGCCGGCAAAGTCTTTTTCAGCGGCGGGCTTTCCAGGTCGGAGGTGTTCAAAGAGGTGCTTGAAGCTTATCTGGGGCAGCCGGTTGTTACGCACCCCATGTCCCAGTATGCAGGGGCGGTCGGTGCCGCGTTGATCGGGCAGCAGAAGTGAAAGGAGCGTAGAGGATGAAGCGTATCTATTTTGACAATGCCAGTACCAGCTGGCCAAAGGCGCCGGACGTGGCGTCTGAGATGGCCGGCTATCTGGAGAATACCGGCTGTAACGTGGGACGGGGCAGCTATGGCCGTGCCTACGAGGTTTCCAGAAAGGTCTACGAAACCCGCGAAAAGCTGCGCTGCCTGTTTGACGCCGAGGATAATAAAAACGTTATTTTTACAGCCAATGTAACACAGGCCATCAATATGGTGCTCAAGGGCTTTCTAAAGCCGGGAGATCATGTGCTCATTTCCGGGCTGGAGCATAACGCTGTGGTGAGACCGCTAGAGCATCTCAGGAAAATGGGCGCCTCTTATGATGTGATTCCCTGCGATGCTTTGGGTAATCTAAAAACAGAGTGTATTGAAAGCCGTATAAAACCGGAGACCAGGGCAGTGGTCATGACGCATGGCTCCAATGTAAGCGGCGGCATGCTGCCCATTGAGGCCGTTGGGAAGTTGTGCGCAGGCCACGGCCTTTATTTTATCGTGGACACGGCCCAGACCGCCGGACTGCACGGGATCAGCATGAAAAAGGCCAATATCAGCGCCCTGTGCTTTACCGGGCATAAAGGGCTGATGGGTCCACAGGGGATCGGGGGCTTTCTGGTAACCGACGAGCTGGCAGAGCAGATGATTCCCCTTCTGGACGGCGGCACCGGCAGCGCGTCGGACCGGCTGGACATGCCGGACTTTTTACCGGATCGCTTTGAGGCTGGAACCCTGAACCTTCCGGGGATTTATGGACTCAGCAGCGCCCTGGATTACCTGGACAGCGTGGATAAAGAGGCGCTGCTCAGGCTTGAGGAGCAGCTGACCGGCGTTTTTATCCGCGGGGTCGAAGCCATCGGTGGCCTGCGCCTTATCGGAAGTACAGACCCCCAAAACCGCTGCGCCCTGGTGTCAGTCGATTGCCGGGAAAAGGACAACGCCCAGGCCGCCCTTGAGCTGGACCGGGATTACGGGATTATGGTCAGGGTTGGAATGCACTGCGCCCCGCTTGCGCACAGGACCCTGGGGACCTACCCGCAGGGAACCCTGCGTTTTTCCTTCAGCCATTTTAATACACTGGACGAGGTGGCCCGCGCTTTGGAGGCCCTTCAAGAAATAACAACAGCATGAAAGGATAAAAGCCATGCCAGAAAATAAACCGAGACGCCTGACCGAAATGGTCAGAAATTGTGGATGTGCGGCGAAGCTGGGACCCGGCGCTTTGTCAAAGGTCCTTAAAACACTGGAGCTCAAAGGCTGTGACAGCCTGATCATCGGATTGGAAAATTCGGACGATGCCGCGGCTTACCGGATTAATGATCAGCAGATTTTACTCCAGACACTGGATTTTTTCCCGCCCATCGTGGATGACCCTTACCTTTTTGGCCAAATCGCTGCCACCAATGCCCTGAGTGACATTTACGCCATGGGCGGCAAGCCGCTAACAGCGATGAACATTGTCTGCTTTCCGGAAGAGGAGGATAAGGCCATTTTATCCGAAATTTTGAGAGGCGGCGCTGATAAGGTGCAGGAGGCCGGCGCGGTTCTGGTCGGCGGGCACTCAGTCGATGATCCTGAGCCCAAATACGGCCTGTCTGTGACCGGAATCACGGACTGCCTGCACCTTCGGGGGAACTGCCATGGACGGGAGGGCGATAAGCTCATCCTGACCAAGCCGATTGGCACTGGGATCATTGTATCCGCTGTCAAGGGCGGGATCGCAACGGACGAATCGCGCGAAGCGGCTGTGCTGTCCATGACTAGCCTGAATAAGACCGCCTGTGAGGTGATGAGCTTATATGACGGGGTGCACGGCTGTACGGATGTTACGGGCTTTAGCCTGGGCGGACACGGTATCGAGATGGCTAAGGCCAGCCACCTGACTATGGAGCTTGAGGCTTCGGCGGTCCCGCTTATGCCTGGCGTCCCTGAGCTGGCTGGGATGGGCATTGTGCCCGGCGGCACTTATCGGAACAGGGAATATTTTGGACCGGATTACAGGGCGTCGGTGAGCGGTCTGATGGAGGATATTATTTTTGACCCCCAGACCTCCGGCGGGCTGCTGATCAGCGTTGCGCCCTCTGAGGCTGAGAATCTTTTAAAAACACTGAGGGTGGAGCTTAAAACCGACTGCGCACTGGTGGGGCAGCTGGTGGACAGGCAGGATAAAGCGCTGATCATAAGATAATAAAGGAGAAATCAGATGACTAAAATCATTAATGCCAGGGGCAAGGCCTGCCCCATGCCGGTCATTATGGCTAAAAAGGAAATCGAAACAAATCATGACAGCTTCATCATCACGGTCGATAACGCCATCGCGGTCGAAAACCTGAAAAAACTGGCTGCCAGCCAGGGCTACGACGCTGTGGTAAGCGGGAGCGGCGAGCAGTTTGAGGTCCGGTTTGTGACGGATGGCCGTGAAATACCAGCGGCAGAGATAAACGCCACGCCAGATGGCCGCCTCCCCGAAGGGGGAACCGGCAACTGGGTCGTTTTTATGGGAAAGGACACCATCGGCGGGGGAGATTATGAGCTGGGGAACGCTTTGGCGAAAATGTTCTTTTACACCCTTTCCCAGGCCGGTGATGTGCCGGAGAGCATTCTGTTTATGAACAGCGGGGTTAAGCTGCCGGCTCTGGACGGGCAGGTGGCCGAGCATTTACAGGCGCTGGAGGAACGGGGCGTCAGGATACTGGTCTGCGGAACCTGCCTGGACTACTATAAGCTTAAGGACGACCTGAAGATCGGCGAAATCAGCAATATGTATGACATTACAGAAAAAATGCTTGCCGCTTCAAAGGTCATTACCCTGTAACATGAAAAGACAGATGGATTGTCTGCTGACTTTTGCCAATACCCACGCGGCCATGACCGCTGAAGGGATATTGAAAGGCGTTTTTAACATTAGAATTGTTCCCACGTTAAGGGAGATTTCAGCGGGGTGCGGCATTTCCATAAGCATTGAAGCGGCGGATGTGGAAAACGTCTTAAAACAGCTGGCATCCGCCAATTTTGACGAAGGGCTGATGGAAGTCTATGCCGTTTATTATAATGACGGTAAGGCCTGTCCGGAGCCCATGAATCTGAAATAAAAATAAATGAGGCAGTAAAATGGAAAGTGTAAAAACAACAGAGGCAGTGGGCCTGATTTTATGCCATGATATGACACAAATCATAAAGGATACGTTTAAGGGGCCCCGGTTCCGCAAGGGACATGTGATTCGGGAAGAGGATATTCCCGTGCTTTTGTCCATGGGCAAGGAGCACGTCTACATCTGGAAAAATGACCCCGGACTGGTCCATGAAAATGCCGGAGCGGAGGTGCTGTACCAGCTGTGCGCGGGTGAGCACATGCACCCCTCAGAGGTAAAGGAAGGAAAAATTGAGGTGATCGCAGCGATTGACGGCCTGCTGAAGGTAGACCGTGCCAAGCTGAATGCGCTCAATGCGCTGGGAGAGCTGATGATTGCCACCCGGCACGGTAATTTTCCGGTAAAAAAGGGCGATAAGCTGGCGGGAACCCGGATTATCCCCCTGGCCATTCCCCGGGATAAGCTGAACCGTGCCGCCGCTCTGGGAAATGGAAAGCCCGTTCTCGAGCTGCTGCCCTTTCAGAAAAAGAAGGCGGCTGTCATCAATACTGGCAGCGAGCTTTACGCGGGACGGATTAAAGATGCTTTTGGCCCTGTCATCAGGGACAAGCTGGCAGAATACGGTGTTGAGGTAACCGAACAGGTGATTCTTCCAGATGACGAGGCGCTGGTTTCAGAAAAAATCAACACGTTTATTGAAAAAGGGGCAGAGATGGTGATCTGTACCGGCGGTATGAGCGTGGACCCGGACGATATTACGCCCAGCGCCATTCAAAAGACCGGCGCAGCGGTGGTCAGCTACGGCGCGCCGGTACTGCCTGGAGCCATGTTTTTACTGGCCTATCAGGGAGAAATACCCATTATGGGCCTGCCGGGCTGTGTGATGTACGCTAAAAGAACTGTGTTCGACCTGGTACTCCCAAGGATACTGACAGGTGAAAGACTGGCGCCGGAGGATTTGTTCACCCTGGGCGAGGGCGGCCTGTGCCTGAACTGTGAAACCTGCACCTATCCGAACTGCGGTTTTGGAAAGTAGAGGACGAAATGAAGGATTTATACAAAGCCCTTAAGCTTGCCAAAGAGAGAGGGGAACCTCTGGCAGTGGTGACCATTATTGATTTTCATGGCTCTGCGCCCAGAGGCACCGGGGCCAGGATGATCGTCTGTAAAGACGGCAGCACCACGGGTACTGTGGGCGGCGGCGCCATCGAATATGACGCTCAGCAGGAAGCGCAGAAGCTGTTTGAAACACAGGCCTCCTTTATAAAAGAATACATCCTCAGGCCAAATGAGGCCGCTGATCTCGGCATGGTGTGCGGCGGAAACGCGGCCTTGTATTTCCAGTATTTTTCGCCTGGTAATCCGCAGACAGAAAAGCTGATTGAAGAACTGGGTAGAGCCCTCGAAGCCGGTGGGGATTTCTGGCTTCTGACCTGCTGGGAGGATCCCGCAGTGTTTGAGGTAATGGTAACAGACCAAAAAGCAAAAGAAGATGGCTTTGGGGATGAGGCGTTCACAGAACAGAGCCGGCTGCTCCAGAAAAACAAAACCTGTATTTTTTCACAGCCGTTACGGCAAAATGGGCGGGTTTATGTGTTTGGCGGCGGGCATATCGCTAAGGAGCTGGTGCCAGTGCTCAGCCGTCTGGATTTTAGGTGCGTGGTCATTGACGACCGGGAGGCCTTTGCCAACAAAGAAGCCTTTCCGGAGGCCGAGGCGGTTTTTGTCAGTGATTTTAAAGCGATCCGCACATTTTTAGAGATTGGGCCCTCGGATTATGTGGTCATCATGACCCGGGGACACCAGAACGATTATCTGGTCGAGGCTCAGGTTCTTAAAACAGAAGCCCGCTACATTGGTGTCATTGGCAGCAGGAAAAAAACACAGACCATTAATGAAAAGCTTATGCGTTTTGACGGCTTTACAAAGGAAAAACTGGAGGCAGTTTATACCCCCATCGGAAAAGCAATCAAGGCCAAAACGCCGGCGGAGATAGCCATCAGTATAGCGGCAGAGCTGATCGAGGTAAGGGCGTCGGACATATCCGCAACGTGAAAAACGGCTGAATTAATGCGATACGAAATAAATTAGATTTTTAAACGGAAATAATGAAACGAAACTTACTAAAAATAAAGTGTCTCGAGGACAAAATCCCTGATGAAGCATCGTCTTGAGTCTGACGCGGAGCAGCGACTGGCAGTGTTTTTTGAGACCAGATTTAGACATAAAAAAGCCCGGAGAATGCCGGGCGCATGTAATGTGTGTCTAACGAGGTGTTTGCGGTTAAACAAATCAAGGAGTTAGGGAGAAAACCGCATGTTGCTCATGAAGTAAGTTAGACTCATCGAACTCGTTTATATTATATCGGATTGTCAAAGAAATATCAAGCAGTTTTTGAAAAAAATTTAATTATTTTGTTTAAAAAATCGGTTCGGGGATATAAATATTTTCGAACAATCATACCTCAATTAATAGTCTACCTCCCCAATTCTCTCTTTAGTGGCTCCCGGTCATAAGGCCGGGGGCTTAATTTATGTCCAAAGGCCGAGTTGATTTTAGGGCAAAATGCCCGCTTCAGCCGTGAATCAAAAATACCGCCTGAATTTTGAGCTTTTTTCCGTCACATCGGTTTCTATATATTTAATAGGAAGATAAATAAAATTTTTCGTGGATTTTTGGGGCTGAAGGGTATAAAATATCAACAGAGTGAATATAATTTCATTCTGGGAATCCATTATTTATAAAAAGCCACGCTATTATTACCGATTAGCATCAAAAGATACTACAATTTTGAGCTTTTGTCTAAAAATTGCAGTTAAAACCATTTCAAAAACAAAAATAGTTATTGCTTTGTATACATAAAGTGCTATAATGGGTTCAGACTAGAATTAATTTTTGAAGAAGGAGGTCGTTATTAGGATGATAAATGAAGTGCTTCATCAGATTATCGATCTGGACAACCGGGCCAAGAAAATCAAAGCCAGCGCCACAGCCCGCGCGGAAAAAATCGTAGCCGATACCAAAGACGAGTTAAAAGAAGAAGAAACGAATGTTATCACCGCTGCAAAAGAGGAAAGCAAACAAAACTATGACGTTGAAATCAAAAAAGCTGAAGAAGAGAAGGATAACGCCATAAAAGAAATGTCGAGCTCGATTAAAGCATTGCGAGAGCAGTACGAAAGTGCAAAACAAGAAAGTGCAAAAAGAGTTTTGGACGAACTGTTTCAGTCGATCTGATTCTTGAAAAATTTAAAGAAAAGTAGTGAAGATTAATGGCGAATAGTAATCATGCGTGTGTGAACACGAAATTATTGGCAATGAAGTCAAAGATGCTTGGAACTCAGGATTACGAGGCACTGATTAAAGCTCCTTCGCTGAATGACCTTTTTTATTACCTGAAGGACAATACCTATTACGGGCCATTTCTGGAGGAGGTTCATACGGACCATCTTCACCGCCTGGAACTGGAAGTGCCCCTCACCCGGATGAAGATTTACGAAATTGAGAAGCTGATGCACTATCTGCAGGGAGAAGAAAAGACGTTTGTAAAAACGCTGCTGATCCGTTCGGATATTGAAAGCCTCCGCGTTTTGATCCGTGGGATTGCCCGCGGCGCGAATCTTGAAGAGCTCGCCGGGTTTCTGGTCTATTCAGAAAAGTACACCAACATCCCCTTTGACAAATTGGTAAAAACAAAAGATTGGGACAGCTTTAAAAAAGCCCTGGTCGGCACCGATTATTACCGTCTTCTCGAAATCTACCGGCAGGTAACCGTGGAGGATGACCTCTTTCCCATCGAAAAAGGGCTCGAACGTTATTACTATGATAAGCTGAAAAACAGCCTGAACAAGCTGGATCAGAAAAAGAACAAGGACCTTATCAAGACAACGCGTGAGGGCATTGATCTTTTAAACCTGGTTTGGTTTTATCGTGGCAAGAAGTTCTACCACCTTTCCCGTGAGGAGCTGCTGGCCTATGCGCTGCGCGGCGGTCTTAAGATTAAAGAGAAAGATATTCAGCATATGAGTGAGATCAAAAACATCGATACACTCCACGAGGTGATGAAATCCTACAGTGAATATGCTTTTCTGTTTAATCATTCGAAAACACTGGACCTGTATATGGAAAGAAGACGTGAACGATTTATGTACTATGCCTATCTGAAGCTGTTTAACGGCACAGAAGCTGGCCTGGGAAAGGTCGTTGCATTCATACGGCTCATTGAATACGAGATTGAGGACATTACCTCCATCATCGAAAGCAAGCGTTACCGTATGTCTGCGTTAGAAACAGAAAAATTTTTAATCAGATCTTTTGAGTAAGATGTGAAAGGAAGTATTATATGGCTATAGAAAATGTTATGATGATGAACGTTGTAGGCAAGATAAACTACGTCGACCGTTTCGCTAAAGACATTTTTCTTTTCAATGATATCCAGATTGTTGACGCCATGAACGAAATTGACACCGGCCGTTTTACTTTGCCAGTCTGCGAAGAGAACATCGGTGAGCTTCTGGGTTTTGCCCAGCTCGTTCCTGGTGAGAACATGGTGGATGAGAAAATTTTTGTGCAGAAGGTGCAGAAATTAAATGAGCTTTACGACAATAAGCTGACCCTGGATACAAAAGCCCTGTCCGGAAAGGAATACGACCTTGGTGAAATCCTTGAAAAAGCCGATCGTTACCAAAATTATCTGGATACGGAATTTGAAAATCTCGGAAAAGCGCGGGAAGAACTGAAAAAAGTTAATACGAGTATCGAAGCCTACGAATACATCAAAAATATTGATGTGCCGATGGAAACTTTGAACAACATGGAGTACTTTACCTACACCATTGGCTCCGTCTCTAAGGATAACGCGGCCCGGCTAAAGAGTATTTACAACACGGTTACCTCCATCGTGTTCCATGTGGGGGATACCAGCCAGAACGAAGAAGTCTTTATGATTATTTCGCCCAAGGATTTTGAGGTGGAAACCAATCGTATTTTAAAGGCGCTGAGCTTTAAGCTGGTTGAAGGCTACAACGACGCCTATGTAAAAGCACCGGGCGATATTTTAACCGATCTGGGGCTTGAAAAAGTAAAACTGGAAAAAACAATTTCCGAAAATGAAGCGCTGCTTGAAAAGCACCGTGATGAAAACAAGGTGGAGGCCGAAGAAGTCTTTAACGTGCTGACACTTTACGCAAACTTGAATATCATTAAAAAGTACATGGCTTTCAGTGATGAAAACTTCTATTTTTCCGGCTGGGTCTCCAAAAAAGACAGAGCGGCTTTGGAAAAGATCGCTGCGCAGTATGACAATATGATTGTCATGTTCACCGATCCCGACGCTGCCAACAAACCGCCGACAAAAATGAAAAACAACTGGGTTTTCAGGCCCTTTGAGACACTGGTAAAAATGTACGGGGTGCCAGCGTATAACGAGTTAGATCCCACCCCATTTCTCAGTATCACATATTTATTTTGCTTTGGTTATATGTTTGGGGATGTAGGACAGGGGCTTGTCCTATTACTGGCCGGCTATATCTTAGGCAAACGGGGAGTAGAATTGGGGCATGTTATTGCACGAATGGCATGCAGTTCCATTATTTTTGGCTTCATATACGGAAGTATATTTGGTAATGAGTCGATTTTGCCGACCCTATGGGTCAGGCCCTTTGAAAACATCAATACGGTGCTTTTGACGGCGGTCGTACTCGGTGTAGTGATGCTGTTTATCGCATACCTGTACAGCATTATCAACAAGCTGCGGGCGGGGGACATTAAAGAAGGACTCTTTGGCAAGAATGGTATTGCCGGTTTTGTCCTTTATGTCAGCATCCTGCTGTGTGCGCTCTGCGCTACGGGCATTATTCCGGGCGGCAGTGCTTTTACACCATTTTTGGCAGTTCTTGCAGTCGCTCTGGTTATCCTGGTGCTGCTGCGTGAGCCCATTGCCAATACCATCAGAAAAAGAAAATTATACGATACATCCGCAGGGGATTATTATGTGGAAAGCGGCTTCGAGCTGTTTGAAATGCTGCTGGCCATGCTCAGCAACACCCTGTCGTTTATCAGAGTCGGAGCCTTTGCGCTGACTCACGTTGGATTGTTTATGGCATTTGAAACCCTGGCTACCATGGTAGGCGGTGGTTTCGGCGGTGTGATTGTTCTGATTGTCGGTAATGTTTTAATCATTGTGCTGGAGGGTCTGATCGACTTTATCCAGTGTCTGAGATTACAGTTCTATGAGCTGTTCAGTAAATATTATACCGGTGACGGGGAAGAATTTATTCCTCTGAGCACAGAAATCAGAAACACACTTTAATCAAAATAACATGATCAATATTTCTATCCCTGATGGGATACACGAAGAAAAAGGAGTTTAAAATGAGTATTTTAACAATTATTACAATTTTAGCTGGTCTTTTAGTTCTGGCAACCATTGCCGGTGGTGTTTATTTTATTTATAAGGACTGCACCTCTGAACAGAGCCGTCTGAAAAAGTTTTTAAGATTTAATTTAGCCGGTTTTATCCCGACGATGGCCGCTGCTTTAATTATGTTTGCTCCATCTGCTGTTGCCGCCGCTACCAATCCTGCCGGCATGTCCGATGCTGGCCTGGGTTACATTGGCGCTGCATTATCGACTGGTTTAGCCTGTGTGGGTGCAGGTTATGCTGTTGGTGTCGTTGGTTCCGCCGCTCTGGGCGCTGTATCCGAAAATGAAAAGATTCTTGGTAAAACTCTGATCTACGTAGGCCTGGCTGAAGGGGTTGCCATTTACGGATTAATTATCTCGATCATGATCATCGGTAGTCTCTAAGCCTTTAAGGATATGACAAAATGAAATCTTTTGTGATCAGCGAAAATCGTGATTCCTATTTAGGCATGAAATTAGCTGGAATCGAAGGCGCCTACGTCAGAGATCAGGAAACCATTGAGAGTACGTTTAAAGAAGCTCTGAAGAATAAGGAAATCGGCATTATCTTTCTGACCGAAAAGGCTTATTTAATGATCGAGGAGCTCGTACTGGATACCAAAAAAAAGGTTCTCTTCCCTTTGATCACGGTCATACCTGACCGCTATGGTTATCAGAGAGAACAGGGAATCATCACCCAATATATTAAAGAATCCGTAGGATTGTAAGGAAGTGAACACATGATATCAGTTGAAGAAAAACTTGGTGTCTTTACACAATATCTCCTAAGGAAACAACGCGAATGGGGCAAGCAGACCATCAACACAGCGAAAGATAAAAAGCTGGAAATGGTGAAGGCTTCGAGTGAAAAAATCAAGGAAGAAAAACGCAGTATCGAAGAACGCGGTTACCACGTTATTTTCCGTGATAAAAATAAAATCATCGCCCAGGGTAAAAACACTGCAAAAACAGAGCTTTTGGAAGAAAAAAGCCGTATTTTGGAGGATTTTAAACAGGCGGTGGTGGATGAAGCCAGAAATTATGTCGGCACAGAAATCTACCGCGGCTATCTTGTAAAATGTCTGGAAAAGGTTCCGAGCATTTTGAGAGACCGCAAGGATATTATTGTTTTTGTAAATGACCCGGACAGCGCGTTTGTCAAACAAAACGCCTCAAGGGTTCTGTCCGATTACACCATCACATTTGATGCGTTACCTGCAGGCACCATTGGAGGCATTGTAGTCAGAGACACAGACAACCGTATTAACTGCGATTTTACCGTCGAGAACCTTGTACGCACCAATTACAAGCTCATCGGTATGCGCTTGAACGAAGTAATGGAAAAGCAGGTGGGTTAATTGAGTAATGAAGTAAAGAATGAAGTAAAAGGCGTTATTTCAGGCATCAACGGACCCGTTGTAACAGGGACCAACATGACCGCCTTCCAAATGCGTGAAATGGTCATGGTCGGCAGGAAAAAGCTGATCGGCGAAGTCATTGTCCTGGACGGCGACATTGGAACCATTCAGGTATATGAAGAAACCGAAGGCCTGATGCCCGGCGAGGAAATCCTGTCAACCGGCATGCCTTTAAGCGTAAAGCTTGGACCGGGGATGCTTAAAAATATGTTTGATGGTATCCAAAGGCCCCTGGAAAAAATACAGGAGATCTCTCCGGTGTTTATCCCGGAAGGGATCGGCCTGATGTCCATTGACGAAGAAAAACTGTGGGATTATAAAGCCCGGCTGAGTGTTGGCGATACCGTTAAACCCGGACAGGTCTTTGGGACCGTTCAGGAAACCCTGATGATCGAGCACCGCCTCATGGTGCCGCCGAACGTAAAGGGAACCGTGGTGGAAGCCAGAGAAGACGGCAGCTATAATATCGAAACGGCGTTAGTCGTGGTTGAGGATGACCGAAAAAGACGGCATGCGCTCAAGATGTACCAGGAATGGCCGGTAAGAACACCGCGTCCTGCCAGGTTCAGAAGAGAGCCGGAAAAACCACTGGTCACCGGCCAGCGTATCATTGACTTTTTCTTCCCCATTGCCAAGGGCGGTACAGCAGCCATTCCGGGGGGCTTCGGGACCGGTAAAACCACCACCCAGCATCAGCTGGCAAAATGGTCCGATGCGGATATTATCATCTACATTGGCTGTGGCGAGCGTGGTAATGAAATGACCGAGGTTATCGAAGATTTCCCAGGCCTCATCGACCCGAAATCCGGCGAGTCCATCATGGAGCGTACGGTTATGATCGCCAATACCTCCAACATGCCCGTTGCGGCCCGTGAAGCCAGTATCTATACCGGTATCACCATGGCCGAATATTTCAGAGATATGGGCTATGACGTGGCCATGATGGCTGACTCCACCTCCCGCTGGGCAGAAGCCCTGCGTGAAATCTCCGGACGTCTGGAAGAAATGCCGGCGGAAGAAGGCTATCCGGCTTACCTGTCCTCCCGTATCGCAGAGTTCTACGAACGTGCTGGCTCTGTGGACACCTTGTGCGGGGAAGAGGGCTCCATCAGTATTGTCGGGGCCGTATCACCGGCTGGCGGGGACTTCTCAGAGCCCGTTACCGAAAATACCAAGCGTTATGTCAACACCTTCCTGGCTCTGGATAAGAACCTGGCCTATGCCCGTCACTATCCGGCCATCAACTGGATGGAAAGCTACTCCGGTTATGTGAAGCTGCTGACCGACTGGTATGAGGACAACGTGGCCGAGGACAGTATCCAGCTGCGTAACAAAATGCTGGATCTGCTGTTCCAGGAAAACAAGCTCCAGGAAATGGTCATGCTCATCGGTGAAGACGCACTGCCGGACGACCAGCGCTGGGTGTTAAATATCGCCAAGCTCATCCGGGTCGGCTTCCTACAGCAGAACACCTTTGACGATACCGACACCTATGTACCGCTTGAAAAACAGTACCGTATGTTAAAGGTTATGGATTATCTCTATGAAAAAGGCCTGGCAGGCCTGAAGCAGGGGATACCGACCTCGGTGCTTTACAATGAAAAAATCTTTGATGATGTCATCAAGATGAAATATAATATTCCGAATGATGATTTCAGTGGGATTGATGTCCTGAGACAGGATATTGATGAATACTACGACGATCTCATGCGCAGATATCAGGATTAAGGAGGCACAGTATGCAGAGAGAATATCTAAAAATAGACAACATTAACGGGCCTCTTATTCTGATCACAGACGTTGAGGATGTTTTCTACGGCGAGGTGGTAAACATTCAGGACCAGGCCACCGGCGAGGTGAAAAAAGGAAAGGTCATCAAAATTGACGGCACCACCATCACCATCCAGGTGTTCCAGTCCACCGCCGGCCTGGCCGCCGAAAACAGCGTCACCCGCTTTACCGGCGAGGCCTTTAAAATCCCAATGTCCATGGACCTCATGGGCCGCGTGTTCAACGGGATTGGAGAACCCATTGATAACGGTGCGGATATCTTCAGTACCGTTGAATCCAATATCAATGGTGCGCCCATCAACCCCATGAGCCGTGAATACCCGCGTAACTTTATTCAGACCGGTATTTCCGCCATCGACGTGCTGATGACCCTGATCCGTGGCCAGAAGCTGCCGATCTTCTCCGGAAACGGCCTGTCCCACAATGAGCTGGCCGCGCAGATCGTGCGCCAGGCCAAGCTGAGCGACGATGTGGACGAACAGTTCGCCATCGTGTTTGCCGCCATCGGCGTTAAGCACGACGATGAAAAGTTCTTCCGCAAAACCTTTGAGGAAGCCAACGTCATGGACCGGGTTGTCATGTTTGTCAACTACGCCGATGACCCGGTAGCCGAAAGAAACACCGCGCCGCGGTGCGCTCTGACCGTTGCCGAGTACCTGGCCTTCCAGAAGGATATGCATATTCTGGTCGTCATGAGCGATATTACCGCTTACTGCGAGGGCCTGCGTGAAATTTCGTCGGCCCGTGAAGAAGTACCAAGCCGTAAGGGCTACCCGGGCTACATGTACTCCGACCTGGCCGCGCTGTACGAACGCGCCGGCATGTTAAAGAGCAGCAGGGGTTCCATTACCTTCCTGCCCATCCTGACCATGCCGAATGATGATATCACCCATCCCATCCCTGACTTAACCGGTTATATAACCGAGGGCCAGATTGTACTGGGACGTGACCTGTTCCAGCGGAGCATCTATCCGCCGATCGACGTCCTGCCATCCCTCTCCCGTCTGATGAAGGACGGTATCGGGGAAGGCTACACCCGTGAAGACCATCAGGACCTGGCCAATCAGCTGTTTGCCGCTTATTCCAGAGTGCAGGAAGTCCGTGACCTTTCCCAGATCATGGGTGAGGACGACCTATCCGAAACCGATAAGCTGTATATGGAATTTGGCCGTGCCTTTGAAGATGAATTCCTGAGCCAGGACTTTGATGAAAACCGGACCATCTATGAAAGCCTGGATCTTGGCTGGAAGCTGTTAACCATCCTGCCAGTCACCGAGCTTGACCGTCTGAGTCCAAAACTGATCGAAAAATATCTGCCAAAGAAGAATGCGTAGGTGATCACTTATGGCCATTAAAATCACGCCGACTAAGGCAAATTTAATCAAGTCGAAGTCAAGCCTGGCCTTTTCAACCAAAGGGTATAACCTGCTCGATAAAAAGCGGACCGTCCTGATCCAGGAAATCATGAAGCTGGTCAAGCAGTCCGAGGAGATCGAACAGAAGATTACCGAAATTTTTAAGGAAGCTTACATAGCACTCCAGCAGGTAACCATCAGCATGGGCCTCAACCACGTTGAGGAATACGCTTTGTCCATCCCGCAGGAGGAAGACTTTGACGTGCGTACCCGAAGCGTTATGGGCGTCGATATTCCAGAAATTGTGGACAACGAGGACAAGAACAAAAACTTCAGCCTGCCCTATGGCTTCCATGAAAATAATCCGGCCTTGGATGTGGCCATCGAGAAGTTTAATGAGGTAAAGCACCTGTCCTATAAGCTGGCAGAAATCGAGAGTACAGCCTTCAAGCTATCCCTCGAGATCAAAAAAACACAGAAAAGTGCCAACGCTCTGGATAAAATTCAGATACCAAAGCTTAAGGATCAAATTAAATACATTGAGGAAAGCATCGAAGAAAAGGACCGTGAGGAAAACTTCCGTATTAAAAAGGTCAAAAAACACAACCAATCATAACGTAACGTTACAGAAACCACCAAATTTGGTGGTTTCTGTTATTTCACGGGCTTTTCAGGTATATTCTTTATAAAGACAACGAATTTTTTGAAATTGTTACAATATTAAGATTTATTGACACTTTAGTTGAATTTTGTTAAAATTTATAGTGAAATTATTATTTTTCCTATTATACTTTCAACCGTTCTTCAAAATGAAGAACACAAAAAAATGAAAGGAAGCAATTATCTATGAGTGAATTTATGAGCAGTCATTGGAAAAAGCTCGTCGGTATGATTTTTCTGATCGTATTGACCGTTGCCATGGGCATCGCCTGTGCTTTTACCATGACTAAGAACATTGAAGTATCACTGGACGAAAATACCGGAAACGGCAGCGTCCAGACCGAAACCCTGGCCAGTCAGCGCCAGTCCCAGATCGGTGAAGTACTCAAGCAGAAGGGCTATCCGGTGGATTCCACCGATTATACCGTCAGCGTTCCCCTTGACACCAAGGTGAAGGACGTCGACAATGTCAGCATCAAAAAGAACGCCAAGGGCACCTTAAACGTAGATGGCAATGGACATACCTATGATTCCACTGCCGATACCGTCGGAGATCTTTTAAAGGATCAGAACATCACCCTGGGCGCAAGCGACATTGTGGTCCCGTCAGCCGACACCGCCCTGACCACAGAGGTTAAAGAAATTAAAATCGTGCGCCGTGAGGAAAAAGAAGAAAGCCGCATGGAGGCCATTCCTTTTGAGGTTAAGCAAACAGTAAACCCAGAGCTTGAAGAAGGAAAGCAGAATATCATAACCGCCGGCGTAAACGGCAGTAAAAAGATTACCGATAAGCTCGTATACGAAGACGGTATACTGGTCAGCCAGGAAACCGTGGCGACCCAGGTCGTGCTTGAGCCAGTGACCGAAGTCGTTGAGGTCGG
Organism: Eubacterium sp. 1001713B170207_170306_E7; assembly: GCF_015547515.1. Taxonomy (NCBI): domain Bacteria; kingdom Bacillati; phylum Bacillota; class Clostridia; order Eubacteriales; family Eubacteriaceae; genus Eubacterium; species Eubacterium sp. 1001713B170207_170306_E7. The sequence goes on from NZ_JADMVE010000003.1 coordinate 422,277, forward strand.
CAGTAAGGTAACCACCGAAGTAAAACAGGAAACCCGTGAGGAGGCCATTGCCTTTACCAGCCAGAAGGTGGAAAATCCAGAGCTGGAACAGGGAAAAACCAACGTGAAAACCGCCGGTGTCAATGGCACGGCCCGGATCACCGAAAATGTCACCTACGAAAACGGTAAGGAAATTACCCGTGATGTCGTGGCGAAGGAAACCATCAAGGAACCCGTGACCGAGGTAGTCGAAGTTGGAACAAAAGCCGCTGAACCGGCGCCAACCCCCACACCAGAGCCGACGCCAGAGCCTACCCCAGAAGCGACACAGCCGGAAACTCCCGCAGAACAGCCAGCGCCAACCCCGGAACCTACCCCGGCGCCAGCGCCAGAGCCTACCCCGGCACCAGAGCCAGAACCTGAACAGCCCGCGGAAGAAAGCAATGGGATTGATCTGAGTAATGCAACCCATTTTACCGCTAACTGTACCGCCTATGTGGCCACCGGTAATGCCACAGCCTCCGGCGCATGGCCCACATCCGGCCATACCATCGCAGCCGATCTGACCAATTATCCCATCGGCACCAGAATCTATATTCCGTATTTTGATACCGTATTTACCGTAGAAGACAGCGGCGGCGCCGTAAAAGGCAATGTCATTGATATCTTCTTCGACAGCTACGCCGAAGCCATCAGCTTTGGACGCCGGAATCTGGACGCTTATGTGTTAAATTAAATTAGAATCCAAACCTCTCCGCCACCGAATAATCCCGGTGCGCGGAGAGGTTTTTTAGTTTGAAAAATATTGATGAAAGTTTTAAAAGACACACTATCCTAAATACGTTGGAAGTGGTTGAAATGTGTTCGTTATAAAAGAAAAAGACTCGCAGACTATTCAAAGTCTGCGAACGACACATCTAAAAGCTAATGAGTACCATGTTTTTCTCTTTTGCTGACCATGTTTTTGACCAAAGAAGAATTTAAAATTTGAAAATAAAAACATAAAAGAAATCGCTTAAAATCAGGATTTTTGAGGTTTATTTTGACCATGTTTTGACCATGTTGGCTCTTTTATAAATAAGAAAAGAAAATTTGACGAAAAATACTTTTATTGTTAAAATATAGATATAAATTGACTTTAAAGAAAAATATTTAATTTTTTCAAAAAAGTGGATGCTTTTTTCATTACCTAATGTTATAATAGGTATCGCAGTTAAATTATAAAAAAGTGAAATTAAAAAAAGACTCGCAGACTTTGAATAGTCTGCGAACAAATGGAGGCCCCAAAATGAGTGCGGGATACGCCATCACGACGTACAAAATACAGCTGAATTACAAGCATTTAGACTGGTTTAAGCAAACCCAGGCCCTCTTTGACGACGTCCTGGCATTCTATTACCAGCTTCTCGAGAAACAGCCCGAAGCCCTCAGCCTCACCAACCAAAATTTACTGCGCCATTTAGAACTGCAGACCATAAAACAGCGGGACGGCACTTTGCCCGAAATGCCGCTGCCCTTTGAGAAAATCCCATTGTACTTCCGGCGCGCGGCCATCAACGCCGCCATCAGTATGTACCGGAGCTACACAAGCAAGCTCAGGGACTGGCAGAAGAGTCAAGAAAAAGAAGTGGATAGTGAAAAGTTGATAGTTGATAGCTTAGGAACAGAATCGCAGAGCGATTCTGAATCAAATCAAATCGACAAAGCCGATTTGTACCATAAATATCCACTATCCACTGTCAACTGTCAACTGAAGGGAAAGCCCTCCAGGCCGCGCCGCCTCCACATGTCCATGCTCTACTACAAAGGCATGTACAAAGACTTTGACGAAAAAAGCATCATGCTCAAGCTCTACACCGGCAAAGCCTGGGCCTGGGTCAAGCACCGGACTACCGGCAGACCCTTTCCAGAAAACGCCGAGCGCATGAGCCCGACCATTGTCATCAAAAAGAAAAAAGTCATGCTCCACATCCCCGTTAAAGAGATCGTGGAAGACAGCCGGACCGCCAAGGAACGTGTGCAGCAAAACGAAAAGTTTGTCGCCGTGGCCTTAACCGGTTCCGACACCTTAGCCGTTTGTACCACCATTCAAGCAGACGGTCGTGCCACCGCCCCATATTTCATCAAGGGCGGAAAAGAACTGGCCCACCGTAGGAAGCTGCTTCTAGGGTATACCAAACGCGGCATTGCCGGGAACAATATAACGTACACCGTAGGGAACGACGCCCTCGTCGTTCCGCAAGGGCATCGGCCAAACGCCAAATACTACGAAAAAATCACCCGCCTGACCGACCATTACGCCCATGAGGTAAGCCGAAAGATCGTCGATTACGCCATCAAACAGGGCGCAAAACTCATCGTCCTGCCCGAGCTCAAAGAAAGCTTCGATCAGGCGAAAAAGCCCTACCTGGGCAAAACCCCCTATGACTTTATCGGAAGGCGCATCGCCCGCTACGTCCAGTACAAAGCCTGGCAGCAAGGCCTGGTCGCCATGACCAGCAAACCCTACTATGCCAGTACCCGGTGTTATTACTGCGGCGCATTCATCGCCAAGCACAACACCGAGTACCAGAACCCCAGCGCCAACTTCTACGGCGGCAAGAACTTCGTCTGTAAAGAAGGCCACCGAGGGAGCACAGCGCTGAACAGTGCGAGGAATCTGGGGAAAGGGTTTTATGAGCGGTTTAATGAGGATGCTGCCTGATAAAAAAGAATAGAAAAATAGATTATAAATATAATATTTAAAATCCTGTAAAGAAATTTACAGGTGTGCTTTTCGCCTATAGGGCCAAAAGTACAGGCTTAGCACCGCCTGTTTTTATTTCGCATCGCATTGTGTTTTCTTTACATATAAATGAAAGAAAACACAATGCGATGAAAGTAGAGATTAAAGGATCAGTTTTGATCGTGAGTGCTACGAGTTTTAAATAATTGAATGTAATTAATATGAGGAAATGAAGTGTAGGGAACGCTGCCCTCAGCGTTCCGAAAGAGGAACGATCATGAAAGAAGAAAAAGCAGAAGAAATCACAGAGGAAGAAGAACCAGAATACAGCTTTGAAATAGGAGTGTAAGATGATCTATCAAAAATATATCAAGCGCATCCTGGATTTTTCATTGTCAACCGTTGGACTGATCATTCTTTCACCCGTTTACGGCATCCTCGTGATCGCCATCAAAGCCGACTCCAAAGGCCCGGTCCTTTTCAAACAAAAACGCGCGGGAATCCATAAACAGCATTTTAATATTTATAAATTCCGGACCATGTCCATTGACACCCCAAAGGACACCCCCACCCATATGCTCAAGAACCCCGATCAATACATCACAAAGGTCGGCAAGTTTTTAAGAAAGACCAGCCTGGACGAGCTGCCACAGATTTTCAACATCATCAAAGGCGAAATGAGCATCATCGGCCCACGCCCAGCACTCTGGAATCAGGAAGATTTGATTGCCGAGCGGGACCAGTACGGCGCCAACGACGTGCGGCCAGGACTCACCGGTCTGGCACAGATCAGTGGCCGGGATGAACTGGAAATCCCAGTCAAAGCCAAGCTGGATGGGCAGTATGTAAAAAACATCAGCTTTCCCTTCGACTGCAAAATGTTCTTTAAAACCATTACCTCCGTCTTAAAAAACGAAGGCGTACAGGAAGGCGGCACTGGAGCCATGGGCATTGAGGAGGACTTGAAATGAAACGCATTCTGATCACCGGCAAAGACAGCTACATAGGCACCTCCTTTGAAAAATGGGTTAGCCAATGGCCCGGGGAATATCTGGTGGCAACTGTAGATACTCTCGATAATGCATGGGAAGCGATGGATTTCAGTCCCTTTGATGTGATTTTACACGTTGCAGCCATAGTTCATAAAAAAGAAAAAAAAGAGGCGGCTCCTTTATATGAAAAAGTAAATAGCAAACTTCCAGTAGAAATTGCTGAAAAAGCAAAAAATGAAGGTATTAAGCAATTTGTTTTCATGAGCACCATGAGTGTATATGGTCTCGATTCCGGAATCATTGAAAAAAATACACCTCTGCATCCCAAAACACTGTATGGACAAAATAAGTTAAAAGCAGAGAAAGCTTTAGTCGAAGCAGAAAACAATGATTTTCATGTCGCTATCATCAGACCACCAATGGTTTACGGCAAAGGCTGCAAAGGAAATTACACACGCTTATCCCGCCTTGCGTTGAAAATGCCTGTTTTCCCAAAGATAAAAAATCAGAGAAGTATGATCCACATTGACAATCTCTGCGAATTTATAAAGTTATTAATCGATGATCAGGAACAGGGAATTTTTTTTCCACAGAACAAAGCATATGTCAACAGCGCTGAGTTGGTAACGCGCATTGCAGAAGTCCATCATAAAAAAATTCATTTGACGAGTTTTTTCAATCCTTTGATCAACCGATTGACCAAGCATACAGTTGTTTTCCAGAAGGTTTTTGGAAGTCTGGTTTATGATCAAAGTTTATCACATTATAAAAAGGATTATAACGTCGTAAGTTTCAGAGAATCCATTGAACTTACCGAAAAATGAGATGAAAAAGCAAAAAGATATCCTTGTATTATGTCAGTTTTACTATCCCGAATATGTTTCTTCAGCGACATTACCCTATGAAATGTCCGTTGATCTTGTTAAAAAAGGTTTTTCTTTAGACGTTCTTTGCGGCTATCCAAAAGAATACAGTGAGCAGCAAAAAATACCTAAAAAAGAAATCATCAATGGAATTTCAATCAAAAGAATCCGATACCTACAAATGAACCGGAAAGGAAAAATTGGTCGGTTGGTCAATTATTTTTCGTTTATCTGCTCAGTAAGCGTGCATTTGTTTTCACTTCGAAAATACAGAAGTATCATTGTATACTCAAACCCGCCTATTTTACCCGTGATCGCCATTTTAGCCAACAGGCTTTTCAAAACAAAAATCGTTTATGTCTGCTATGACATCTACCCAGAACTCGCGCTGTTATTGGGAGGTGTACAGAGCGGAAGCATGATTGAAAAAGTGATGAACCATATCAATCATTCCCTTTTCAATTGTGTTTCAAAAGTCGTTGCGTTGTCACATGAGATGAAAGACTATCTTCTGGCAAACAAGTGTGAGTTAACAGACACCAAAGTGAAAGTGATCCCAAACTGGTATGAGGAATGTAAGGATACCCAAGAAATAAATAATGATCAATTCAAAAATCTTCGAAAGAATTATCGAACCATTGTCGTCTATGCGGGTAACATGGGAATCTGTCAGGACATGGAAACCATTTTTGGAGCGATTGAAAAATTAAAAGAGCATCAGGGTATCCTATTTTGTTTTGCAGGGCATGGAGCCAAACAAGATGACCTTAAAGAGCAGGCGAAAATAAAAGGATTGGCACAAACCATCTTTTTCGACTTTTTAACCGGAACTGATTTTACTGATCTGCTAAAAATTGCAGATTGCTATTTAGTTAGCCTTGAAAAGGGTGTTGAAGGCTTAAGTGTGCCAAGTAAAACCTATAGTTATTTATCTATGGGAAAACCCATAATCGCCATTATGAATCAAGAGACCGATATCGCAAAGGACTTGAGGCGAACTCGTTCAGGATTCAGCATTGAACAAGGCGAAAAAGAAGCCTTGGCAGAATATATTTTAGAATTAGATTCCAACAAGCAGAAAGTCAAAGAAATGGGTCAAAACAGCCAGCAGCTTTTCGTAGAAAAGTACACCCGCGAGATTTGTACCAATCAGTATATCGAAATGATGAAAAATGTTCTTAATAGAAGGAGTGACAGCCATGTTTGAAGGAGAAACCCTACTCATCACCGGAGGCACAGGCAGCTTCGGCCACGCCGTGCTCAACCGCTTTTTAAAAACCAACATCAAAGAAATCCGCATCTTCTCAAGAGATGAGAAAAAACAGGATGACATGCGCCATCAGTACAATGATGACAAAATCAAATATTACATCGGCGATGTGCGGAACCTTCAAAGCCTCAAGGACGCCATGCACGGCGTCGACTACATCTTTCACGCCGCTGCCTTAAAGCAGGTGCCCTCCTGCGAGTTCTTTCCCATTGAGGCCGTTAAGACCAACGTCATCGGTACCGACAACGTACTGACCGCCGCCATCGAAGAAGGCATCAAAAAAGTCATCTGCCTGTCCACCGACAAAGCCGCCTATCCCATCAACGCCATGGGCACCTCCAAAGCCATGATGGAAAAAGTCTTTGTGGCAAAAAGCCGAACCGTTGATCCCGATAAGACCCTGATCTGCGGCACCCGCTACGGGAACGTCATGTGTTCCAGAGGCTCCGTGATCCCCCTGTTCATCGAACAGATCAAAAACGGCCAGGCCCTGACCGTCACCGAACCCCAAATGACCCGGTTCATCATGAGCCTGGAAGAAGCCGTGGAGCTCGTGCTCTTCGCCTTCGAGCACGCCGAGAACGGCGACATCATGGTCCAGAAAGCCCCGGCCTGCACCATCGAAGTGTTAGCGGAAGCCGTCAGAGAACTCTTTCACGCCGACAACGAAATCAAGATCATCGGCATCCGCCACGGCGAAAAAATGTACGAGACACTTCTGACCAACGAAGAGTGCGCCCACGCCATCGACATGGGCGACTTCTTCAGAGTGCCCGCCGACAAACGCGATTTAAACTACGATAAATATTTCAAAGAAGGCAACCAGAAGCGCACCGAACTGACCGAGTTCAACTCCGACAACACCGAGCTCTTAAATGTCAAACAGGTCAAAGAAAAGCTGCTTTCTCTAGAATACATCCGCAACGAACTCGCCGAATGGGAAGCGAGGTGAAAACATGAAAATACTCATCACCGGTGCCAGAGGCTTCATGGGAAAAAACCTCATCGCCGAGCTTAACAATATCAAAGAAAAGAAAACCAACCGTTATCCCGACCTCGACCAAGGCACCCTGGAAATCCTGCCCTTTGATCTGGACACCGACCCCAGTCTTTTAGAGACCTATACCCAGGAATGCGACTTCGTGTTCCACCTGGCCGGCGTCAACCGCCCCAAAGACCCCGCAGAATATAAAGCCGGCAACTTCGGCTTTACCAGCACAGTATTAGATTTATTAAAAAAAGCCAGCAACAAAGCCCCCGTCATGCTCGCCTCCTCCATCCAGGCCGCCCTGGACAACCCCTACGGCAGGAGTAAAAAAGCTGGGGAAGACCTGCTTTTTGATTATGGCCGAGAAAACAACGTCAAAGTCCTCATCTACCGCTTTCCCAACGTGTTCGGCAAATGGTGCCGGCCCAACTACAACAGCGCCATCGCCACCTTCTGCCACCACATCGCAAGAGGCCAACCCATCCAGGTCAACGACCCCGAGGTGATGTTGAAGCTCATCTACATCGACGACGTGGTCGAAGAGCTGATCGGCGCCCTGTGCGGCAGAGAACACCGGGAAGAAAAAGAACAGGTCAAAGCCTTCAAAGACGACGTCATCAACGTCGTGAAAATCAATAAAGAACGCATTGCGACCGGAAAGCCGTTCTGCACCGTGCCCACCACCTATGAAATCAAGCTGGGAGAAGTCGCCGAATTAATCCAGTCCTTTAAAGAAAGCCGGGAAAAGCTCCAGGTCCCCGACCTGTCCGATGCCTTCACCCAGAAGCTCTACGCCACCTACCTGAGCCATCTGCCAGAAGACCAGTTCAGCTACCCTTTAAAAATGAATGTCGATGAAAGAGGCTCCTTCACCGAGTTCATAAGAACCCCCGACCGAGGCCAGGTGTCCATCAACATCTCAAAGCCCGGCATCACCAAAGGCCAGCACTGGCACCACACCAAAAACGAAAAGTTTCTGGTTGTCAAGGGAAAAGGACTCATCCAATTCCGGAAAGTCATCAACGACCAAGAAGATGGAGAAAAAATGAAAAGAGAATCTGTCACCAGCTATCACGTCACCGGTGACAAGCTCGAAGTCATCGACATTCCCACCGGCTACACCCACAACATCATCAACGAAGGAGACGACGACATGATCACCGTCATGTGGGCCAGCGAAGCCTTTGACCCCGAAAAACCCGATACCTACTTTTTAGAAGTGTAAAAACAAATAAAAAAGGAAAGCAAGAAAAAAGATGGAAAAACTCAAACTCATGACCATTCTAGGCACCCGGCCCGAGATCATCCGACTCTCCGCCACCATCAAAAAATGCGATCAGTACTTTAACCATACCCTCGTCCACACCGGACAAAACTGGGACTACACCTTAAACCAGGTCTTCTTCGAAAACCTGGGCCTGAGAGCCCCCGACCACTACCTGGACAGCGTGGGCAAAGACCTGGGCGAAACCATGGGCAACATCATCGCCAAGTCCTACGACATCCTGAAAAAAGAAAAGCCCGACGCCCTGTTAGTCCTGGGCGATACCAACTCCGCCCTGTCCGCCATCAGCGCCAAGCGCCTCAAAATCCCCATCTTCCACATGGAAGCCGGCAACCGGTGCTGGGACTGGAACGTGCCCGAAATGGTCAACCGCACCATCGTCGACCACATCGCCGACATCAACCTGCCCTACACCGAGCACTCCAGACGCTACCTCCTAAGCGAAGGCATGGACGGAAAGACCATCTTCGTGACCGGCAGTCCCATGCGCGAAGTGCTCAGAGATCATGAAGCAGAGATCGAGCAATCCAATGTTCTGAAAGAACTGAACCTGAAGCCCAAAGGATACTTTCTGCTCTCCGCCCATCGGGAAGAGAACATCGACAACGAAGACAACTTCCTGTCCCTTATGGAAGCCGTCAACCACATCGCCGAAAAGTATCAGATGCCCGTCATCTACTCCACCCACCCGCGGAGTAAAAACATCATCGAAAAGCGAAACTTCAGATTTCATCCCCTGGTGACCAACATGAAGCCCTTCGGCTTCTTTGACTACAACAAGCTTCAGAAAAACGCCTACTGCGTGCTCTCCGATTCCGGCACCCTGTCCGAAGAGAGCGCCATGCAAGACTTTCCAGGCGTGCTCATAAGGACCTCCACCGAACGGCCAGAAGTCCTGGACAAAGGCACCATCGTGATCGGCGGGATCACCGGAAAAGAAGTGGAGCAGGCTGTAGAACTGGCCGTAAACATGTTTGAAAACCAAGAAGAGACCGTCATGGCCGAGGATTATGCCGACACCAACGTGAGTGTGAAGGTGGTGAAGGTGATTCAGAGTTATGCGGGGATTGTGAGGAAGACGACATGGGGGAAGTATGAATGAGAGTACTTCAGATTAATTCGGTTTGTGGTTACGGCAGTACAGGAAGAATTGCGACGGACCTTTACGATACGTTAAAGCAGGAAGGGCATAACTGCTTGATTGCTTATGGAAGAGGAACAGCACCAAAAGGTTATCAAACGATTAAAATTGACAGCGAATGGGAAGTACGGCTTCATGGACTAAAAACGCGGCTAACCGACCGGGAAGGCTTTGGCTCCAGAAAAGCGACAGAAAGATTTATCGAAAAAGTAAAAGCGTATGATCCCGATGTGATTCATCTTCATAATCTACACGGTTACTTTATTAATATCGAAGTGCTTTTTAACTACCTGAAAACAGTTGATAAAAAAGTCATTTGGACACTTCATGATTGTTGGGCTTTTACTGGGCACTGTACATATTTCGATTACGTTGGATGTGAGAAGTGGAAAATAGGGTGCGAAAAATGCCCACAGAAAAGCGAATACCCTAAAAGTATTCTACAGGATCAATCCCGTAGTAACTATCAGGATAAGCGCAATGCGTTCACATCCCTCAATGAAAATCAAATGACCATCGTCACACCCTCACACTGGCTTGCAGGCCTTGTGAAAGAAAGCTACCTTTCTAAGTATGCAGTAGAAGTTATTCATAACGGTATTGACTTGGAAGTGTTCAAGCCCACCCCGAATAATTTTAGAGAAAAATATCAGTGCGAAGATAAAACGCTTGTACTCGGTGTTGCGAATGTATGGAATCGGCGAAAAGGTTTGGATACTTTTATGCAGTTATCCAAAGAATTGCCCGATAAATTTCAGATTATTTTAGTGGGCTTGAATTCAAAACAGAAGAAAGCGCTGCCGGACAATATAATAAAGATTGAACGTACAAACAGCACAAAAGAATTAGCAGAAATCTATACAGCGGCGGATGTGTTTGTGAATCCGACATTGGAAGATAATTTTCCGACGACGAACTTAGAATCACTGGCCTGCGGAACACCAGTAATTACCTATGATACGGGTGGGAGTCCGGAGAGTTTAAATGGGAAAAATGGTAGGATAATAAAAAAAAATAACATAAAAGAAGTATATAAAGTTATTCAAAAAAAAACTTTAACTTTTTCAGTTAATAGAAGCATAGAATTCAATAGAGAAAAAGTCTTTAAAAAATATATTCAACAGTACAAAAAGTCTCTAGCAAAAAAATGAAAGACGAATAAAGCATATGAAAAAACTTTCTAAAAATGCAATTATAAATAAAGACAAAGGAATAATTATAAAAATATTTGTTTCAATGCTGATGTTCCTGTACTTTTTAATAAATATTATAACAAATAATTATAGTGACTTAAATAATAATATTGTATCAATACTTGTTTTGGCATTATCGGCATATTTAGTTCTTGAAAATAAAAATAATCCCAAATTAATCCTAGTGTACTTAATGTTGGCTTATTTTAATTATAGCATTGTACTTGATCGTTACTTAGATATATCAGAGGATGCTTTTTTAAATAGAATTCTTGATGTACAGACATTAGGAATTGCGATTAATTGTATCTTTGTTTTTATGATAATTAGTTTTCTTTTTTCAAAAAAAAGGAAGTACATAGTTCTAAGAAATGAATTTGTTAAAGAACGCAATAATATTTTAATTGTATTAGTTCTTATTCTCGTTTTAATTGTGATCTTTATTTTTGGGTTTGACAGAGGAAATGGATTAGGGACAGGAAGAGGAAGTGTTTCTACAATTTATGAATATTCCAGCATTCTTTTTATTTTAGCATATTACTATTCAGGTAAAAAAAATGGTCTAAGAAATATGACAACAATAATCTTAATAGTCTTTGCTTTTCAAGATTTAATTTTTGGTGGAAGAGTCACATCGCTTCAATTAGCGATAATCTTTTTTTATTTTAATTTAGCACATAAATTTAAATGGAAATATTGTATTATTGTTTTTTGCTTAGGGATTGTTTTGATGACGATGGTTGGTATAGTTCGGGGGAATCTAGCAACTAATGTTAATCTTATCGGTGTTGTTCAAAGTATTTTAAAAAATAAGTTCGTTCTCGATACATCTACATATGCATTTTATACATCATTAACTTTTATAAAAGTCAGTGCCATAACGTCATTGAATGCAAAAGTTTATATGTTGAAACAGTTTTTAATATCAATGTTTGTAGGGGGAAGTGTTCAAAATTCAAATTTACCAGAATATACCGTTCAGTTTATCCAACATATGGGTGGCGGTATATTACCAATATATATGAATTTTTATTTAAGTTGGTTTGGTACATTGTTTTCTGCGATTATAGCAAATTTATACACATTTTTTGCCTCTTATACTACAAATTCTGTAAAAAATCTTATATTGATTTTCTTTGTATCATCCACACCAAGATGGTATTTGTATTCTCCAGTACCGCTTGTTCGGGGAATGATGCTATTTTTAGTTTGTTATTTTTTTCTTAGCATTATTGATATGGTAGTTTATGATGTATTAAAAAGAGATGTTTTATAGTTGAAAAATTCAAAATAAAAATAAGACTAATTTCTACATTTGAATTGAGGAGGAAAATAAATAGCTTTGAAATCATTTTTAGTGGACGTACCAGTCCGTATCAATATATGGATAAGACCAGAGTGTCAGAGAAGGCAATTTGAAGTTATAAAGAAGGCGAAACCCAGTATACTCTTTCTTGTTTCAGATGGTGGAAGAACAGAGGAAGAAAAAGCAGTTATAAAAAAAAATAGAGAAATATTCGAAAATGAAATAGATTGGGAATGTACAATATATAAACTATATGAACAAAACAATCAAGGAATGTATACAATGTCTCAAAAATGTAGAAAGTATATCTGGGATCGAGTTGATAGATGTATTTTTTTAGAAGACGATATACTTCCTTCTGTTAGTTTTTTTCAATATTGTGCTGAACTACTTGAGTACTATAAAGATGATTTAAGAGTACATATAATATGCGGAATGAATCATTTAGGTGTTTCGCAAAATGTTAATTCAGATTATTTTTTTTCTAGACAAGGCTCAATTTGGGGAACTGCTACATGGAGAAGATCTGATAAATTGTATGGTGATTTTGATTATGCAAAAGATACTTACATTATGGAATTACTTCGGGAAAAGACAAGTAATAATAGAATTTTTTGGAAAAGGGTGAAGGCTTATAGTACCCAGAAATATTATGAAGGACATGTTGCCGGAGGTGAATTTTTTTTCGAATTTGGAGTATATGCACAGAACCAACTGCAAATAATCCCTAAAAAAAATTTAATTAGCAATATTGGTTGTACAGAAAATTCTGCACACGCCGATGACATCAATCAGTTACCAAAAGGAATTAGAAAAGTATTTAATATGAAAACATATGAGATAGACTTTCCGTTAAAACATGCAAAATATATAATCGCTGATAAAATGTATGAAAAGGAAAGAAATAAAATTATGGCTTACAATACTCCTTTAATTAATTTTTATAGAAAGGTCGAGCAATTATTTTTGAAAATTAAAACTGGTAATTTTAAATATATTTTAAATAAGCTAATAGGTAAAGATAAAATTGAAAAATAGTAATATTCAGCAACGTGCTTTTAGCGGTGTCTTATGGAAATTTGTGGAAAGAATAGGGACACAGCTAATACAATTTATAATTCAAATTGTATTAGCTAGGATGCTAATGCCAGAAGATTACGGAATCGTAGGCCTATTAACAATTTTTATAACCATATCAGATGTTTTTATTCAACAAGGTTTTACAACAGCCTTAATACAGAAGAAAGATGTTGATGAAGTGGATTTTTCGTCAGTATATTTTGCGAATATTATTATGGCCGTCATTATATACATTATTTTGTTTGCGACAGCCCCTTTGGTGTCGATTTTTTATAATGAAGCGAATTTGACAATGATAATGCGTGTAATGTCTATAAATGTCATTTTTGGTTCTATTTGTGCAGTTCACAATGCAATTATGGCAAAAAATTTGGACTTTAAAAAAAGTTTTTTTAGAAACTTGGCTAATATTTTTACACAAGGAGTTGTTGGTATTACATTAGCATATATAAATTTTGGCGTTTGGGCACTTGTGTTTTCTAAGATTTTTGGGACTCTGGTAGGAGCTTTTGTTTTATGTTTTACAGTGAAGTGGAAACCAAGAGCTATACTATCATTTAAACGTGTGAAGTCATTATTTCATTATAGCTCAAAAATATTAGGGACAAACATATTAAATACATTGTTTAATAACATACACTCTTTAATTATCGGAAGATACTTTTCAAAAGTAGAATTGGGTTACTACCAAAGAGGACAGCAAATACCACAAGCTTTTATGACAGCAATTGATGGTAGCTTAAATGAGGTTCTTTATCCAACGTTATCAATTATGCAGGATGATACAAAAAGACTAAAAAGTGCATTACGACGTTCTATGAAAACGAGTATGTTTATTACTTTACCAATTTTAATGGGAGTTTTGTCAATGGCTGAACCATTAACTATTATTTTATTAACGGAAAAATGGTTGCCAAGTGTTCCGTTCATGCAATTGACATGTATAATATGCTCATTCTGGCCTCTGTCAGCTAGAACGCATGCTTTGAATGCAATAGGCAGAAGTGATGTCACATTTAAACTTTCAATAATATCAAAAGGGTTAACACTTTTTTTTATTACTAGTTGTATTAGATTTGGAGTCTATGCAATTATGTTAGGAACATTATGCGCATCATTTATTACAGTTTGGATAACATCTTATTATGTGAATAAGTATATAAACTATTCAATAAAAGAATTGATGGTTGATTTAGCACCTTTAATAATTTTATCAATAATAATGTTTGTAATTGTTATGCTGATAGGTAAAATGAAGATATTTATTTATACAAAATTATTTATCCAAATAATTACTGCAATAGTAATATATGTAGGAGGTGCTAAAATTTTTAAAATCGAAAGTTATTTTTATTTAATGAATATTATAAAAAAAAGAATAAATAAAAAGTAGAAAAATAATCAAGAAAGGAACAAAAACATGCAGCATAAACCTGTATTGGTTACCCGGTCATCCTTGCCGGATTTAGAAGAATATGTAGAGGAAATAAAGCCGATTTTTGACAGTGCATGGTTAACCAATATGGGGCCAGTGCATCAAAATTTCGAACAGCAATTGGAAAATTATTTAAAGGTTCCGAATGTGTCCCTGTTTTGTAATGGACATTTATCTTTGTTTATCGCCATCAAAGCCTTGCGGTTAAGTGGCGAAGTCATTACGACTCCTTTTTCATTTGCATCAACAACTCATGCCATTGCTGATAATGGATTACGCCCGGTTTTTTGTGATATTGATCCAGATACATATACACTCGATCCTGAAAAAATAGAAAGTTTGATAACACGTCACACCACTGCCATTATACCGGTACATGTGTATGGCAACGTCTGTAATATTGAAGCTATTGAGACCATCGCTAAAAAGCACCACTTAAAAGTCATTTATGACGCGGCTCATGCTTTTGGGGTGGAAGTGAACGGCGAGGGAATTGGAAATTTCGGTGATGTTGCAATGTTTAGTTTTCATGCGACCAAGGTGTTTAATACCATCGAAGGCGGCGCACTGACTTATCAGGATAAAGCCTTAAAAGACTTACTCTATAATCTTAAAAATTTTGGCATTACGTCGCCGACAATGGTAGAAGATATTGGTACAAATGCAAAGATGAATGAGTTTCAAGCTGCGATGGGAATTTGTAACTTGCGCCATGTCAATAATGAGATTGAAAAGCGAAAAAAAGTGGTTGAGCGTTATTGGGAACATTTAGAAAATATCCCTGGTATTAAATTAAATCCACAACAAAAAGGCGTTAGAACTAATTTTGCTTATTTTCCAGTGGTGTTTGATGAGAAAGCATTTGGAAAATCGCGGGATCAGGCAGCGGATGAACTGGCAAAAGAAAAAATATTTGTTCGTAAATATTTTTATCCATTGATCAACGATTACGAATGCTATCGCTCCATTTATTCATCAAAGGCTACGCCAATAGCAAAAGAAATAGCGGATAATGTTGTAACACTACCTCTTTTTGCAGATTTAGAGTTAAATGTAGTAGATGAAATTTGTAAAATTATATTAGGATAGTTCAGATTAAAAAAAATATGCGTTTATTAATGGAAGGTGAATCAATGAAAGCTATTATATTAGCTGGAGGCTATGATCAAATTGCGTTGATACAGGAGCTTAAAAAAAGAGGCTTTGAAACAATATTGATTGATTATTATGAAAATCCACCAGCAAAAAACTTTGCAGATAATCACTATCAGGTTAGTACTTTAGACATAGAGGAAATAAAAAAAATTGCTGTAAAAGAAAATGTTGATCTGGTTACAACGGCTTGTACAGATCAGGCCTTGCTGAGTATTGCAAAAGTATCAGAAGAATTGGTACTTCCATGTTATATTTCATATGAGAAAGCTTTAAATGTAACCAACAAAAAATACATGAAAAATGTAATGAATAAATCAGATATTCCAACGGCTAAACATAGAGTAGTTTCGGATGTTAAGGGTATTGATTTATCGGAATTTAAATTTCCAATTGTTGTTAAACCTACAGATTGTAATAGTTCAAAAGGTGTTCAAAAGAGTTTTGATGCAGAAGAAGGGCTTCAAAGAATAAAAGAAGCGATAGATCTTAGCCGTTCTAAAACTGCAATTATTGAAGAATATATCGAAGGATTCGAAATATCTCTAGATGCATTTATAAGTGATGGTAAAGCAGAGATTCTGTTAATCACAAGATCTGAGAAAATTAAAAACTCAAATGGTTTTACAATTGTACAAAGTCGGTTTCCAGTTGATCTAGACCATGAAATAATAAAGAAGATAGGATTGGTGGTGCAGTCAATTTGTGAGTGTTTCGCTTTGCCTGATGGACCACTATTAGTTCAGATGATTGTTTCTGGACAGGATGTTTTTATAATTGAATTTAGTGCCAGGATGGGAGGTGGTACTAAATATAAATTAATTGAGACGTTAACAGGTTTTAACATAATGAGTAGCTATGTGGATTTAATCACTGGAATAACACCAAAAATCAAAGTCTCAAAGAAATACAGCTTTGCACATTTAAATTATTGTTATGTAGAAGAAGGCATTTTTAATAATCTTTATAATTTTAAAGAGCTAAAAGAAAAAGGGATAATTAATGATTATTTTAAATATAAATCAGAAGGAACATTGATTGATAAAGCAAAGACTAGCAGTGACAGAGTGGCAGGCTACTTGATAACAGCTGATACCATAGAAGAACTTAATACAAAAGAAAAACTGGCTAATAAGAATGTGGGAATTTTAACAAATACTGGTAAAGATATCATGATTCACGATTTAATATAAAATTCTTAAAAGGAGAAGAGATTTTGAGAATAACTGTAATTGGTGCCGGAAATTCAGGTATTTCTATGGCAGCACATTTAAGCAAAGAAGGGAATCAGGTGACTTTATGGAATCGATCGCGGGCCACAATATCAAAGCTTATTAAGACACATTCCATTTATTGTGAAGGAACAATAAACGGTATTATTAAGATTTATGCAGTAACAGATAGCATGGACGAAGCATTGGAGAATCCAGATATAATATTAATCACGACACCCGCTAATTCTCATAAAGAACTGGCGGAACTAATTGCCAAAAAAATCAAAAAATCTACAGTTATTGTATTGAATCCCGGGAGAACATTTGGCGCACTGGAGTTTAAGAATACTTTTGAAAAATACAATAGTGAGTATAAACAGATTATTGCAGAAACACAGACCATTATTTACACCTGTAGAAAAACAGCCGAGGATGCAGTGAATATTATAGCATTAAAGGATTCCGTTTTGATATCTGCATTAAATTTAGAATCGAGTGAGTGTATCATCAGCTATTTGCCAGATTGTATAAAAAAATATTTTAAATCAAGTGACTCTATGATTCAAACTTCTATTGGGAATGTAGGAATGATTTTACACTGCGCACCATTACTACTAAATGCAGGATGGACTGAAAGTTTATCCAACACCTATAAATATTATTATGATGGTATAACACCTACAATTGGAGAGTTAATTGAAAAGATTGATATGGAAAGAGTTGAAGTTTCAGTTAAGATGGGATATCGTGTCGAATCAGCTAAAGAATGGTTAATCCGAACGTATCATGTAATTGGTCAAAATATTTATGATTGTATTCAAAATAATAAGGCTTACAAAAATATCGAGGCTCCTTCTTCTTTAAAACATAGATATATTTTTGAAGACATTCCATGTGGATTGGTACCATTAGAAGCGATTGGTCAAAAAATAGGTGTTAATATGGAGTATACGACACTGATAATTGATTTAGCGTCAAAACTTATGGATGTTGATTTTAGAAAAAGTGGCCGTAATCTGAGAGATTTAAATTATTCATTACTAAATGTATAAAAATTGTTTGTATAAGAGGTTGCGCTATGAATGAGAAAAAAAGTATTCAATATGGATTTATAAAGCCTGCGTTAGATGCACATACTCTAGGAATTAACACAGTAGTCGAGCTATTATATGATTGTGGATATGATGTAGTTGTAGCGGACGATAAAGTCTCAAAAATGTTGAATAATTATAAATATGCTATACAGAGAAAAGGTGTGCTGGATTGGATTAGTTCAAAAAAGATTCAAAAGTTGGGAATTAGTTATAGATTAGACGAAAATGATGCTTTAAATATGATGGGATACTTAGTTAATAGCCTAAAAGAAGCAAATTTAATGAAATTTCAGGGAGGTCCTATAGAAGGCATCTTTTTTGCCGGCCTACCAAAAGCGTGTAAAGCAATTGAAAAAGAATTTAAAGGGTTAGTTGTCACTTTTATTGGTGGTGAGTCTATCCGAGAGACTTTATTTAAATTAGGTGTACCTAAAAACAAAATTCCAAGTAATATATATATGGGAAGTAAATATGATGAGCAGTTAATGGAATTTGGCAAAAAACTTATAGATTCAGAGGAATATTTGAAATACGAACCTAAAAATAAGTCGCAGTATACTGGGCTTGGTTCAATGAAAGATACCTTAATAAAAAGGCTTGAATCAAATATAAAAATTGGATTTGAGCCTTTGATGAGAGCGCATGTTGGACCATTTTCCTCAACATTATCACGTGAAGAATCATTGGAGCAGTTTTTAGTTTGGGTTAAATGCTTGGCAGAAGCAGGTTATTTGGACATTTTGTCAATTGGCAGTTCGCAGCTAACACAATCGAATTTTGCTGAAAACTGGCAGGATAAAGCAAATGGAGGCGGTGTACCAATAAATTCTCCTGAAGAATACAGAAAAATATGGGAATCTTCCAGACCGTTGTTAGTAAGAACATATGCTGGGACAAAAAATATACCAGAACTAGCACAAATATATGAAAAAACCATAAACATTTGCTGGCATGCACTATCACTTTGGTGGTTTAATAAACTTGATGAAAGAGGTCCTTATGATCTTTATACAAATTTAAAAGAGCATATTAAAACAATAAGATATATTGCTGGAACAGGAAAGCCATTCGAAGCAAATGTTTCACACCACTTTGCTTTTAGGGGAGCGGATGATGTAACCTACATTGTATCAGCATACTTAGCAGCTGTACTTGCAAAAAAATTAGGAATCAAAACTTTTATTTTGCAAAATATGTTAAATACGCCTAGATTTACTTGGGGAGTACAGGATTTAGCAAAATCAAGAGCAATGTTAAAACTTATTCGAGGTTTAGAAGATAAAGACTTTACTGTGCTGTTACAGCCAAGAGCAGGTCTTGATTATTTTAGGCCAGACATTTATGAGGCAAAAATACAATTGGCAGCAGTAACAGCTTTAATGGATGATATTGATCCTCATAATGAAATGAGTCCACCGATTATTCATGTAGTTAGTTATTCTGAGGCAACCCAGTTGGCGACACCAGATATTATAAATGAAAGCGTCCAGATTACGCATTGTGCATTAAAAAAATATCGAGCCCTTAGAAAGCAAAAAAATATTGAAGATATGAGTAAAAATAGCAATGTAAACCGTCGTGAAATGGAACTTCTTTCTGCAGCACGTAAAGTAATAGCTGCTATTGAAGATAATATTGTTAATCCTTACTCAGCAGATGGATTTTATAAAATATTTTCAGCTGGATTCTTGCCGGTCCCATATTTATGGGGAGAAACTGAAGAATTTAAACATGCAAAGAATTGGAGGACAAAGCCAATTAGTGGATGTATGAAACTGGTCGATAAGAATAATGATATCATACAGCCAGAAGCGTTTATTGAGATCGCTTTGAGTAATTTGAAAGATGCAGAGTATAATTTGAAGTTAAGGAAAATGAATAACAATAGCTAAATCCATGGTTTCCGGGACACATCCCAATCAACCGGCAAGCGAAAGCATAGCAATATGCGTATCGCTTGCCGGTTTTTCTTTTTTTAAACCCCATCCGTTCACGGCCCGCCAAATTCAAAAATAACAAAGGAGCCCTCATTATGACCATCCATCTGCCCGAATCCCACTACACCTTAATCCCCCTCATCACCCCAGAAGATACCCCGGCCCAGGCCATCCTCAAAGCGCCAACCCCGGCGGCGCGGGCGCTTGTGGAAACGATGATCAAAACGACCGAAAAGGTTCCCCGTCTATATGAGCTAAACCTTAACGAAGGCCTTGAGCTGCGCTGCCAGAACGATATTCCGATTGACAGGGAAGTATTGGACATCGCCGCGCCCGGGCCTGCAAAAGAGCGGGGAAAACAAAAGCCGCCAAAACGAAGAAGAAAGCGAAAGCCTCGCCTAAAAAGGACGACCAGCGGCAAGGCGGTATTGACAAGCTACAACAAAAAATATAAAAAACGGCTCAGGAAAAAGACACGCAAGTGTCTTAGAAAGCTGAACCGTAATGGTTTCGCGGTGCGCATTGTAATCAACCGGTATGAGGAGATCACCATCTTCCTCATACCGGTTCTTTTTTGCCCCGACTGTAAAAAGCGGCGGGAATTCGCCTGCTTTAAAAAGCTCCAGTACTGCCACCGGGTGCTCACCCTCGAGATGATCAAGCACTGCCGTTACAGCTCCGAGGTCTATGAGAAGCTTTTGACCGAGGATATTTTAGAGCTGCTGGAGGCCGGGGAGCTGGTGGTCTATTTTGAGGAAGAGCAGGCCGAGGCCAGAAGGCGGGATTTTCAGAAAAACGCAACCTATGCCAAAAAGGTTGTCCAGGGTCCTCTGGGCCTGCGGCCAGAGGCTGGTATACCAGGCCCCGGCAAGAGCGGGAAGCCTGACCGCAAGGACGCCAGAAAAAACCGGCTGCACCAGCTGGCAGCCTGGGCACAGGCCTTTGCCGCCCGTTTGATAGACGGGATCATCCGTGTTGAAAACTGGTACAGCCTGCTGCGCCTGAAATGCTCAGACACCAACGGCGATCCCCTCTGGAAAAAGCCGGTTCCAGGAAAAAAGTCCAACTCCGAGTACATTCTCACACAGGCCATCAGGCTGTAGAATAGAGTCAAGGTCAGCGCAGGAAAGCGCGGGTCAATAATTGAATGAGGAGGTACTGAAGATGAAGAAATCAGTACAAAAGAAACAAAACACTTTTTCCAAAAAAACAGCGGAAAAGGGAGCGGTTCCATGCGGTCAAAATAACCATGGTTCCCAGCGGGAGCATTTTGTCGTCAAACTTCCGGAAAAAGTAAAAAGAATTCTCCAAAGCTATCATAAACTGGAGCACAGCGCCTATGGTAAGGTGGATACCCTCTGTGTTGGCGGGCGAAAGATGTTCTACGCCACCACGGATGTGGAACGGGTACTGGGCTTTAAAAAAACCGGCCGCTATACCAGCCGGCATTTTAATGGGCTGGGCGTGCGGGTTTTACCCATCCCGCATCCAGGAAACCCAGAACGTGTTCAGTACAAAAATTTTGTGGATAAAGCAGGAGTGAAAAAGATGCTTGATGCTAAGTGCAAAACGGTGAATAAAACGAAATATGACCACCTGGTTTTCACGGAGTGGGATGCGCTTTGCGGCTGGCTGTTTAGCTGTGAGCCTCAGAGGGCAGGTCTTGAAGTGCGCTGTAATGTATCCGTTCCTGTTGTTTTAAAAGTGGATTAAGCCTAAGAGGAGGACTGAAAATGAAAGAAATATTAAACCGAAAAATCGATCAGGAAACCATTATTGTTGAGGAAAAAACCCTGGAATTATCCGAATACACCGATGTACGCTGCGCGCTGATCCAGGAAAAGCGTGAGCTGCACGTCTCTGTTTTACACCATGAAATATCGAAGCTTAAAGAGCGTCTGATGACCGCCCGTGACAATGAGTCGGGCGCTTTGATGGATCAGATCATCCATCTCAAAAAGCTGATCAACGAGATGAAGGGAGATCGTGATCTCTTTGAGGTCCGGGCCCACTGGTATGTGGCGACAGATCTCTGTGATTATCTGGGGCTTCGCTGTCGTAGAGATTTTCTGGAGAAGATAGCGCTTCCCGGCGGCGTGAGAATGGAACGGGTCCTGTGCTCAGACGGAAAACAGCATCCGGCCTATCTGGTAAACGGTGATACGCTCAGGCTTATGGGAGCCGCCAGCCTGAGGCGGGAAGCGGGCCGCTTCTGCGCCATCATTACAGGCTGTTATCCGCCCTTTGTGTATCTGGAGTCCCTGGGCAGCATTGATTACGCAAAGGATAAAACTATATCAATTCTGACAGAAGCCCTTGAGAAGCAAGCGTCTACAAACGGGGCGCTTCACCGCAATCTTGCCCATCTTGACAAAGAGATCAGCCGCCTTAAGCATAAGGAAGCGCTGTTTGAGGATATCCGTTTTATTGTGGAGTATGGGGCTTGAGCTTTTTCAAGGAGATCCGCTATCTGTTTGAGTGGCTGGAGGATCACGCGCTGAGCTCAGGAGCTTTCTCCTTATGGGTGGTGCTCATGGTGTTTAACAGCTGGTGTGCCCTGCTCACGACCTCCGGCGAATGGCTCTGGCGCGTAGAGTTTGTCATTGGCAACAAACGGATCACCGATGTGATGCACTGCTCAGAACGGCAGATGATGCGTTACCGGCAGGAGCTTGAGGATAAGGGGCGGATCATCTATCAAAAGGGCAATGCCAAAGGCGCGGGGATCTACACCATGGTTCCCCTGCGCCCCAATGTAAAGCCGTGCGAAATAAAGCATGTGTTATCCCAAAAGGTGACCATGGTTTACGATTACGCAGGTAATCCGGAGTCCTTTTTACTGGAACCGGAGAAGGATTCCGGAAAAAGCTGTCCACAGGCATGACCGACACGGGTGTCGGCAAATTTTGGAAAAAACAAAAAGTGGACGCCAAATCACCGACACCCGTGTCGACATAAATAACAATAACATTATTATTTTATATATTATATATATACATACAGGAGGTGCGCCATACATACGCAAAATTTTTATGGAGCCGGCCCGGGGATCATCGGGCGGAGACGAGCCTACCGGGTCAAGGCTGAGTGCTTTTTAGACATGGGCTTTTTCGCGAGAAGCGATGAGGAGGCCGAGGACTTGTTTAATGATTTTTCGGATTCGGTGGAGAGCCGTTACCCGGGCATTGTCCTTGCGCTTAAGAGTATCCGGGAGGAGGACGAATGAAAAAGCAGTACAAGCTGGTAGATGCGTGGGTAAGGGATGCAAAGGCAGGCGATGAAAACGCTTTTGAACTGCTGCTGCACACCTTTCAGCCTTTAATGCTGTCCATGGTGCAAAAATACATCTACGACCCGGCAGATTATGAGGATGGCCTGCAGGAAGCCAGTGTGGTGCTGCTGGAAACGCTGAGCGCCTACCAGGCTGAGCTGGGCGTGGTCTTTCCCTTTTATTTGAAAAACCGGCTGTTTCACCACTTTGTGGAGCAGGCCAAGAAAAACGCGAAAGAAAGGCAGTGCACCATGGAGGATCAGAGCCTGTACGCCCATCAGGAGCGTCTCGCCATGGAAATCAGCGGGGAGGCAAGAGAAGCCGAGGTGAAAACAGCCTTGTGCCTTAAGCTGAACCAAGAGATGCGGGAGCTTTCGCCAGAGCAGAAAGAAGTACTGGAGCTGCGGTATTACAGAGGATTGTCTGTCAAAGCCATCGCTGCCATGAAGGGAGCGCCAGTCAGCACCATTGAGAAGCGGCGGAAAAGCGGTATCCAGCGTCTTAGAAAGGCTTTTGGCATAGCGCTGTAAAAATTTAGAAAAAAGTTTTTTAAGAAAGGGATGTTTTTGCAGTCAAAATCCTATTGTATAAGTGTAAGGCAAAACGCCAGACAAAATACAATTCAGGAGGTTGAAAATGGCAATTGAAAAAAGCGTAGAATCCGTTGGAATGAAGGTGACCGTAAACCATGGCGAACGGGAAGGGAAGATCGTCAAGTCTTCTAAGACCTACGGGGACATTGATCCCGAAGTGACCGACGCCGCCTTTGTGGGCACCGCCAAGGCCATCACCGGCATGCAGGAGCCCATCCGGGAAAAGCAGGTAAAGGTGACCGCGGAGGAACTCATCGAAGTGGCATAGCGATTTCAACAGGTTCTCAATGGAAAACAGCGCGGAACCACGGGGGCGTGGTTCCCTACAGCCTAAAGGTAGGGCACGACGCCCCCGTCGTGCCGCAGACAGGTATTAAAATTAAAACAACAGGAGGAAACAAACATGGCAGCAACAACCAGCAAGGATTTAACCATTTATTTTCAGCGTGCGGACGGGAAGGAGTTTAAAATCACCATTCCCGATTACAAGAAGGGCATTACCGATGCCGAGATCAAGGCAGGGGCCCAGGCCATTGTGGACCAGGGCGCCTTTCTGCCCGAAGGGTTTGGCCTGGTAAAGGTGGCCGGAGCCGTGAAGGTGGACACCACCAAAACCGATGTGGTCATTGAAGAAGCTGTGTAAGTAAGGGGCGAAAGCCCCTTTTTTATCGGGAAAGTGATGGTTATGGATGAACGAAAAGCGAAAGGAAAAACGAATGAACATTTGTCAGAAAGGCGCGGCTTTCATACTGACGGCTGTCTGCGCGCTGACTGCCCTGGTCTTTTTCGGCCGGCTGGCTGGGGAGACCGCCCCGCCGGCACCCACGGCCGAGCCGGTTGTGGAGCAGGCGGTACAGGAGCCAGAGCGGCCCGCAGAGCCGGAAATCCCGGCAGAGGGGCAGGAAACCGCTGAAGCGCCAGAGCCGGAAGAGCCGGAGCCGCTCATGGCCTCCCCTCATTTTGCCATGGCAGAATACCGGTGTGACTGTGCGGGCTATTGTGACGGCTGGCCCTGCGAGATGCGGCCGGAGCTTTTAGAGAAAATCGAAGCCCTGCGGTGCTGGTATGACCGGCCTGTCATCATCACCTCAGGGGTAAGGTGTGCGGCGCGCAACGAGGAGGTCGGGGGCGTCAGCTGGTCCTTTCACAAGCGGGGCTGCGCGGCGGACCTGTACTGTCCGGGCGTGGGGGTGGGGGACCTGACCCAGACCGCCCAGACGCTGGGCATGAATGTGCTGCCCTATTACAGCAGCGGCTATGTGCATGTGGAGGTACTGCCGTGAGCGCAGATGCCCGATTTGTTAAAAAAAGTCTGAAAAAGCTCAAGATTTTTCTATTTTTTTCCGCTGTTTAAAACCTTTTTGGTGCAAAAAATTGAGCACCGCTAAAAAAAGCAGGTCTTAAAACGTTGACAATGGCGTGAATAAAGGAAATGTCGCCATATTTTGCGTGTAATGGTTTTATGCAGGAAGAGGGAGATCCAGATTCCCCAAAAGACCTGTTTTTATAAAATAATTGTGATTTTATAAGATATTTTAGGTGTTTAAAAAAACAGCCCTTTCTCCAAAATATTGAAGGAACTGGCACGAAAATTGCGTTGGTATAGTGTCAGGAAATTTAATCTGTTTTAGACAGAAAAGGCTTGTTTAAAACAGGGAAAGGAAAGTATAATGGATTTAGAAAAAAGTGGTGTGAACAGGAAATATCCCGGAAGCTTTTGGACGCTGAGCGGTATTTTGGAAAGGGGTGCAGAGCCCTGGAAACCCCGGGGGTCATAGAAAAAATTTTGATCCATATGAGAAAAAAGAGGACGCGCTGTCATGAGGACGCGGATTCCCGGGGCGGCAAGGCTCTGGACATTTTTAAAAAACTGAAAAACAGAAGGAAGGGATTATCATGACTGAAAGACGCAGAGAGCTCATTTATGTCTGCTGCCTGACAGGCTTTATCACGATTACCTTTGCTTTTGGAAGATATATTTTTTCGATGATTACCCCTAATATTGTAAAAGAGCTGGGAATTGACTATGAATTTGTCGGCCGGATTAACGCCTTTCATCAGGGCGCCTATCTGCTGTTTTCTCTGCTTGGCGGGCTGCTTTGCAGCGTGGTCAGCGCCAGGCATCTGATTTCAGGCTCGGTTGTGCTCTGCGGGGTCAGCGTCACACTGCTGGCCTTTGTGAATAACCCCTGGGTGCTGCTCGGGGTGGTCACCCTTCAGGGAATTTTTGCCGCCACCTCGTGGATCCCCATGGTGGCCTTTGTGGCAGAAAACATCCAGGAGAAGAACCGGGGAAAGAGCCTGGGCATTATCTCCAGCGGAACCTCCTTTGGTTTGATTTTAAACGGTGTGCTTATCCCGTGGCTTCTTGAAAACAGTGACGGACACACGGTGTGGCTGGTCTTTGGCGTTATCAGCCTGTTCCTCGGAGCTGTGGGAATTTACGCCATCACCGCGCTTGAAAAAAACAGCGCGGGCAGAGTGAAACAGCGCGGCGTGGACAGGGAGCCCAGGCCTGCTGCGGAGGTGGCGCCGCCCGCCGGCGGCGTCTGGCGGCATTATCTGCTGCTGGTTCTGCTGCTGGTGATTTCAGGCCTTTACCTGATCCCCTTTCAGAGCTACATTGTTCCGCTCATGCAGGAGGATCTGGGGCTCAACGGGCAGGTCTCCGGGCTTTGCTGGAGCCTGTTTGGCTTTATCGGCATCTTCAGCGGCTTTATTGCCGGGGTGCTGGCAGACCGCACCTCGGCCAAAACAGCCATGCTCATTACCTACAGCGTATCGGTGCTGTCCATTGCCGCGGTGGTCTTTTTAGGCGGAGCGGCCGGAGCGCTTCTGGCCTGCGCCATCTTTGGCCTGACCTACAATGGCATTTTTGGCCTGCATCCCACCTATGTTTCCAGAATTCTGCCGCCGGATCAAACGGCCCGTCTTTTTGGGCTGTTAAACCTTTCGCTGGGGCTGGGCTCCATGATTGGCAATTATGCGGGCGGCGCAATTAAAAAGGCAACAGGCAGCTTTACACTGGCCTATCAGCTTATGCTGGTCATGGCGCTATTGGCGGTGGTGACCTGCTTGATGATAAAAAGTGATCGCGAGAAAGGCGGAAAACAAAATGGAAAAAATCGTATTTAACCCTATGGAAATTCATTATGATATTGAGGGCTTTGCCAGAGACAAGCACCTGGAGCCGCAGTCAACGGTCTGTCAGGAGCTGCTCCGCTGGGCCGGCCCGGCCGAAAAGCTTGTAAGGCCCAGAGCCATGATTAAGTGGTGTCCGGTAAAGGATCTGGGCAGGGACCGTGTGCAGGTCGGGGATACAATTTTTGAAAGCCACCTGCTGGCGGAAAAGCTGAAGGGAACCGAGCGGGTTTTCGCCACCGTGGTAACCGCGGGCGATGAACTGGACGCTCTGGAGGGGCCCTCGGACGAGGCGCGCGATTTGTTGAAATACGCGGCGCTCAGAGAGGCCCGGGCCGCCGTAGATCATTATTTAAAGACACACTTTGGCTTTGAGCATATGGGCCGCCTGAATCCGGGCTCATTGCCCGACTGGCCCATTGCCAATAACCCGGCCCTTTTTGAGATCATCGGAGACGTGACAGAGACCATCGGGGTCCGGCTGACGGGCAAGAACTATATGCAGCCAGGCTACACGGTGTCCGAGCTGCTCTTTTCAGGGGACGAGGATTATGATAATTGCAGCCTGTGTAAAAAGTACGACTGCGTCGGGCGCAAGGTCCCCTTTGATCAAAAGGCTTACGACCAGATATTTGGATGAAACGGAGGTATGAAAATGAATGGCGGAGAAACAAAAACACGCGACCTGAAAGAAGCCCTCCATGCCTATGAAAAAGAAATTCTGCTCACGGTGCTCCATGAGAACTGTTACAATATTTCTAAAAGCGCCAGAGTTTTAGGCATTTCCAGACAGAACCTGCAGCATAAGATAAAGCGCCACCACATCGCGGTGGCGCATGGATCGGCAGGCGGTACGCAGGGCTGAATGCTTGTATTTCCGCATTGCGGCCGCCTGAATAAAACGAATTATTCGCGTGCAGCGGGAGGGGCCTGATCGTGCATCTGCTTTCCCCATAGCGCAAATTGGGACAGAACCGGGATCAGGTCCTCAGCCGGCCCGGCCAGGCTGTATTCTACCCGGACCGGCATTTCATCATACTGCCTGCGGCAGATCAGCCCATTGCTTTCCAGCTCTTTCAGAGAGCTGGCGAGCATGGTGTTGGTAATGCCCGTGATCTTTCGCTTCAGCTCGTTGTAGCGTGTGGGGCCGTCCTGCTTCAGGGCGCAGATAATCGGGATTTTCCACTTGCCGCCGATGAGGCTCAGGGCCGCCGATAAGGGACAGTAAGTGCCGCAGGGGCAGTGGCTGGTACAGGTTTGTTTTTTAAGTGTTTCAGGAGTGCTCATTTTTTTCTCACCTACTCATAATAAACTGCGTAATTGATTACATTACGTTGTGGTAGTATAATTATACCAGATAGCAAATCCGGAGTAAACTGCTACCAATAAAAATAAAGGAGCATGGTGATGAAAATCCAGGAAGACATCAAAAAAGTAATTGAAGGTTCAGCGTTTGTAGTGATCGATACAGTGGGGGAAAACAATCTTCCGCATCCGATTATCGCAGGTAAAGGGGAGGTTGGCGACGAGACCATCACCTTTGGGATTTACAAAATGGAAGTGACCCAGAAAAATCTGCTGAGCAACCCGAAAGCCTGGGTACTGGCAGCGACCATGGACGGCGGCCCCAAGGGCTACCGCCTCGAGGGAACCGCTAAGGCAGAGGATAAACAACTTATTTTTACACCTGAAAAGGCCGAGGAATTGCTGTAATCCTGTTCAGGAATAAAATAAAAAAATCACAGGGCGGTGAGGCCCTGTGATTTTTTTGTCTGAAAAAGGTTTTTAGTCGACCTGATACACCTCTTCCTTTGGCAGGACGATGACGCCAGAGCTCTTGAGCACCTCGATGGCTTTTTCCTGATCGCTGGTTTTCATGATCACCAGCGGCATGGCACTTTGATTGCGCATGACAAAGGAATAGACGTATTCCACATTGATGTCATTATCGGACAGGGTGTCAAAAATGCGGTACATGGCTCCGATACGGTCCTCAGGCTCAACGGCCAGCACATCGGTCATTTTGGCCACATGGCCGGCTTCCTTCAAAAGCTCAGCGGCTTTGTAGGGCTCGTTGACAACCAGACGGAGAATGCCGAACTCGGAGCTGTCAAAAACCGAGATGGCCCGGATATCAATTCCGGCGTCACAGATCACCTTGGTGATGCTGGCGAGGTGTCCTTTTTTGTTTTCGATAAAAATGGATAATTGTTTAATTAACATATCGGGTCTCCTTATTTTTCGCCCCGAAGGTCGAGGACACGCTGGGCCTTTCCTTCGGAACGTTTTAAGCTCTTGGGTTCAACGAGGTGGATGGTTGGGTGGATTCCCAGAATGGTGTGCAGCTTGGTCTTGATTTCGGAGTAAAGCGCTTCCAGCTTGGTCACCGAATCCAGCAGGTCGTGGTCGACCACCTCCACATCAATCTCGATTTTATCCAGATACCCCTTCTTGCTCACGGTAATCAGATAGTTGGAGCCAATGCCGTCAATGCTCAGCAGCACTTCCTCAATCTGAGACGGGAAGACATTGACGCCGCTGATGATGAGCATATCGTCGGTACGGCCTTCGATTTTAGCCATGCGGGCCGTGGTGCGGCCACAGGCGCAGGTGGTGTAGTCGAGATGGGTGATATCCTTGGTGCGGTAACGGATCAGCGGCAGGGCCTGCTTGGTGATGGGGGTGATGACCAGCTCGCCGGTTTCGCCCTCTGGCAGTACCTCCAGGGTGACCGGGTCAATGATTTCCGCGATAAAATGGTCCTCATTGATGTGCATGCCGGTGAGCGCAGGGCACTCGCCGGAGACACCGGGCCCGATGAGCTCGCTCATCCCGTAGTTTTCAGTGGCGAACAGGCCAAAGGCCTCGTTGATCTTGGCGCGCATGGCCTCGGTGGAGCCCTCGCCGCCAAAACAGCCGACCCGCAGGTTTAAATCCACTGCCGGATCCAGGCCCATATCCTGGGCCACTTCGGCCAGGCGCAGCGCGTAGGATGGCGTGCCGATGAGGACGGTGGCGCCAAAATCCTTCATGATTTTTATCTGCTTCTGGGTATTGCCGCTGGACATGGGCACGACCCCGGCGCCCACCTTTTCAAGGCCCTGGTGCAGGCCAAAAGCCCCGGTGAACAGGCCGTAGCCAAAGGATACATGGGCGGTATCCCGTTTTGTCACGCCGCCCATGGTAACCAGGCGGGCGATACATTCGGCCCAGGTTTCAAGATCCTTCCTGGTGTAGCCCACCACGGTGGGGTTGCCGGTGGTACCGGAGGACGCGTGGTAGCGCACGATTTTTTCCTTAGGCACCGCGAACAGGCCAAAGGGATAGTTCATCCGCAGGTCCTCCTTGGTGGTGAAGGGGAGGAAACGCAGATCCTCCAGAGAGCGGATATCCTCAGGCTTGATTTTATTGGCCTTAAACAGGTTTCGGTAGTAGGGCACATTTTTGTACACGTGCTTGAGTGTTTTTTTCAGACGTTTGAATTGAATTTCACGGATTTCTTCACGGGGCAGGGTTTCTTTTAATGACCAAATCATATTTATTTACTCCTCGATGTTTTATGCTCTATTTGCCGGGACGCCAGGAACTCTTGAGCGGCACCACCTGGTTAAAGACCGGATTTTCCGCGGTTGAATATTTGGGATCCACGGAGAAATAACCCTGGCGGACAAACTGGAATTTATCGTAAGGGGCGGCCTCCATTACACGCGGTTCGACCCAGGCGGTGATCTTCTGCAGCGAATCCGGGTTGATCTTATCGAGGAAGGTGTCGGCGTCAAAGCCTTCTTCGTCCTTGAGCAGCGGGTTCAGCATATGGACTTCGACCTGTTTCCCTTCGGCGGCAGATACCCAGTGGATGGTTCCCTTGACCTTGCGGCCTGTAAAACCAGAGCCGGATTTTGTCTCCGGATCATAGGTGCATTTCAGCTCGATGACCTCGCCGTCTGCATCCTTAACCACCTCATTGCAGGTAATGAAGTATGCGCCTCTCAGGCGGACCTCGTTGCCCGGGAAGAGGCGGAAGTATTTCTTGACCGGAACCTCCATAAAGTCGGATTTCTCGACATAGATTTCACGGCCAAAGGGCATTTTGTGCATGCCCATTTCCGGTACATCCAGGTTGGTTTCAATTTCAAGCCATTCGATCTGGTCCTCGGGATAATTGGTAATGGTGACCTTGAGAGGGTCGAGCACAGCGTTGACACGCGGCGCCTTCAGCTTCAGGTCGTCACGGATAAAATGCTCCAGCATGGCGATGTCCACAGTGGAGTTGGCCTTGGCCACACCGATTTCCTCACAGAAGGCCTGGATGGCCTCCGGGGTGTAACCACGGCGGCGCATACCAGAGATGGTCGCCAGCCTCGGGTCGTCCCAGCCGTCCACGATGCCCTCGTCCACCAGCCTTTTCAGGTAGCGCTTGCCCATGATGGTGCCGGACAGGTTCAGCTTGGCAAACTCGATCTGGCGGGGATGCTCAGCCTTAAAATCGTCCAGGTTGGCCAGAACCCAGTCGTAGAAAGGACGGTGGTCTTCAAACTCCAGGGTGCACAGGGAATGGGTGATGCCCTCGATGGCGTCCTCCACCGGATGGGCAAAGTCGTACATGGGGTAGATGTACCAGTCCTCATCGGTGTTGGGGTGCTTGGTGTGCAGGATGCGGTAAATGACTGGGTCCCGCATGTTCATATTCGGGCTGCCCATGTCGATTTTAGCGCGGAGCACCTTGACGCCCTCTTCAAATTCGCCGGCCTTCATTTTTTCAAAAAGCTCGAGGTTTTCGGATACAGAGCGGTTGCGGTAAGGGCTCTCTTTGCCAGGCTCCTTGAGGGTGCCCCGGTACTCACGGATCTGGTCGGCGTTCAGGTCATCCACAAAGGCCAGCCCCTTTTTAATAAGCTCCACCGCGTAATCCGCCATTTTGGAAAAATAGCTGGACGCAAAGTAGAGGCGGTCCTCCCAGTCAATGCCCAGCCAGGATAAATCCTCCTTGATTGAGTTGACGTACTCAATGTCTTCCTTGACCGGGTTGGTATCGTCAAAACGCAGGTTGAACTTTCCGTTGTACTTTTTGGCAACGCGGTAGTTCAGCAAAGAGGCCTTGGCGTGGCCGATATGTAAATAGCCATTGGGTTCGGGTGGAAAACGCGTATGCACACGCTCGTTGGTATACACATGGTTTTTGTTATCCTCATCAATGGCGTTGATAATAAAATTGGTTTTTTCGTTTGTCTCCATCTATTCTCTCCTGTTATAATGCTTGATTTTTATACTTCCTAAAATAATATCATAAAATCAGCCAAAAGCCTATAGTTAAGATGGATATTATGGGAGAAATTGCGGCGTTTTACGGCTTTTAAAAAACGTAAAATACAGAAATTTCAAAATTTAGTCTTGACAAACCAAATTAAAGGCAATATAATTTGAGCATACTCAAATTTAATCGTGCTCAAATAATGAGAAGGAGTAAAAAAGTGTGTTTTATGGGAGAGCAGGGGTTAAAAGCAGTAAATCAGATGTTTTAAGGAGAGGTTGTTATGTCAGTGGAAATGTCACAGTCTAAGAAAACGTTGGCAGTCATCGCGATTATGGCCACAGCGATTGCCGTTATGGCGGACCTGGCCATTAATCCTGTAATTGGTCTGTTGTACCAGGCCTATCCGGATTCAATGGGCTATATCAATTATTTTATTTCGGGGCCAATGCTCATCGTGGTCATTGCGTCGCTGCTCACCGGCGTGGTGCTGAAAAAGGTGAACAAGCGGACGGTTATGATCGCAGGGGGCGTTATCTTTGCTGTTGGCGCCGTGGCCGGTGTTTTAGTCGATGATTTTTTATACATGTGCATCATGCGGACCCTGGTGGGGATTGGTTCGGGGGTGGTTAATGTTGTAGCCGTTGCCCTGATCGCGGATCTTTATGAGGATGAGACAAAAAGGGCGAAGATTACGGGCTACTACAACGCGGCGCTGAGCCTTGTGGGTGTTATCTTCAGCTATGTGGCCGGTATTCTGGCCGCCAGCGGCGCGTGGCAGAATGTCTTTAAAATTTACTGGTCAGCGGTACCGATGGTGCTTCTGCTGGTCTTATTTATTCCCAGTATCCGGCCGGAAAGCCAGAGTGTGGAGCAGGCCGGGGGAAAGGGTGAAAGAGAAGCCCTTGGCTGGCGCTTTTGGTGGATGAGCTTTGGCTGGTTTGTCATGAATGTGGTATTGGGCGGCACGGTTCTTTATTACCTGTCCTCCTACATTATGGAAAACGGTATCGGCGGGACAGAGCTGGCGGGGATTTCGGCCTCGGTTAAATCCCTGGCCGGGTTTGTGCTCTGCCTGGGCTTTGGCTTTGTCTACAGCAGGCTGAAGCGTCAGACCATCACAGTCTGCTATCTTGTAGCCGCGCTGTCGCTGTTTATTCTGATTCTTTTCCCATCTGTGGCGACCGTGCTGGTGGTGGGGACCATCGGGGGCTGTACCTATAAGTACGCTTTTTCATACGCTTACGCCCAGGGCTTTGCGATTGTACCAAAGTCTCGTTACGACGATTCGGTATCCATTTCGACCGCGGTTTACGGCATCGGCTCCTTTGTGAGCACCTACTACGCCACCTGGCTGACACAGCTCATGCATACCGATTCCTTCGTAAAGACATGGATTATTTCAGCCGTCATACTGGCCGTGCTCTTTGTGGCCGAAATATTTGTATCGGCCATTGAGAAGAAAAGCTTCCCGGAAAGCAGTAAAGCGTAAAAACAGCGCATTAACAAAAAAAGGAGAGTAAAAATAAATGAACGATAACGTTAAAAAAATTTGCGACGAACGCACACAGAATATTAAAGATGTCTTTGACAATAAAATCCCGAAACGGGTGCCCATTTCAGTCAGTCTGCCGTTAACCGCAGTGGCGGATTATGGAAAGGTTGACCGGAAGGCCGCCTACTGGGACCCTTCACTGCTGGAGCCGGCCGCGGAGGAGCTGTGCGAAAGGATCCCGACCGATACCTGTATTTACGCGGGATCTGTCTACGCGCCTTATTCCTCCCAGACACTGGACGCCAAAAACAAGCTCATGTCCAACACCGGCATCATGCAGCACCCCAACACCGAGTGTATGCGGCCCGATGAGTATCCTGAGCTCATTGCAGACCCCTATGCCTTCTTAATTGACAAATGTGTTCCACGGCTCTATAAAAACCTTAATGTGGAGGAAAGCAAGGGAAAGGTCCTGTTTTCACTGTATGAGGAGATGATCCTGGAGGGGGACTACTACGCCCGGACAGGGTCCATGGTGCAGAGGCTCAACGAAAAATACGGCTATCCGTCAGATGTGGGCATCCAGGGCTTTGGCCGCGCCCCGATGGACTGGATCGGGGATCAGCTCAGAAGCTTTTCAGGCATCTGCATGGATGTCCGGAGACACCGGAAGGAGCTGGCAGAGGCCCTGGACGCCATCTATCCCATGATGTATAAAATGGGGAAATGCACAGACAGCCGCCAGATCAGCCGTTATAACCCAACCATGTACCAGCTGCACATGGCCACCTATATCCGGGAAAAGGATTTTGCAGAGGTCTGGCTGCCCTCATGGAAACGGCTGGTAACGGATTACGCGTCCCTTGGCATGCGGTGCGGCGCGTTTTTGGAGCATGACTGGACAAGGCTGCTGGACTACCTGTACGAGCTGCCCACAGGCATGTACTTTACCTTTGAGCTGACCGATCCTGAGGAAATCAAGAAAAAGCTGGGTAAAAAATTTGTTTTGGGCGGCGGATTCCCGCTCAACCACCTTTTAACCTGCACCAGACAGGAGGTGGTCGATAAGACAAAGGCCTGGCTGGACATTATGGCCCCCGGCGGCCAGTACATTTTCGGCTTTGACAAGGACCCCATGACACTGGCCGATATCAAGCTCGAAAACCTGATCGCAGTCTGCGAAACCGTGCGGGATTACGGCGTATATGAAAATGCCGGAACCGCCACGGGTGAGGTCTTTAAAAAGGAAGACTATCACCATTCAGAGGTTCCGGCATTTAAAAGCCGCTATTACCAGAGCTGGGACGACTATGTGAAATATTACCCCAATACGCCGGATAACGCCAGACCGTTGGTAATGGCAGCCCAGGACGCTGTGTTTGAAAAATTCTTCTATATGAGCTGCTAGTCCTGTGCCGGAGGACAGGGCGCGATGGAGAGCTCGAAATCCTCGGATACCCGGATCTCCAGCGTGCCTAAGTCCTCATAAACACGGGCTAAGCGCCGGGAAAAATCCGCCTTTTCAAGAAAAGAATAGTGCAGTTCAAGATAGTAATTGAAAATTTCGTCAAAGGTCAGCCGGTCGATATCCCGGTCAATATAGGATTCCAGATACCCGTCCATCCCAATCATGGCGGCAAAGTAAAACAGGGCCTTCTGCTCACTCATGTATTCCTTGGCCACCAGAAAGGGCTCCGAATAGCTGTAGACAAAGCGGGACAGCTCCTTGTCGTAGGCACGCTGTGTGCAGACCTCGGCCGAGAAGCGCCGGTAATTGGCGTTGTCATAGAGCAGGCGTAAATGCATGCCCAGAGCCAGCATGCGCTGCTGTGTCAGGTCGCTGTCAGGAAACAGGGCCTTGGACTCGTTTGACAGGGTCTCCATAAGCTCCTGGTAGATCAGCAGGGCGATGTTAATCTTACTTTTAAAATGGTAGGAGACAGAGCCGGGGTTTGTGCCGGTCGCCTTGCAGATACCGGCAAAGGTTACAGACGCGAAGCCCTTTTCATAAAACAGGTGCCTGCAGGTGGTTAAAATCTTCTTTCGGGTTGAAATGCCATTCTTGTTTTCTGTTGCCATTTTGAGTACGTCTCCTTTTTTAATCACGGTCAAATAAATGTGTAACATTATGATAACACAAAACACACCGGGTTTAAAACAGGAGAATCATTTTATTTAAAGGATGAAGCATCCAGAATCAGAGGTCTGTCATGTTAGAGGCATTATCCAAAACCAAAAAGCTTTTGGCCTATATCAGTATTCTGACCACCTCCTTCGCGGTGATGTACACCACTATTTTTCAGGTGATCAATTATAATATCTACGCGGCCTTTCCAGACCAGACCGTCGCGGTCAGCTTTTTTATCTCCGGCCCATACATTGTCATCATGTGTGTGTCCTTTGTCTCACCGGCCATCTACAACCGGACAAACCGAAAAAAAGCCCTGCTGCTCGCCTGTGTGATCTTTACGGTCTCGGCCCTGCTTTTTACCCGCCAGGTCAGTATCTACGGACTGATTGCGGTTAACCTGCTGTGCGGGGCCGTCTCCGCCTATATTAACGTGGCGGCAGTTACAATGATTGCGGAGCTCTATATCGATGAGCGGGTCCGGGCAAAACACATGGGATATTACAATGCCGCCATGGCGGCGGTGGGCTCCCTTTTTTCGGTAGCGGCAGGTTATCTGGCCCAGCGGTCCTGGCTTGGCGCCTTTAATGTTTACTGGTCCGCGGCGCTCATGACCCTGATGGTAGCTCTGTTTATCCCGGGACTGCCCGGCACGCTCCTTGATAAAGAAAGCAATAAAAAGGACAGGCGCCCGGGCAGCGCCAGACTGGGCCCGAGATTCTGGGGAATGCTGCTTAACTTCATCGTGCTGGGCATCACCTACTTTGTTCCGGGGTTTTTTCTGTCTCTGTATATTGTGGAGCATGGCCTGGGAGATGTGAGCTATGCGGGGATCGCCCTTTCGGTCGATACCCTGGGCGGCGCGGTTTTTGCTTTCTTTTTTGACCGGACCTATAGAAAGCTCGGAAGCTATACCTCGGTTGCCTCAGACCTTTTGATGTCCGCGGTGCTTTTGGTTTTGTACCTTTTTCCAAACCGATTTTTGCTGATCATCATGGTCACCCTGATGGGCGGGTCCTACATGACGTCCATCTCCTATGTCTATCAGGAGACGACTGAGGTGGTGCCCCCGGCATGTGTGCCCCGCGCCATGGGAATCGTGGTGGGGGTTCAGTACATTGCCACCTTTCTGGCGGCCTATATCACCACCGGGCTGATGAAGCTTCTGAATACCGCCGAGCTGACGCCAATTTTGATCTTTCCCGTCGTATGGATACTGGTTTTTGCTTTGGCCGAGTACCGCAGCATCAGACGGTACCAGGCCTCTGGACCGAAGGACACGCCCGGGCCGGCAGATTCGATATGAAAGTTTTAAAGTGCGGGGCGCTGTGTTATAATATTCCTGAAAAACAAATCAGGAGGAGTACCATCATGAGCTGCAACACATGTCAAACACCCGAAACCACCGAAGAACGGATCTGCCGGAAGGATAAAAACGAGCAGGGCTGTACCTGTACCGAATTTGGCTGCAAACAGCACGGCTATTGCTGTGAGTGCATCGCCAAGCACCGCGGCCGGGGACAGATACCAGGCTGCCTGTTTTCCGAGGAGGGCGAAAAGCTTCACGACAGAAGCCTGGAAGCTTTTTTAGAGGATGTAAAACGAAGACAGCAGGCTTAGCGCCGCACAGGAAAAAGACAGACGATTCTGAAATAACAGGATCGTCTGTTTTTAATGTCACGAGGATAAACCGCTATATTTCGGCCTCAGATGGGCATGGTGAAAATCTGCTTTTTATTGCGGATTTTTGCTGAAATTCTCTGGCGCAAGGTGTATAATAGACGAGGAAAACTGACAGAATGAGGTGGAATGGATGGATTTTAAATTTGAAACAGAGCTGGGGGGCAAAAAAGCAGTGTTTGAACTTCGTACAGCCCCTTTAACCGATGAGGATGCCGCCAAAAAAACCACATTGCGCGGCTATAAATGCGATCAGGTCATGGTCAACGGTGAAGCCCTGAAGAATCCGGCTTTTATCAGCTGTTATGCCGAGACCAATAAAAAAGAAGGCCCCGCGCTGTGCTTTAAGTTTGGCATGGCCAAGTGGATGGAGGAACAGTTCGGCATTGAAAATAAACCGGGACAGGCGCTCTATGTCAACATTCCAGAGCGCCATCAGGCAGCTTATCTGGAGCGGCTTGAGGGCTTAGACCAGGAAATTGAGAAGCTTCAGGCCGAGGCCGAAAAGCGCCGGGATGAGAATGATAAAAATGTGCGGGATGATGATATCATTGAGTTGTCCTACAGCCCCCGTTTTGTGGGCGTCCGCTATCCCTTTGATTCGAACCGGGAAAAGGCCGAGTCTAAAATATGGTCCCAGTTTGATGGAAATCTGGATCTGGACGACTGGATAGAGGTACATCTGGAGCCATACTGTGTGGGGCTGGGCTGCGGCTGTTCTAAAAAATACCGGGTACCCTACCGGGAATACGCTGTGCTGCTGGATGAATACAAGGCACAGCTGTAGAAGGACTAAAGACAGGATGACACCAACCGTGTGTCCTGTTTTTTTATTTTTAAAGCTTATCCAGTTGTGAACCCTCTGGAGACTGTGATAAAATGTGACTATGAAAACAGGCTGCCCGGCCGCAGAAACAGGGTCATTGGGGACAAAGCATGGACAAGTATGAAAAGAAAAAAGACAAAACGAAAAACAAGCTGAAAGCCGCTTTCTTTCAGGTAGCGGAGGACAAGGATTTGCTGCATATCACGGTGAAGGAGGTCAGCGCAGCGGCAGAGGTCGGCAGGAGTACCTTTTACATGCACTACGAGAATATCGAGGACCTTATCCGTGAGATTGAGTCTGAAATACTGGAGGAGATTGAGGAAATCCTGCTCCATCCTCCCAAAATGGTGCCGCAGGCCAGTGTTGAAGGGCATCCAGAGTACGCCATCCCGTTTTACTACGAGATGAACCAGTTTCTGAATTTCCTGTATGATAACCGCAGGCGGATGCTTCCGTTCATCTATCCTCAGCAGGATGCCTTTTTTGTCAACAAGTTTAAGGACCTGGTAGGGAAAAAGCTGGTGGAATACGAGGAGGCCTCACCCCTTTACGATGATCACTCGCACATCACCTTTTTTATGAATATCGGCATCACCGGAACCATGTTCCACTGGCTGATCCACCAGAACATGCCAAAGGAAGAGTTTTTGAAGATGGCGTTAAAAATTAATAAGCTCATCGGCCTGTAATAAAAAAAGCGGTCATCAGGGATGACCGCCCGGCTTCGCTTATCAGAAAGCAAGTCCTAGAATTGCAGCGCTTCGAGCAGCATGGCGAGCAGCATTTCTCTCTGGGCAGGGTCCTCCTCCCAGGAGGGGTCATTTTTGAACACTTCAAAAATTTCGGCTACAGTGTAATCATCATTATTCATTTTTAGGCCTCCGTTCTATTTTTTGCCATAGCTATTGGCGAAATCATAAACAGCCAGAAGATTGTCAATGTTAACATCGTTGGCGGCGATCAGCGTCATGTTCGGCGAGAAGATAAAGCCGCCGCCAGGCGCAAAGGTATCAAAGCTCTTTTTGACATAATCAAGACACTGCTGCTTGGTGCCGTGTTTCAGTAAATCCACAGAGATACCTGTGACCAGGGTCTGGTAATCGCCGATGATTTTGTAAGCTTCAAAGGGATCATCCTGTTCCAGCATGATGATCATTGAGCCCTTGGGCAGCTGTCTGAAACGGTCCAGTGTATTCATGAAGGAGCCTTCACCCAGCAGGAAGAATTTGGCGCCGGCCTCCATATAAGGCTCGCAGTGCTTCTTAAAATCTTTGAAGAACAGCTCGTCGTACATTTTAGGTGAGAGGAAGCACTCACTGTGGTAGACGGTAGACCCGAAAGGCAGCGGATCGTCGCCAAAATCCCGTTTGATTTCAGCCACATCCGTTTTATAGCCAGCCGTGGTCCAGTCAATAATCGAATCGCAGGCAGCTTTTACCTTGTTTGGCATTCTGCGGAGGTCGATCAGGGAATTTTTCACACCGCGCAGACGGTCAAAGAGGAAGTTAAAGCCGGAATAAAAGCTGGGCGCCTTTGATGGCCACACAGACACAACGCCCTTTTCAGCGCCCTTCTGCCCAATGAGCATGTTGGTCATCGCAAAATTCTTAAATGCCGGCAGCGCTTTGCGCATGGCGGCAACAGCCTCGTCCCGCGGACCCTTGAACACCGGGCAGCGGTTTTTAATGAAAAGATCATTGATGACATATTCCGGGTTTGAGATGAGTAAATCGTAATCTTCTTCAGAAATATAGTTTTCCAGTGCCTGGCCATGCGAAATACAGGTATCGTCATTGGCGAGGTAATAAACCGTTGAGTTCAGCGCTTCAAAAGTTCTGACAGCCAGAGGAATCCCGAGAGTCATGGCAAAATCAATGTTCAGGTCGTCCACGAATTTTGTGTAGGCCTCCGCTGCGGCTGCCGGATCGTCAATGACAGCGCGGTAGGTGGTACCGGCATAGGCAAAAGCCCAGGTGGTTGCCAGAATGGCGGTGGGGACTTTTTCAGGCTCCCTGAAATTGGTCGTATCAATCATGCTTTGCAGACGTTTGGCTTGAATACTTGTCGTGTCCATATTTACACCCCTTTTCATATTTTGTTAATGTTTTATTTTTTACGATTATATCAGCTTTCTGCTGGCTTTGAAATGACAAATCAGCACAGAATGTCCAAGATAGACACTCTGTGCTGATTTGTCCGGATTTTACCGGAGAAAAAGGGAAAAAGGGTATAAGAAAGGCCTGGATGTCACAGAAGAGGACATCCAGGCCTTATATTTTATCAGTCGTCAATACCAATCATGACAGAGGTTGCCTTGATCACCGCGTAAGCGTCAGAGCCGACAGTGAGGCCAAGCTCTTTGATGGCAGCCATGGAGATAGTGGAGGAAATCTGGTTTCCACCGCCGATATCTAAAACAACAATGCCGTTAACCGCGCCCTCCTTGATGGAGACGACCTTGCCGGCCAGCTGGTTGCGTGCGCTTAATTTCATAAGAAACGCCTTCTTTCTATGGTTTATTTTGTCCTTATCATAATGAATACAGCTTAAGAAGAGCTTTATTGGTTTTTGAGCCCATTATCGATCAGTGTGGTGTATGTTTACGATCTTAATACGGGTCCTATGAATCAATTCATAAAAAGTTTTGAGAAAATAAAAACAGGCGGTTATAAGGCTGTTATTCCGGGGAAGTCTTGGATTTATATACGAAGCCAGAAGGTCGGCTCAGCGATCGAGTACGGTCGGCTTTCTGGCTATATTTTATGACACATATTTATTTAGTCCGGATAAGATTTGACAGAAGAAGTAAGGGGCTTTTTAATTATGCAGTGATGTCCGGTTGATCATATCCAGCAAAACCTGGCGGCCTGCTTCGAAATCCTTATCACGAATAGAATAATATAGTTTCCAATGGTCCTCTGTACTGAAAATAGCATCGCCAGGCTTTAGGTTTTTTATCCTTTCGTGTCCAATTGTCAGCATGTGTTCACGAATTGCTTCCTTGGCAACTGAGAAAGAGTAGCTCAATAAATCGTTATGTGACATGGCACTGATCTGTGAGTGAAGATCAATATCACTGTCGTTAAATTTTTGAAACAGAACACTACGGTTTTTAGAGCTCTCGGAGGTGTTAATGTATGCGGTGATATCCCGCTCAAAGGTTTCACAGCACTCTTTTAATAAATTCAGATCTTCTTCTGTGGCACGAAGAACCGCTAATCGCAGACATTCCACTTCAATAATTGAACGAAATTCAGCCACATCCTTTAGCAAATCAGCCGTCATGTATAGTTCGGAAATAGTTTGCATATGTTTGTCAAAATCAAAAGAACAAACATAAGAGCCATCACCCACCCGAGTCTCCAAGATCCCCAGCGTGTTTAATTTTTGCAGTGCCATGCGTACGGTAAAGCGATTGACGCCGAATAATTCGGCTAGATCCCCTTCGGATGGAATCTTTTCATCTTCCAACCAAACACCTCTTAAAATAAGAGATTTTATTTCTTCGCACACCAAATCGGGTGCCGACATTTTTCTGATTTTTAAATCCTTTTTGTCCATGCAGTGCCTCAATTCTCCAATTATTATTAATATAATACACTTAATCTATTTTATACGTCAAGGACAAAAAATATATCGATACGAGTAAATTGAAAACAATGAATATCAATTGATTTTCAATAAATTTTCAGCTTTCAAAAAAATGTTGACAAATAGAATCGAAGACGTTATCATGTACACATAGTGAACAGGTGATCTAATGATTTGATCAATTTGCGATAAAGCTTGAAGAAAGGAGATATTAATGGCCAATGTACTGGAAATGCTAATGCTGATTTGTTTTGGGGCTTCCTGGCCAATTAATCTAAAAAAGGCTCTACAAACTGGCACGGCACAGGGAACGAGCTTGATTTTTCTGTGCTTGATTGAATTTGGTTATGTGTGTGGTATCGGAGCGAAAATCTTGCACGATAATATGAACTACGTTCTGTTTTTTTACATTCTGAACCTTGTTGTAGTTGCTGCAAATATTATTGTTTATTTTATCAACAGGCAGAAAGACAAGAAAAATGGTATAACTTAATAATTTTAAAGGAGTCGTAAAGATGACATTAATTAAAAAGTTTATGGAAGATGTAGAGGCGAATGGGTTCTTTATCATTGGGGCTCAGGTTCGGAAGGACGGTGAAGTGGTGGATGAGTGGACACGATTCCCCGCAAAACCGAGATTTGAAACTTATTCGGTAGCTAAGACGTATGTAGGTGTTGCTGCCGGAATTGCCCTTGAGGAAGGCTTGATTACGCTCGATGAACGCGTTGCGGACAGTTTTCCTGAATCCAATTTCGACATCACGAATGAAAACGCCCTCAGCATTACGGTCAGGGACTTGCTGACAATGACCTCGGGTCTCAGTGAGACAATGATTTGGCGCGATGGTTATGAAAGAAAACACGAACAGGATTGGGTTCGCTTTTTCTATACTAAAGGTAAATTTGACAAAAAACCTGGAACGACATTTTTATACAATAACGTTAATCCTTATATTTTAGGCTGCTTAATAGAGAAAAAATGTGGTCAGAATTTACGTGAATATCTGAGGTACCGTTTATTTGAACCCATTGGTATCAACAATGTTGAATGGACGAGCTGCCCGAAGGGGCATACGATTGCTGCCAATGCGTTACAGATCAGTATTGATGAAATGGGTCAATTTGGACAACTTTTGGCGAATGGCGGCGAATACAATGGAAAACGAATTGTGGCTGAAAAATATGTCAAGGAAATGATGACACCGTTTGGTTTGGAAACCGGTGAGTTTATTCCTTCAGATCCACCAGTTGGAGCCGGCTACGGTTACCAAATGTGGATAGACAGTGTAAACGATGCTGCTTACATGTGGGGGATTTTCGGACAGTACTGTGTTGTATTGCCGAAAAAAAATGCGGTCGTTTCTGTTATTTCGCTGGAAAAAACAGATGGCGGGTCTAACGGTGCTTATGAAACATCTCCACTTCGTAAAGTTATTTGGGATAACTTGGTTTCACAGATTTAAGCATGTCCTGCATGATATAAAAAGAGATAAACATTTCAGGAAAATGTTTATCAAAATTAAGTAACGATTTTAAATTGTGAGATTTAAAATATAAAATTTAAAGGAGGTATTTTATAATGAGTACCAAAAAAGACATTAAGGTATGTATTAATCCACATTTTGACGCAGTATCTTTGTGGATCGGTTCGTTTGGTGGTGAAGATTCGCCTTGCGATATTTCCAGAGGTGTACATGGTGCAAAACGCGGTGTTCCACGTTTATTAGATTTATTTAATCGGTTTAATATTCCTGTAACCTGGGGTGTAACAGGACATTCAATGGAAAGTTTCCCAAAAGCAGCTGAAATGATTTGCGATGCTGTTGCAACGCGGGGGCATGAAATTGGAATTCACGGTTATTGCCATGAAAACCCCATCGCCATGACACGTCAGCAGGAAGCAGATGTTCTTGACAGAACAATCAGTACGGTTGAAAAAATCTCAGGAAAAAAACCACAGGGCTATATGGCACCATGGTGGGAATTAAGTCCGAATACGGTTGAATTATTGTTTGAACGCGGTATTAATTATGACTCCAGTTTAATGGAAGACGACTATCATCCATACTACTGCCGTGTTGGCGATAGCTGGACAAAGATCAATTACAATGGTGACGCTGCAGATTGGATGAAGCCCTGGCAGCCAGGTAAGGCCGTTGATTTGGTAGAAATTCCTGCGAGCTGGCATCTGGATGATGCGCCTCCGTTCCTTTTTGTTAAGGCTTCTGCGAACAGCGCAGGTTGGCTGACAGGCCGTCAGCTTGGTGAAATCTGGCAAGATCAGTTTGACTGGGTCTACCGCCATCACGACTATGCGGTTATTCCAATTTGCTGCCATCCTGACGCATGCGGTATCAACCCACATGGCCTGATGATGCTTGAACGTCTGATCGCCCATATGCAAAATCATGAAGGCGTTTCGTTCGTTACGATGCAGGAGGTCGCGGACGACTATCGTAAGAGAGCACCTTTTGGCTCAAAGATTGAAGTTGGTCCGGAAAGCGGATTACATGAAGCTTGCTATTAAAAAGCAGGAATATTGATATCCATACGATTATAATTTAGATTAATATAGACAATTGCAACGCTCCCGTCAGTGTTATTGCACTGT
Source organism: Eubacterium sp. 1001713B170207_170306_E7 (assembly GCF_015547515.1). Classification (NCBI taxonomy): domain Bacteria; kingdom Bacillati; phylum Bacillota; class Clostridia; order Eubacteriales; family Eubacteriaceae; genus Eubacterium; species Eubacterium sp. 1001713B170207_170306_E7. The sequence goes on from NZ_JADMVE010000003.1 coordinate 466,518, forward strand.
CGGAAGCGTTTGTTAAGGAGGAAAACTATGTGTGCAGCTTGTGGGGTTTTAAATGGAGGAGCCGACTGGCTTGAACGTGCGGGGAATCCTGAAGGTATCGGTTCAGAGGAAGGAGCTACAACGCGAAAAGCAGAGCGGCAAAAACTTATTGGGATGATCAATATCCTGTTAAAGCCCAGTCGGGCAAAACTCTGTGACTTCGATACAAAGCTGGTAATCAAAGGACCGACTGGACAAACTAAAATTGCCGATGATCTGGCACACGTTTGGGTTATGGCGGATATGATCGGATTGCGCCAGGTTGATCCGCTTGATGAAGAATACCTGGAAGCCATTGGATTTTAGACAGAAGGGGTAGAAAAATGACAGAAAGAATACCGGTAACGGTTCTGACAGGATTTCTGGGAAGTGGAAAAACCACATTATTACAGCGATTACTCGAATGTGAAGGAGGTGACGGCGTTGCCGTCATCATGAACGAACTTGGGGAAATTGCGCTGGATAATCTCTTTGTACAAAAAGTTACAGAGAGCATGGTTGTTCTGAAAAACGGCTGCGTATGCTGTACAATGCGTCAGGATCTTCAGACAGGACTGCGGGAGCTTATAGATAACAGAGACATGGGAAAGGTGAAGCCCTTTAACCGGATAGTTGTGGAAACGACAGGATTGGCGGACCCTACTCCTATTGCGATGACACTGGATGCGGATCCGCTGTTACGCCGTCATACCCGGCTGGCAAATATTATTACGACGATTGATGCAATATTTGGCGCAGAGCAGCTTAAAACCCATGAAGAAAGTTTACGGCAGGCAGGTATTGCAGACCGACTTGTATTAACGAAAACAGACATTGCTACGCCTGAGCAGGCCAGACGAACAAAGGAAATGATTCACAGGGTTAATCCAACAGCGATGATTTTGGATTCTAACAGTGATGAATCGCTCTGGACGCAGCTTTTTGATATTGACCCGTTCGATCCATTGACTAAGTCCGATGAAGTGCAGCATTGGCTGTCACAGATAGCAGAAATTGATGAAAAAGATGAACCTGCCCACCAGCATCACAGCGAAGGCGGGGAAGGGGAAGTGCATCATTATCACGGCAGCCATCATCATCACGATGAAAACGATATTCAAACCTTTTCTTTCAGAACAGAAGAGCCACTGAACTGGACCGCTTTTGGCATTTGGCTCTCAGCTTTGCTTCATCGGCATGGCAGCAAAATATTACGTATTAAAGGGCTTCTGAACGTTCCCGGAGCGTTGGGCCCCGTCGTCATCAACACAGTGCAAAGCCATATCACACCACCAATGCATCTGGATGGATGGCCTGATGAAGATCATTCTTCACGTCTGGTCTTTATTGTACAAGGTATTAAACCGGAAGTCGTCAGAAAATCACTGAATCATTTTTTGGCAGTTCTGGATCAATAGTTTTCTTTTACAAGATGTATAGCTGGTTTATTAGTGATAAAAAACGTTATAAACAAGCTGAAAAGTTGTATCAATTAAAAACTGTTTTTTAAAGCGTTTTATAACGTTCACATAAGAGCCGCTAAAAATTGAAGAGAGATATTATTTATAATTTTGAGAGGTGATATTATGACTATGGGTGAAAAATTAAGGAGACATACGCCGATCGCTTTATTTGTTGGCATACAGGCTTGTGTGATTCAAATAATCGACAACTGCTTACATGGTGTTTTACCGCCAGCAGTCAATGTTGGCTTTTCGTGTATTTCATTTTTGGGCTGGGCCACTTACTTTATGGCTGGCTGTACGATCAAAGACGGCATCCGCTGTTTTGCCGGATTTATCGTTGGTATTATTGCATCAATTGTGATCATGAAATTAGGCGGTGCCTTCGGTATTTTGGGAACTTTTGCGACCCCTGCCGCTATTTTGATTATTGCCTGGCTGCTGTTCTACCTTGAGCTCGCGCCCTTTCCCTTTAACTTTGTTCCTGCTGTTTATATCTCTGCAGGCGCCTACTTTGCGACAATGTCGTACGTGCCGAATGCGACAATGAGCGGTATGTTTATGACGGAGATGGTATACTTGACACTCGGCCTGGTTTTCGGTTGGATGACAATTGCTTTCAGAACATGGTTCGAAACGAAACGCGACAATCAAAAGTAAAAAGTGAGTAAGTAAATTTTTTGACAGGAGAAAAATATGAATTTCCCATATATTGAAATTGAAGGAACGCCCTACGAAATTGGTTTTCAGGAGGGGGAAAACTTCAAGGAACAAATTCAAGGAAGCATCGACTGCTATAAAGCGATGTTCATGGATTACTCAAATCTTAGCTGGGACAGGGCCAAAGCGTTATCAAAACAATTCATTCCTGTGATCACAGAGTACAATCAGGATTACATCGCCGAAATGCAGGGCATTTCAGATGGCTCAGGCTTTGACTTCGAGGATATACTCGCTTTAAACTGCCGTAGCGAGCTGGTATTTGTGGGTAAAGAATTTGACAAAGTTGATGGAGGGTGCACATCCATTGGTATCAGCAGAGACGCCGGTATTTCCAGTAACGCATTTCTGGCGCATAATTGGGATTGGAAAACGAGTCAGCGTTCCTCAATGGTCATGATGAAAATCACTCAAAAAAATGGAAAACCAACCATTTTTATGGTGACGGAAGCCGGAATTATTGGTAAGACTGGCTTTAATTCTGCAGGTGTTTGCCTGTATTTAAATGCTTTATCAACAGACCAGGCTCCAGCTGGTTTGCCTTTGCACATGGCAATGCGCGGGATTCTGGACTGTAAAACCATCGCCGAAGCAATCGGAACGGCGACGCGAATGCCATTAGGCTGCTGTGCGAGCTTTATGATTGGGCATAAAAATGGTGAATGTGTTGTTCTTGAAATTGAAAATGAGGACTTCGATGTGCTTTATCCAAAAGACGGTATTCTCATTCACACCAATCATTTTATCAGTCCACGATTGCCTCGGGCACCGAGGAAAGATACCTGTAAGTACAAACTTCCGGACAGTTTCGTCCGCCTTGGACGCGCAGAGAAAATCATGCGTAAAAAAGAAAAATATATCACCCCAGAAGATATTATGGTCGTGCTTAAAGATCATGTGGAATATCCGACAAGTATTTGCCGGCACAATGACCCAGAGGTGGAACCTGGACTGCAAATGGGCACGGTATTTTCAATGATTGCCAACTTAACAACTGGAGCTATTTATTTTTGCAAGGGTAATCCTTGTGAAAATGAGTATGAAATGTACCATATTGATTTAATATAGTTGATTCAGGCAGCGAAAAACGCTGCCTTTAAAATGCAAAAATTCAAAGAGGTGCTCTATGCAATTAGAATTTGGCTATGGTCAGAGTACACAGAAGGTCAATGTACCCGACCAAAATTTGATAAGGGTATTAACTGCGAATCCGGTAGAACACAAGCGCGAAGGGACAGAAGCGGTACGTTACGCGTTGGCACATCCCATTGGTTCTGTAAGGTTAAAGGATAGGGTTAGGACTGGACTTCGTATTGCAATTATCACAAGTGATGTTTCACGGCCTTTGCCATCTTATGATGTGCTTCCGGACCTGCTGGACGAATTATATGAAGGCGGCATCTGTCCTGAAAATATTACGGTTGTGTTTGGTCTTGGATCTCATCGCAGGCAAACCGAGGAAGAAAAACGCCGCCTTGTCGGCGAACGGTGCTACAATGAGGTACGCTGTGTTGACTCAGATGTGGAGGATTATGTGCGGGCAGGCATAACGGCAAATGGAACACCCGTGGACATTACGCGGATCGTGGCAGAAGCGGATTTCAGAATCTGTCTTGGCAATATTGAGTTTCATTATTTTGCCGGTTATTCTGGCGGGGCAAAAGCACTGATGCCAGGAGTATCGACACCGGAAGCCATCCAGCAAAATCATCGTTTAATGGTCAAAGACGGAGCATGTGCTGGAAACCTTGCTGATAATCCATTACGGCAGGATATTGAAGAAGCAGGACAAATCGTCGGCGTTGATTTTATTGTTAATGTGGTTTTGGATGAAAAGAAAAAAATTGTTTATTGTGTGGCAGGTGACGTCATCAAAGCACATCGGGCCGGTTGTGCGTATCTTGACAAAATGTATCGTACACCCATTCCTAAACGTGCAGACATTGTAATTGTATCCCAAGGCGGAGCGCCAAAAGACGCTAACTTGTATCAGACGCAAAAAGCCTTAGATAATGCCAAGCATGCTGTCCGAACGGGCGGTACAATTATCCTGATCGGCGCGTGTAATGAGGGGCTCGGGAGCACCAAATTGGAACAATGGCTTTTTGAAGCTTCTAATGCGCATGATTTAATCGAACGTATCGAAGATGATTTTCAGCTGGGAGGGCATAAAGCTGCTGCGATTGCAATGGTTTTAGAGAATGCACAGATTGATTTGGTCTCCGAGCTGGACGATGCTTTAGTGCGTCGTATTTTTCTTAAGCCTGAACCCTCGGCTCAAAGTGCTTTTGAAAAGGCAATGGTGCGATACGGCTCTAATGCAACTGTGATTGCCATGCCCCACGGAGGGGCAACCCTGCCAATTATAAATTGAAAAAAATAGCTGTATTGTCTAGAATAGAACGCAAAAAATAAAAAGGTGGAGGTAAGTTAATGGACTACGCTAAGGAATCATTAAAAATGCACTATAAATGGCATGGAAAAATTGAAGTTACTGCCAAAGTGGCAGTAGATAACAAGGAAGCGCTTTCGCTTGCTTATACGCCAGGAGTGGCTCAACCTTGTCTTGAAATCCAGAAGGATATCGATAAAAGCTATGACCTGACTCGTCGTTGGAATACTGTTGCTGTTATTACGGATGGAACAGCAGTGCTCGGGCTTGGTGACATCGGGCCCGAAGCCGGTATGCCTGTTATGGAAGGAAAGTGCGTCCTGTTCAAAGCTTTTGGCGATGTGGATGCCATTCCGCTTTGTATCCGAAGCAAGGATGTCGATGAAATTGTGAACACGGCTGCCATGATTGCCGGAAGCTTTGGTGGCATTAATCTGGAGGATATTGCTGCGCCACGCTGCTTTGAAATCGAAAAAAAACTAAAAGAACGTTGCGACATTCCTGTTTTTCATGATGACCAGCATGGCACTGCGGTCATCACCTTGGCAGGACTCATTAATGCTCTGAAGATTGTGAATAAAAAAGCTGAAGAGATTAAAGTCGTTACTTGTGGTGCAGGCGCTGCGGGAATCGCCATTGTCAGACTACTGATCAGCCATGGGGTAAAACACATCGTCATGACGAATCGCAAGGGGGCTGTTTATAAAGGCAAGGAAGGGCTTAATCCTGTGCTTGAAGAAATGGCCGAAGTGACAAACGAAGATCGTGAGTCTGGAGCACTCGCTGATGTTATAAATGGTGCGGATGTTTTCATTGGTGTTTCTGGACCAGGAACGCTCACAAAGGAAATGGTCAGAAGCATGAATAAAGACCCAATTGTTTTTGCCTGTGCGAATCCCATACCAGAGATCTTTCCTGATGAAGCTAAAGCCGCCGGTGCCGCCATTGTTTCAACCGGACGTTCAGATTTTCCGAACCAGATCAACAATGTCTTAGCTTTTCCGGGAATTTTCAGAGGCGCACTAGATGTGCGGGCGTCTGACATTAATGACGATATGAAAATTGCTGCGGCTTATGCTCTGGCAGGTCTAGTAAGCAATGATGAGCTCAGTGCCGACTATATTATTCCTGAGGCTTTTGACCCACGGGTTAAGGACGTTGTGGCTAAAGCTGTGGCCGAAGCTGCTGTTGTAAGCGGTGTTGCGAGGTTAAAAAAATAAAATTAATTTGCGTCGTGCCCTTACGGTAATTTAAGTGAGTGTGGATTTAAGCAGGGTACTTTGAGAAACAGAATTTTTATAGGATAGTCGTTTTACGGGAGTCTAACATGTAAGTTGTTGTCTTTACCTTATTGGTGTCTGCTCTGTCAATGCGCATTGGCACTGTTTTGTTTATTAAACTAAATGAAAAATATCCCTCCAGCATTGGTATGCTGTCGAGTCTGTCCGCTGGATTTTTGATGACGATTAATTTTGTTGGAATTATCCTGATGCTCCGGAGGGCCCACAAACTTATATAAACTAAGAAAACCCTTATAAATAAAGAATTTAAAGGTTTTTTGGACCAATAGATATCTTTGTATTTATAGAGGTAAACTATTGACTTTCTCAAAAAACCTGCTATTATGTTATTATAAGTATAACAAATAAAAGAAATTTGTAGAGAGTCCTGTTAAAGGAAAGTAACCTCGTTACTCTGGAAAATTAAGTGAGAATCTTTTACTGATGCACAGCCGTATTTTGTTTACAATAAGTCGGTAACCCTCAATCTACAAAGACAGCATAATAAAGTTTTACGCATCTCTTAAACTTCTGTCATAAGCCTTTTTGGTTGACAGAAGTTTTTTGTTTATATTAAGCGATTTTGTTAACGGTTATTCTGGACAAAGCAAGATGAGCTTATACGAATTGAATCTTTTTTATAGCAAGAGATCAAATACATTGGATACTGTTCAAGATAAAATGAAAGTTAAGGTAATTATATGACAAAATCAGATTTTAAGTATGCAATGCAGCGCGGCTTGGGCAGCTGCGCTCTGGCAATCCAATCTGCCAGCGATATGGAGCAGTATCGTGATATCATTCTCTGGGGATGTCTGCGAAATCTGTCGTTTGACACCCAATGTGAGGGAACCAGGGCGCGCTATCTCTATGAGCTTGCAGCCCACTATGATAATGAGGCATATTTTGTTGAGCCAGTTGTCGCTGCATTTAAAAAAATACGCTCAACAAATGGATGGGGAAAGTGGCGGTTCACCCATTATTGTGAAATTCTCCTGTGTTTTGCGCAGGCCGGAAATGCAGAAGCAAGAGCCGCCCTTTACGAAAAATACAATGTCCTTTATCAAAAGCTTCTCCGTGCGCATAACGGCTCAAGAGCGTCATGGAGTCTTGCGTGGGATTTTGAAGCACTGTGCATCGTTTTAACATCCTTGGATGGCATTGACCGGTATCTTTCGACAGCATCCGATATTGGAGCTTTGTTTAAAAAATCCCGCTTTACTGTAGACGACTTTTGGTGCTTTATTGACAATGGTAAAAGTGAGTTCGGAGAGAAACGTATCTGCAAGAACCTTTTAAAAGCAGCTGAGGATTCAGAAACACTGGCTTGCTTTTGCGACCAGATCAGAGAACAGGAACGAGTAAATCGTGAACGGAGACCAGTGCCGACCCAAATGGCAGACACAGCCGACGAGCTCTTAGAAAAGGCCGCCACTGGCGAATTATCCATTGCTAAAAGAGTCCAATTCAGGAGAGCCGCCAGTGATGAGGAAAAGAAAAAATTAGCAGAGCATATTCTTGCCTGTGATCAACCATCAGTAAAGGCAGTGCTCCTTTCTACATTTTTCGGAATAGATTTTCCCGGTCCATGCGAAGCGATTATCGCAGACGTCTGTTCGGAAAATCCACAGCTCCAAGAGGCTGCGCTTAAGGTGCTTGAAACATGCCGGGATGAGGCAGTAAGAATATTGGCCCTCAAACTGCTGTCGGAAAAAGTACACACAGCAAATGCGATCTGTATGCTGATTACGAACTATTGTAAAAATGATAAAAATGCACTGCTCAAGGCTTTATACCGTTTGCCTGTTACATACTCCAATGTGAGCGGTTGGCATGGAATAACGCGGCACATACTCTGGGCGTTTGAACAGGGAGTGTGTCGGGTCTATCCAAGAGAGCTTCTGGATTACATATACCGAAATTCGCTTTGCTCCGGTTGCCGTGAAGAAGCCGTTAAACAGCTTATAAGGCAAAAATGGTTAACCTCTGAAATCATGAATGAATGTCATTATGACAGTAACGCGCATATTAGAGAGTATATTGCCCATATCCAAAAAGAAAAAAAGTATAGCGAATAATCAATATCGACTCGTATATCGAGTAGATACTCTACTTCAGCGCAGCAGCTTTTAGATTATGGCCGTTACGGTACGCTTGAACAAATCAAGATACTGGCGGGTCCAATAGGAGCAAAGCCAGTTACAAAAGAAAAAGAAGCGCCTGTTCCATTTGTGCTTCCTGAAAAAAAGAAGCCCTATCGGAACCTTTTCGCCCATCTCATCAAAAACCGCAAGATCAACCAGCTCATTGTCCAGTATTTTAACGAGCAGAAGAAGCTTTACATGGATAAACACAATAACTGCGTCTTCCTAAGCCAAGGACAGCCCGTCGCTGCCTTTCTGCACGGCACTTATGTTGTATACAGGCTTTATAGCCCTGCCGGTACGGCTGGCCCTTAAGAACGATCTGCCACTACTGTTGATTTTGTCCTTAGCCGGTCTTGTCCTGATGCTGCTATTTACTTTGCATGGTGTCGGTGTGATGGTTTGCCAACATCATTATCATTGGATTGGACAGGAGCATGTGCGGGAGAGGGAATATGATCTTAAACGTGAATAAATCAGTTGTTGTACTTCAAGTGAAACGGTATAATTAAAGTATTACAACAAACTAAAATTTGTAAGTTTGTACTGGAAGGAAATTAAAGTATAATGACATATACATTTGAAGAAAAACTATTCAAATCGGGAAATCGATATTTCATAAAAATTCCTTTTAATGTATGGGAAGAGTGTGATCAAAAGGGGTTGATTCCAGTAAAAGTTTCCATAGAAAGCTGTACATTTGAGTGCCGCCTCATTCCAAAAGGAGAGGGGATCTATTACATTCCAATTACAAAAAATATTGTAAATCAGATTAATTGTGATGATGAGATTAGTATTTCCTTTAAAATCATTAGCGGATTAACCCGAATAAATCATGATAGTCCATATTCAAAGGAAAACCCTATACGAAAAATTGACAATATTCATGCTATTACTTATCCAAAAGACGGATATTGCGGTCAAATATGTATTGCTATGCTAACTGGACTTAGTGTAGATGAAGTTATAGATATTATGCACGCAAAAGCATGGCAGTGTTCTTTCTCAAAACTGTTAGAAACATTGGACTATTTTGGTATTATACACGATGATAAAATAACTTATACCAAGCGGAAAGAATTTAGTTTGCCAAAGTGTTGTATTGTTAATGTGAAAGAGGAGCAAATTAACCATCTTGTTTTGTATTATAAAGGACATTATTATGATAAGAAAGATATTAATCTTGACAGTATAATAAGTTATTTAGGAATTAGAGTTGATTAGAAAGATAAAGGATAGATTAAAATGAAATCGAAAAAATTCACTTTAGTTTTGTTTATCTTTTACTGTGTAATTTTGATATGGATTATTATTTTCAAATTACAGTTTACTTTTGAAGATTTGCCACATTTCAGAAGTCTTAACTTGATTCCATTTAGTGAATCGGCTATTGTAAATAACAAAATGAATTTTAATGAAATCATTCAAAATATGTTAGTATTTATACCTTTTGGCATTTTTGTTCATGTTCTTTTGGAAAAGGAAATGTTAATAAAACAATTCATTCCAGTCATTCTTACAAGCTTATTTTTTGAAGGAATACAATATATTTTTGCTATTGGTGCAAGTGATATCACGGATATTATTTCTAATTCATTAGGTGGAATAATAGGAATTGTTGTTGCAATTGTTATTTCAAAAATAACAATTGCAAAAATTGGATAACGTTGATAAATATGATCAGTTTTATTGGAGGAGTTATGTTAACGCTATTGATTATGATTGTACTTTTGGCAAACATGTAAATGTCTTAAAGAAAATGGGAATAAAAAGGAGAATAGCAGTGGACAGAACCCAGATGATACAGTTTATAGCAGAACAATATAACGCATATGAAGAAAACCCCTGGAAGAAGTATCCAAATCATTCTGTATTCAGACATAAAGATAATCAAAAATGGTTTGCCCTTATTATGAGTATTTCTAAAAGTAAGTTAGGCTTAACCAGTAGTGAGATGATCGATGTGTTGAACGTCAAGTGTGATCAGATGCTTGTCAGTACACTCAGAAATGAAAAAGGAGTCTATCCCGCATATCATATGAACAAAGAAAACTGGGTGACGCTTGCTTTGGATGGAAGTATCAAGGACGAGCAATTAAAATGGTTACTCGATCAGAGTTTTGAATTAACAGCATCAAAGAAGAAACAGAAGTAGAATCGTGGACTCGTGAAGAGAGAGCGCTCATTTTATCAGTTTTAACACATTGCTGGTATGGCTACAAGAATAATTTATCTTTCTGGGAGAAGAATGATGATTAAAAAATACGCAGGAATACAAAGGAGAGTAGACATGGAGTTTGAGGCCATGGTAAAGGAAGCTGAAAAAGTGATAAATAAAAACGGTGCAGATGAGGGTAACGCGTTTGCTCTGTTTACAAATAAAGGAAATTTATATATTCCTTTTTGTGCTGACGGCTGTTGTGGCTATGGAAAAAAGTTTTGTGAAAACCACAACCTTTTTAATGATATGATTGACGCTAATGATACAAGAATAATAAAAATTGCTGGTGTTTTCAAACAAACTGAACTGGCAAAACAAACAGGTATTAACATCCCTTGCGCTTGGATTCTACAGTTCATTTACAGTATGAACAAAGAGAATATTAATGCCGAAATTCTTATGCCATCAAGTGGCACCAAAACACTTATGGTTTGTTGTCCGCCAAATATGGAAATATCAAGACATGAAAGAGAAAAAAGATTTAAGTAGAGTATATTAGAATTTTGTTAGAAAAATAAAAAAAGGCTTACATTGTGGGTTTAAAAACCAAAATCAGGGTATATTATTAACATTTAGACTGAAATTAACGCTTGCCAAATAGAATGAATTAATATTACCTAACACCGCATAAATAAAGGTTTTGAAGCATTTCAGAACTATAAATACCGACGACATGCGAAATACTGATATTGGCCACTTTTTATCCATTTGTTAGAAAAATGTTAGAAAAGTCCCATAACTACTTAATGGATAATCAATGGATTTTTAATGAGGTGTTTTGTATGAAAAGACAAAAAATATTGATTAAAAAAGGTTTTATTAAAAATTAAATTGTAAATAGAGTTGGCAGATTAGCTTTTTATCCAGAGAGTTAATCTGCTTTTTTTATTGGAAAGGAGAGCTTATGTACAGTGATGATCAAATCACCTTTGTGAATCAAATCAACATCCTTGACTACGCCCGGGCAATCGGTCTTGAACTGGATTATCGACCGAAGCATGTTTTAGTCAGAGGAATCGACAGCCTTGAATTGACCCTTGACGGCAGAGAATGGCATTACCATTACAGCAGTATCGGTGGCGGAATTGTCCAGTTCGTCACCTGGCTTCAGGATATCAGCTGGAAGGAAGCCATGCAGCAGCTCTTAGATTATGGCCGTTACGGCACGCCTGAACAAATCAGGATACTAGCGTGTCCGATAGCGGCTAAGCCGGTTACAAAAGAAAAAGAAGCGCCTGCGCCATTTGTGCTTCCTGAAAGAAAGAAGCCCTACCGGAACCTTTTTGCTTACCTGATTAAAACCCGCAAGATCAGCCAGCCCGTCGTTCAGTATTTTATCGAGCAGAAGAAGCTCTACATGGATAAACACAATAACTGCGTCTTCCTAAGCCTTAATGAACAGGGACAGCCCGTCTCTGCCTTTCTGCGCGGTACTTATGACCGTGAGGGAAAGGACCATTTTAAGTTCATTGTGCCCGGAAGCGATGAACGGTATGGCTTTACCAAAGAAGGTAGCAATCACCGTCTGCTTATTTTCGAGGCCTGCATTGACCTCATGTCCTACATGACCATTAAAAACAGGCAAAATCCATCTTATCTTTATAATACCCAGGATCATTTCATCGCGACCAATGGCCACAAGTATGAACCGATTCTGACCTATCTGCGCGCACACTCCGAGATCGACCAGATCATATTCTGTGTGGATAACGATGCGCGCAACACCATGGGCATCATCCCGTCTGAGAAGTTTATGGAAAGGACAAAAGTCATGGTCAAGCAGGCCTTCCCAGAGCGCTTTCAGGAAGGTGATCATTTTTACAAGCGCCTTCCTGAACTCAAAGACTGGAATGATGACCTGAGACAAATGACCGAAAGGCAGGAAAAATACAAGCGACAAAAGAATCAAAATGCCTTGTGCCGCTGACCAGCAGCTTTCAATCAAAAGAATTGAGGGCTGCTTTTTTATATCCTGGGGGCATAAGCCTCGCCTGTGCAAATCAGGCAGCCCCCTATTTGTATTTCTTTTCAAGGATTGGAACCAGCAGCATTAGGCTGAACCCAATGGGACAACAATAAACGCCTTTTGGCGGTTTACATAGATAGTTCGCATGAAGGAGGTTAAAAGTGAAACACAAATTAAGAAGGAGGACGAAACTCAATGAGCCTAAAACTTAAAAAAGCGATGGTCGTTTGGATGGCGCTGCTGATGTTATTCTACTGCGCCGGTTTTACAGCCGAAGGCCCGGTAAAAGCCAAAGAACAAAACAGCCATCCGGTACAAACCGAAGCCACTGAAGAGGAGTCGGGAGGACAAAAAGAGGCTGAGGTGACACCACCTTTGACGCCGGAGGAAGAAGGCGTACTTGAGACCAATGGGATACAGCCCACAGAGGATACCGGCAGCGTTGATGCTTCCGGCAACTACATTCTCGGGGAAACCGCAAGCGGCGGAACCGTGACCTGTTCTACGAGTCTCAGGACATTGGTAAGCCGAAGCTTTGGGGATGAACCCTACTACAAAAAATTTCAGCGTGCCGCAGGCTGGGATGATGGGGTCATCTACAGTTCAGACTTTGCCAGCCCCGACGGAACGGACATTATTACCACGACCACGCCCATTATCCGAATATCCGATAACGGCGTGGATCAGATCGCCTACTGCGCCGATCCATCCCTCAACATTCCCTCAGAAGTCGTCGGCCCCAACGGTCTGGTCACCTACAACCGGGAAAGCTGGAACGTGCAGAACTGGCGCATTCGAAATGTTATGTGGCACGGCTTCCATGATGGTCAGAACGGCGAGTATTATGTTCAAACCTGGGCGGCCATCCGTGTCATTGCGGGGATTGGGGCCTATACGAATTATTATATGACCGATCCCACGGTTGCCAACCTTGTAAACACCCTCAGCTATCAAAACCCAAATAACTGGGATGCCAGCTGGAGCATTGTTCCGGAACGCGAGGAAGCGATCTGGAACGCAGGTACCAAACGTCAGGAAACCGGCTGGTTTCAGACCTACTGTAACAATATCGCTGATCATGGCACTTATACGGTCACTTTGCCGAGTGGTGTTCATGCGCTGCTGCGAAACACCAGCGGACAGGTTTACAGTGATGTAACAGACCAGTTTACCGTTTATGATGACGACGATTTTATGCTATACGCAAGCGGCAGTTATCAAGGCGAAGTCACGGCAAACATTATCCCGACAACCATCAAGCGGCACAGCAGTGATGTGGGAATCCCAGACGCCTGTGTCATTTACGCGCCGGACGTCCCGGACACCCAGAGACTTTTCGTCTCCCTTGCCGTCGGTCAAAGTCCGTTAAGCGGCAGCTTCCGGGCAAACTTTACCGGAGCAACCGGAGACGCACAATTACAGAAAACAGATAACCGCACCAAAGAAAAACTGGCCGGAGCGACCTTTGGCCTGTACGATACGAAAGATAACCTTTTGAAGCAAGGCGTGACTGATGAAAACGGGAGATGGGAGGTCAGTGATTTAGTCTTTGGAGATTATTACTTTATGGAGATCGCCGCCCCAAAAGGCTATGAACTGGATCAAACAAAACTGCCCTTTACCATTGACGGCATCCGGGATGTGGTGACCGTCTCTAAAACCAATGAGCCGAAAAAGAGCCCCTTTAACTTTAAAAAACTGGACGCGGAAACCAAACAGCCCTTAAAAGGCGTCACTTTTGTGTTGTACAGCTGTGATAAAAACCATACACACAATGAATTGCAATCCGATAAGGTGACCACCTGCTGGACCATGGTTCAGGGCACACGAATCAGCGGGAGTGACGGAGCGGTCGATTTTGGAAACCTGTATGCCGGAGAATACCAGCTGGTCGAAACGAAAACCGTTCCCGGATACGAAAAGCCTACCGGACAATGGCGCGTGACCATTGATCCTGAAGCGTCCGAACCGGTAAAAGTAAGCATTAAGGGCAATGCGCCCGCCTTCTCCAAGGACAACAGCACCTTGACGGTCATGAACAGCAAGAACCACAAGCTGCCCTTTACCGGCGGTACCGGAGATCATCGAACCGCGTTAATGCTCATCGGCATTGTGCTCATCCTTGCAGGTGCAGGTGCTGCCCTGGTATTCAAAAAGCGAAACACCTATAAAAAGACAAACCAAAAGTGAAAGGAAGAAAAAAATGAACTTAAAAAATAACCAATGGATCAAGAAACTTGGCGGCATTGCCCTGTCATTGGCCGTCTTGTGTACAAGCTGTACGCCGACATTTGCGGCCACCGGATCACCCGATACGTCAGTGGAACGAAGCCTGACCATTCATAAATACCGGATGGAGGATATGAGCCATTCGACCACCGAAGGCACCGGTCAGCAGACCGATGTTGTTCCGGCCGATGCGGTTCCGCTTCCGGGCATCGCGTTTAAAGTGACCAAAATGCAGGATACCGACAACACGAAGGTAGATACCACCTGGAATATCCAAACCGTGATGACTGGCACAGACGGTTCGGTCACCATCAGCGGCAACAGTAACCTGCCCATGGGGGTCTACAAAGTGGAAGAACAAACAAACCCGGCCATCGCCATCAAAGCCGACCCGTGTTTGGTATCTGTTCCCCTCACCAACCCCACCGGCGACGGTTGGATCTACAACGTCCACGTGTTCCCGAAAAATAAAATTAAGCCGGGGCCAGAAATTGATAAATTTGTGACCGAGCTGGAAAACAAACATGACACCGCGGATATTTCACAGAGTGTGAAGTGGATTATCGAAACCACGCTGCCAGATGACGTGGCAACCTGTAAAGACTACACGGTCACCGATACCATCGACACCCGATTAGATTATGTTCCCGGAAGTTTGAAGCTTTACCGCGTAGATACCGAAAAGAACCGCGTGCTCATGACACCAGATTGCTACACCGTGACAGAACCAAATACGGCCAACAGCCAAACGCTCACCGTTCAGCTCACCGCCATCGGCAAGCAAACCGCCGCCAAATCTTTGCCCAACAAAGAAGACATCTCCGCGACACTGAATATTGAGTTCAATACCCTAGTGAACAAAAACGTCGAGGGCAGTCTGGGACAACCGATTCCAAATGGTGCGACCATTTATTATACGAACAACCTGGACATCGTCTTTGAGCCGCAGTCCGTCAAGGAGAAACCCGAAGTCCATACCGGCGGTGTCAACCTGTTAAAGGTCGATTCCGAAGACAACACCGTCAAGCTTCAGGGCGCTAAGTTTAAAGTCTACCGCACCGAAGCCGATGCGAAGAAAAACATCAACGCGGTCAAGGACCCGGAAAACAACCGACTCGAATGGGAAGTAACCACCGATGCAAACGGCATCGCGCACTTCTGGGGCCTGGCCTATGGACAGAAGGGGCAGGACGCCTACTATGGCGACAGTACCAACTACTGGATCGTGGAAACACAGGCCCCAACGGACAATGAAGGTAAGACTTATAATCTGCTCAAATACCCGGTCAAGGTGACTGTGAACAGCAACTCCCACAATGAAGCCAATAAAATAATGATTGAGAATATTAAACATTACGACCTGCCCTATACCGGCGGTATGGGAGACCGGACACCACTTTATATTGGAGCGGCCTTAATCCTTTTGGCAGGCGGAGCCACCGTGATCCTTATCCGCAGACACCGCCAGGAAAAACAACGCTAAATAACGCTCAAAGGAGTCCAGAAAATGAAACGGTTTTTCGCCTGTCTGTTCGTGTTTATCCTGTTTTTGATGGGAATCGGCTGTCTCTTCTTTACCGACGTCGTTTATTTTCTGGCCGCCCAAAGACAAGGAAAAGTCATTGAAGATTATCAAATGAGTACGGAAGCAATGAACATCCAGCGTCTGGAGATCGAGTATCAGAAGGCCGTCAGTTATAACACACAGCTAAATGCGGGTATTCCTGACGATCCTTTTTCTGGAAATCAGCCAGACAATGCGGATCCTTACCGTACAATTTTAAACATCAACAACACCATGGGAACCTTGGAAATCCCAAAGATACAAGTCAATCTGCCCATCTATCACGGGACCGACGATAAAGCCCTGTCTGAAGGTGTTGGACATTTGAAGGGTACTTCCCTTCCTGTGGGCGGAGCCAGTACCCACGCCGTTTTGACCGGCCACCGCGGTTACTCCGGAGCAAAGCTTTTTACCGATTTGGACAAGCTTCTAATGGGGGATCGTTTTTACCTGCATGTTTTAGATCAGACCCTGACCTATGAAGTGGATCAGATTTTGACGGTTGAACCCGACCAGACCGAAGCATTAAAAGCCGACCCGGAACAGGATTATTTGACCCTGCTGACCTGCACCCCGTACCAGATCAACAGCCATCGGCTGTTGGTACGCGGCAGGCGGGTCACTGAAACACCCAGGATGCCGCCAACAGAAGAAGAGGAACCGCTCCCGACCAAAGGATTGATCCTTTCTTTTGTAACCCTGGAAGCAGTGGCGGTGTTGATCTGGTATGTCAAAATAAAAAGAAGGAGAAAGTAAAATGGAAGCATGGTTACAAATGCTTTTAGGTCATGCAATGGAGATCATCGCTTTGGCATTAATGATCTGCATGGGGACATGCCTGTTAATCGTCCGTATTTATCTGCAATGCAAAAGGATAAAAAAGTGTTACCCACCGGCCTTTGGGGTACAGTTGCTGATGTTGTTTACAGGCTTTATCGCTCTGCCGGTACGGCTAGCCATTAAGAACGATCTGCCACTACTGTTGATTTTATCCTTAGCCGGTCTTGTCCTGATGCTGCTATTTACTTTGCATGGTATCGGTGTGATGGTTTGCCGACATTATTATCATTGGATTGGACAGGAACATGCGCGGGAGAGGGAATATGTTCAGGAAAGAGAATAAAACCGTTGTTGTCCTCAGGAGAAAACGGTATAATTCAGGTATAGCAAAAAACGAAAGTTATAGACGAGGACGAAATGGCATCGAATTATGAAAAAATGAAGCGGCAAATGCAGGGAGAATTTTTGAAATACAACCAAGAGGATATGATAAAGCGCTTTAACATAGACGCTAATGAAAGGTATTTGACGGTTGACTTTATGGGGGGAATTTGCCGAATAGGCCGAAAAACCGGCTTTGTAGAATGTAGCCATATGGAAATCGATGGGTTCAGAGAAGCAAATTATAATGAAGCAATGACGATATATGATCTTCTGTGCTGGTCAAAGCCAGATGCCGTGCCATCTGGACAGTTTGTGAATATGCAAAGTATTTCGAAATTACACAGCACGATGCCTGATTCTGGTTCCGGTTTTTTCCATCAGGAAGTGAAACTGTTTGACCATCGAGAGACTATGCTGCGTGAAGTGCTGGAGAAACTGGGAGGAAGGATTGTTGACGGTGGTGATCTGGCGGCACAAATTCCCGTGTTTTGTGGATTGGACCTTCTGTTTCGTTTCTGGAACTCAGATGATGAATTTGCACCAGAGATCCAATTTTTCTGGGATGCAAATGTATTGTCTTTTATGCACTATGAAACCGTATGGTTTGCGAATCATGTTCTCATTCGCCGCATTCGTGAAATGATGGAAAAACAGATGTCTTAACAGTAGGTAAATAGAATTTGAAAAGGAGAATTGCAATGGATAGAGCGGCGTTAATACAGTTTATAGCAGAACAATACAGCGCACATGAAGAAAATCCCTGGAAGAGGTATCCCAATTATGCCGTGTTCAGACATAAGAGCAATCAAAAATGGTTTGCCCTTATGATGAATATTTCTAAAAACAAGTTAGGCTTACCTAGTGATGAGATGATCGATGTGTTGAACGTCAAGTGTGATCCGATGCTTATCAGTACACTCAGAAATGAACAAGGAGTCTATCCCGCATATCATATGAACAAAGAAAACTGGTTAACACTGGCTTTGGATGGCAGTATCAAAGACGATCAATTAAAATGGCTACTCGATCAGAGTTTTGAGTTAACGGCGTCAAAGAAAAAACAGAAGTAGAATTGTGGACTCACGGAGGGAAAATACTCATTTTATCAGTTTTAGCATATTGCTGGTATGGCTACAAGAACAATTTATCTCCCTGGGAGAAGCATGTATGACCATAAAACTAAAAAATTGAATAAGCCAGCAAAATCGTTGAGATTGGAAGTTTTTAGTTTTTATTTAGCAGTTTGTTTTACGAGGAGAATTATAAATGAATCAGCATTCACCATTACTAATCTATACAACCAAAGACGGCAGTACAAAAGTGGATGTTACCTTTGATAAGGATACGGTATGGTTGTCAAAAGCACAGATAGCAGAGCTTTGTTATTTCAAGGCATATCAAAAATGTTTTTTTAGAAGGTGAACTTCCAGAAGCGGGTAATGTGCAAAATATGCACATTGCAAATTCAGATAAACCCGTAGATTTTTAAAGCTTTGATGTCATTATTTCTGTAGGATACTGAGTAAAGTCACAACGTGGTGTACATGAATGATAAAAAGAAATAAAGCGTACCCGATATTCGATGACGTGCAAATATTATTTGTGGAATCTTCGTCCGGAAATAAGATTTAAAGGGGGAAAACATGGAAAACATACAGCTATTTGAAAACAGTATCATCCGCACTGCATGGGATGAAGAAAAAGAAGAGTGGTACTTCTCAATTATTGATGTCATCGCTGTTTTAACAGAGGTCGAAAATCCCAGGCGTTATTGGAGTGATTTAAAAAGAAAGCTGAAATCAGAAGGGGCGATTCAACTGTACGAAAATATCGTACAGTTGAAAATGAAGGCCAACGATGGAAAAATGCGACAGACCGATGTAGCGGATACCGAACAGTTGCTGCGCATTATTCAGTCCATTCCATCCCCAAAAGCAGAACCCTTTAAAGTCTGGCTGGCGCGTGTGGGAAGTGAGCGGATTGAAGAAACCATCGATCCCGAGCTGACCATTGACCGAGCCCTTGAAACCTACCTTAAAAAAGGTTATAGCCGGGAATGGATCAATCAGCGATTGCAGGCCATTCAGGTGCGCAAGGAGCTGACCGATGAGTGGGATAACCGTGGTGTAAAGAAAGGTATGGAGTACGCCATTTTGACAGATGAGATTACAAAAGCCTGGTCTGGGATGCGTACACGGCACTATAAAGATTTTAAAGGTCTGAAAAAAGAAAACCTCAGAGACAACATGAGTACCCTCGAACTGGTCTTAAACATGTTGGCCGAAGCCACAACCACGGAGTTATCCAAGGCTAAAAAACCCGAAGCTTTTGAAGAAAACCGTCAAGTCGCCAAAGAAGGCGGCGCCATTGCCGGGGATGCCCGAAAGGCCATCGAAGCCAGCAGTGGAAGACCAGTGATCACCTCCCAAAATGCTGTTGATTTTACACAGGTACTCAACGAAGTGATAAACGCTTTACCAGATGTGGAAGCAACCGATCAGGAGGAACCCGGTGTCAAGAAAAAATCACCAGACAATTGATGGCAGGCTGCTCCGAACCGATAAACGCATCAGCCATTTAAAACAAAAACAGATTGAGAAGATCAACGCCTGGCTTTATGAAGCTTATCGGATACAATATCAAACCCTAAAGCAGGCACCAGACAAGCGCCACAATCGGGCGATTGTCAATGCAGCCTATGATAAAATCCAAGCAGCGGATATCTGGATACCCTATGAAGAAGTCTGGACGTATTACCTGAAAAAGAAAAGTAAGTTTGAAAAGCGCATGGAAAATGAACAAAACAGAATATTGAAAGAAACAGATTAGGAATACACCGAACGTATTCCTTTTTTAATTTTTACGGCAAACCGCTCATCATTGATTGAGCGGTTTTTTAGTATTAGGAAAGGACAGACAAATGAAAGAAGCAAAGACGATTGCAATCTGCAATCAAAAAGGGGGCGTCGCCAAGACCAACGTGACCGTCAACCTTGGTATTGGCCTTGCTAATCAGGGAAAAAAGGTGCTTACCCTGGATACAGACCCCCAAGGGGATTTAACCACCTCACTCGGCTGGCGCGATACGGAAAAGCTCGATATTACAATGGCTTCACTGATGAAAGAAACGATTCTGGATGAACCCATCCATACCCGAGAAGGTATTTTACACCATCCAGAAGGCATTGATCTTATTCCAGCAGACTTAGAGCTTTCAGCCATGGAAATGACCCTGGTTACCGCGATGAGCCGGGAGTATGTTTTAAAGCGCATTGTGCAGGAGTTGAAAAAGGATTATGACTATATCCTGATTGACACCATGCCCAGTCTGGGGATGATTACCATCAACGCATTGGCCGCCGCTGACAGCGTCATTATTCCCGTTCAGGCCCATTACTTACCGGCAAAGGGCATGACGCAGTTAATTAAGACCATCGGAAAAGTACAACGTCAGATCAATCCAGCATTGACCATTGAAGGGGTTATTTTAACCATGGCTGATGTCCGCACCAATATGACCAAAACCGTCGCAGAAACGATCCAGGAACAATATGGCAGTGCCTTGAAAATCTACCGAAACGTCATACCATTCGCCATTGCGGCGGCGGAAACCAGTGCGGAAGGCAAGAGCATTTATACCCACGCCAAAGGCAGTAAAGTTGCCAAAGCCTACGAAGCATTCACAAAGGAGGTGCTGCAAAATGCCGAAAAGCAAAGAACTCAAGCTCGATCTGCCCAGTGTCGATGAGCTGTTTACCACCGAAGAAGAACGACTGGACGCAAACCGGGAAAAGGTACAGGAGATCCCACTTGATCAGATTGAGGACTTTCCAAACCATCCATTTAAAATCAAGGAGGACGAAGCCATGAGGGAAATGGCCGAGAGCATCAAGGAGTATGGTGTTTTAGTACCAGCACTGGTCCGTCAGAAAGCAAATGGCCGCTATGAGATGGTGGCCGGGCATCGAAGGAAGTGTGCAAGCCGGTTAGCTGGGATGAAGGAAATCCCCTGTATTGTCAGGAATCTTACGGATGATGAGGCTACAATCATTATGGTAGATAGCAACTTACAACGCGAAGAAATTCTACCTTCTGAGCGTGCTTTTGCCTATAAAATGAAAATGGGAGCAATGAATCGACAAGGAATGCGCACAGATTTAACTTCTGCAACTGAGTTGCAGAAGTTAAGAGGCAAAACATCAAGAGATCAAATAGCAGAGGAAAATAAGCAAAGCCATGAAACTATACGTAAATATATACGCCTCACTGAGTTAATAAGACCACTTCTTGATATGGTCGATGAAAAAAAGATTGTGTTAATGACAGCAGTTACTTTATCTTATTTAAACAAAGACGAACAGGAACAGCTTCTGGACGCCATGCAATATGAGGATTGTACCCCCTCACTGGCTCAGGCAACTAAAATCAAGCAGTTTTCCCAGGAAAATAAGCTGAGCGAAGCGGTCATTCTCTCCATTCTACAAGAAGAAAAGCCCAACCAGGTGGAGAAAATCAAAATCCCGAAGGAACGGATCAGCAAATTCTTTCCAAAAGGAACACCTGAGAAGAAAATGGAAGAAACCATTGTGAAAGCCTTAGAGCTATACCAAAAGCGCGAACGGCAGAAACAATCGGCAAGGTAGTTCTAAAGCGGCAGTAATGCCGCTTTTCCCGTTACAAAAGATAAGGAGTTAGCTATGACAGGAGAAGATAAACGAACCGTTCACGGTTACCGCATCATCAATTCAATGATCATCGGCAGCCAGGAGATTATTCTCGGAGAGAAACAAGCCGAGAGCCCGGATAAACGCTATCTGTGTGCCTATGATGATCTCGATCATCTGGACAAAGGCTGTGAGGTGGTAGCGGTCGGTGACTATTTTGAAGTGCTGGAGCGCTATACCAAACGGATTCAGGGAGAAATCAACACGCTTCGGAAAGCAGAGCAAAAGCTCGGGGGATCCAATGCGCCCATTCCTGTGGAGCACTGTCGGTTGGATGATCGCACAAAAAGCATTATGGGGAAGTTTGTGGTCATTAAGGCGGAGGTTTTCAGACCTGAATACAAGCGGGCCAATCAACAAATCTGCTACGTGACAGGAGGCTCCGGCGCAAAGGCCAATCCTAAAGGAAAGGCTATTCTTGTAAAGAACGTGTACGACGGCAGAGAGGCCCAGTTTGAAAGAAGCGAGGTGCAGGGGCTTGTCAATATGAGCAGCCTGCCGGAATGGGCTCAGAAAGCGGTTAAGAAATTCCGGAAGAAAGAAATCATCAAGAAAGGAGCAGCGCGCTGATGAATGCAGAAAACAATGAAAGCATGCAGTGTGGGGATTATGCGATTACCCGAGAACTGTGTATTGGAGATAAAACCGTTGTACTGGGTGAGAAACCCGGCGATTATGGGCCGGATCGGTACCTGTGCGCTTATCGTCAGGTATTCCTCTTTTACGCCCAATATTCTGAAATTGAAACCGGCGCTTATCTGGATATGATGGATGTGTTTACCACCCGCGTGAAAGCGCAGATTGAACAGGCACGGGAAACCCTGAGTTCGATCACAGTTCCCATGGCGGTGATTATCCCGGAGATGTGCTGCCCGGATGATCCCGCCGAAAGCATTGAGGGAAAAGTCATTGCGATCAAGCCGGAAGTTTTACGGCCAGAGTGCCAATCCGCGGTGTACCAGCTGGGCTATGTGACGGGTGGGTTTGGAGCCCATGGTACTGCCCGTGGGAACGCCGTTTTTATCAAAAAGCTCTACAGCCAGGAGGATACCCGCTTTGAACGTTCTGACGTTCAGGGAATCGTGAAGCCCGAATGCCTGCCAGAATGGGCAAAGAAAAACCTCGAGAAGATCAAACAAAGACAAAAGAAAGAAAAAAACCGGAAAGGAGAAGCCCGCTGATGAAAGAAAAAGCAGAACTGCCCGATTATTGCTATACCACCTTGTTTTCAACCGGCGAGATTGTTCGGGTACGAAAGGGGGCGCTGACCTATGAAAAAACCGAGCTCTCCACCCCGGACCAGAAAATGAACCGCCGGATCACAGAGCGCGCCAACGTGGCATTGGGCGTCACTAAAGCCCAGAGAGAAGCCATGCTCGGCGGAATGCTTTTAGGCTGGGAGCGGCCAGCAGCGGACCCAAACCGGTATGACCGCAACGGCAACTTTATTCTGATCGACGATATGGAAAAATAACGTGTTACAAAAGAAAAAAAGGAGAATTTAACAGTGAAAGACGAAATCAATCAAGGCTATATGATCACAGACCGCGTAAGTGTTGATTCCAATAATACCTTTGTTTTAGGCTATAATCCAAAGGCCCCGGAGCCTTTTGTCACCTGGAAATGCGCCCCAGAGGATTATTATTACCATGGACACTATTTTAATGATCGAAACAACGCCATCCGCGATTTATGCACACGGGTGATGGAGGCGCTTGACTACAAAAAAGAGTTTGAAAAAATGACAGAGGATAAAAATGAACTGCCTGAGAAGTGCTACAGCACACATTTGGAAACAGGTGAGCTCGTGGTCATCAAGCGGTTTGAACCAGGGTATTTTAAATGTGCGGATTCAACCTCTGATCCAGAAAAGAATAAAAGCTTAGCAAAACAGTTGAATGAAGCGGCCGGTATCACAAAGGCCCAGGTTTCGGCCATGAATGCGGGATCAATCTGCGGCTGGGACGCACTCAATGCCAGGCCAGACTACTACGATGAAAACGGCCGATTTAAAAAGCGCCAGCACAAAAATTACTCGAGGTGAGACCATGGCCAAAAATACCAAAGGCATCCGGCTTCTGACGCGTCTGATCGATGCCGGGTACAATACCGAAAAAGCCATTGCCGGTATGACACTTGATGATATCATCGCATTGGAAGTCAGCAATAAAAACGATATGGCCACATTGAATGAACTGATCAAAAGTGTCAAAGCCAACCGCGTGGTGACGTTTTTAGCATCAGGACCAGATCCTGAACGAAAGGACGTTCCGTCGCAGGATACTGCGTTAGAAGGAGATGAAAACAATGAAGAAACCCAAGCCAATCCCCCACATGATCCCGTTTGTTGATATCCACGCGCTGGATCTGTTTGAAATCCCCGACGGTGAAAGCATTATCATTGTCCCAATGACGGGGTGTCCGGTGACTTATCCCTGTTACTTCGTCGATCACAGACATTTTAAGCTGCAGGATACCGTTTGGCACCCCATTGAGTTTGCCCGGCAGATGGTCCGTTTGGGGAACCGCTACCGGCCCGAAAACCCTGGGCTTTCCGATGTGCTGGATTATTATGAAGTCTATCAGATTCCAGACCGTCAGAACACCGACTACGGATTTGGGCCGCTTGAGCAGTTTCTCACCCGCTTTAAACATGAGGACTACGTGAAGTGTTACCAGGGGATGCTGGCGCCGGTGACCGAACTGCTCGACCTGTACAAATTTCACAACCGAAATGACCGGCCATTTCAGGATCAGACGCACCCTTTGTGTATGGGTGATATTATCGTCACGCATCGGGAAGGAAAAGTTCAGGCCTTTTACGTGGACGCTGAAGGCTTCCCGGAGGTTCCGCAGTTTCTTAAGCGGCCCGTAAGGTAGCCCCATGAGATACCAAAGCGTTGTCACGCTTTACAACGCGACCCTTCAGGAGGTGACCGCCCGGCCCGAAAACTGGCTGGCCTTTTTAAAAACCGCCAGCGCCAACTTCCGCCTGCCCTTTGATGAGCAGCTCCTGGTCTATGCGCAGCGCCCCGATGTGACCGCCGTGCTCACCACAGAGCGCTGGAACCGTCGCTTTGGACGGTGGGTGAAGCCGGGCAGTAAAGGGATCGCGGTCTTTGACAAGCAAAGCGACCGCCTTCACCTGAAGCACTACTTTGACCTTTCCGATACCAAAGAAGGCTGGAACAAAGACCGCGTCCGTCCCGTTCCCCTTTGGCAGGTCCAGGACCCATACCACCTGGCCATCATTGAAACCCTTGAGGATACCTTCGGAACACTTGAAGCCCGAGACAATCTGATGCAGGCCATCATCAGCGTCAGTGTCAACGCCGGTGAAGACAATCTGAGAGACTATCTGGAAGATCTGAAACAAAGTGTGGCAGGCAGCTACCTCGATGGTCTGGACGACCTGAACCTGAGCAAACGCCTGCGGGACCTGATGGTGAACAGCATGACCTACATGCTCATGCTGCGCTGCGGCCTGGACACCAAAGACCTCTTTGAAGCCGATGACTTCAGGGAGATCACCACTTTTAACACGCCCCAGACGGTTAACATCATCGGCAGTGCCACCTGTGAAATCACGGCGATGGCCCTCAGCGCTGTTGCGAAAACCACGCGCAGGCTACAGCGGGAGGAAAAGATCGATCCGGGCATGTTTGCAAAAACGGAAGAACCCGCCTACAATGAGAAGCAAGAGAAAACACCACTCAATGAAAGGAGTGTTAAAAATGAACGTCACCTACAGCCAGCAGGGCGATTACCTGCTGCCCAACCTGACCGTGCCGGAGGAAGTGCCCATGCCACAGGGCAAATACGCGAGCCTGCGGAAAACCTACCTGATGCAACACCACTACGGCCTGTACCTGAACCTGCTCACCCAGGGGAAACTCAACGCCCACTTAACCGAGATACAGGAAAGCGCCAGCAAGCGGATGGCCTTGATCACGACTCAGATGATGGCAGCGGAAGGGATCAACGAGGCACTGAAAGCTCAGAATCCCATGCGGTGGACCGGGCTGGTGAACAACCTCCAGAGGACCGTGGAGGAACAGATTCTTCAGGAACTGATTTACGATTAAGTACGGCATTGCCGGTATCGACTTTTCCAGAAGATATTTTTGAAGAAATCCTGATTATAACCCCGCACCTGCGGAATCCGAAAAAAACGATTCAGGCGGTTTTTGAAAAACAGACCGAAGCGGAGCGCCGTGCCCGTTACCTTAACCGCATTTTCAACAAAGAGGTGACGGCGCTAACCCTGAAAAATGGCCAGCCCGTCTTTTATGAAGCCACTGAGGACGCCCTGTGTTTTTGGAGCGGTACGTCTGAAACCCGAACAGCCGAAAGCCATGTGAGCTGGCAATCCATGGCCAAGAGCCTTGACCGGATGATCCGCACTAACCGTTTCACAGATCATTACCGCCCCATCCCAAGCGCCTTAGAGCAGCAGCGTCTTTTAGATGGAAAAGCAGAGGAGAAAACCCCCTCTGCTTTTTTATTGGCGCAGGAACGCCCGTCTGAGCTAAAGGCGGGTGATTCGATAGCCTTCGGGACAACCGAATACCGTATTCTTCGTATGGATGATCAGCAGGTGGAGCTGCAAAACCAGGCCTATCCGCTTTTAACCGAAACGTTCGACCGGGAGGTTTTTGATCAAAGGCTTCAGGAAACATCAGCCCATATTCTGCAACCTGCGCCAGTAAAGCAGGCTCCGGATATAGTAACAGAAGACACTCCGGTCCCAAAAACGGCTGAGGAAACCGTTGAGTTAGATACAAAAGAAAAAAGAGCGCTGTCATCATTACCCGAGATACCTAAGGACGTACCCGGCTATCAGCTTGGTTATGGCCTGCTTGGAAATGGAGTGACCGTGTGGAACCGCCTGGTGGAAGAACACGGCGATTACCAGACCATCGCGCATATTTCCCCGGAAGGACAGATCACGTTCTACCAGGACGATCTGCCGGATGCAGTGATTCAACGCATCGAAAACCAAGCGGCGAGTGAAAAACGGGCATATCTGGAGAGAACCAAACCTGAAAAGCCAGCCGAGGCAATTACAGTCGGGATGGAACTCGAGATTGATGACCGGAGGTATCGTGTTGATGCCATTGATCAGGAACTTAATGAAGTATCTTTACAGGATATTACATTTAATCAGAGCACTGGTTTCCCGATTTTCCGCAGGGAACCGCTTTCCTTTGTTAACCGCTACCTTGATAAACAGCCCACACGGCCTGAAGCGCATCGGACGGATGAAAAAAGTCCAGTACAGGAAAGCGCCAATCATGAAGACTTCAACGAGCCAGCCCCGGATAAAGCCATCCTTACCGCCTCTCTGGAACAACATCAATACCGTATCACGGAGGATACCCTTGGAACCGGCGGCCCAAAAGAGAAATTCAAAGCCAATATCGCCGCCATCAAGACCCTGAAGCAATGCGAAGCCGAAGGACGACTGGCTACCGCTGAGGAGCAGAACATATTAGCCGGATATGTTGGCTGGGGCGGCCTTCCTGATGCATTCGACACGACCAAAGACAGCTGGCGCACCGAGTATCAACAACTGAAAGATCTTCTTACTGAAGAAGAATACAAAACCGCCCGAGCCTCCACCCTGACGGCTTTTTACACGCCGCCGGTGGTCATCAAGGCCATGTACCAGGCCCTTGAGCGCATGGGCTTCCGTCAGGGAAACATCCTGGACCCGGCCTGCGGGACCGGCCATTTCTTCGGCCTGCTGCCTGAAAGCATGGCGGATTCCCAGCTCTACGGCGTTGAACTGGACCCGCTCACCGCAGGGATTGCGAAGCAGCTCTATCCAAACAGCCACATTGTGAACAGTGGGTTTGAACACTTCAAGCCCCCCGATGGCTTCTTTGACGTCGCCATCGGTAACGTCCCCTATGGACAATTTAAAGTGAATGATCCCCAATACAATCGGGAAAACTTCTTAATCCACGATTACTTTTTTGCCAAGGCTTTGGATACGGTCAGGCCTGGCGGCATCGTGGCCTTTATCACCTCCAAAGGCACCCTGGACAAGCAAAATTCGTCCGTGCGGGAATACCTCGCAAGACGCGCCGAGCTCGTGGGTGCGGTCCGTCTGCCGGACAACACCTTTACCGCCAATGCCGGTACTCGTGTGACCGCGGATATTCTCTTCTTTAAATGTCGCGATTTTTTGGTCCCGGAGAAAGAAGAACTGCCAGCCTGGACAGCTTTGAATATGGACGATGCGGGCATAGAGATGAACGACTACTTCGTAGACCATCCCAAAATGATTCTGGGAAAAATGGTGGTTGAGAACGGCCCTTTTGGCCCTGAAACAAGGTGTAAAGCCGTAGAAGGTGAACGTCTGGCCGACCGGCTCAGCGAAGCCATCCGCCGCCTGCCGTCCGATATTTTCGAATACGATTTTGGCCCCGAGGAGGACATGGAGGGGGAGGAAACCGAGACCATTCCAGCAGACTTTTCCGTCCGGAACTTCTCCTTTACCCTTAAAAACAACAAAATCTACTACCGTGAAAACAGCCAGATGCGCCGGATCACCACCAACAAGACCGCGGAAAACCGTATCCGGGGCATGATCGACCTGCGAGAGATTACGCGAAAGCTCATTGATCTGCAGCTGGAGGACTACCCGGATAAGGACATCACGCTTGAGCAAATGCGTCTGAATCAGGTTTATGACGCCTATGTGAAGCATTATGGCCGCCTTAACACCCAGGCCAACCGGCTTGTTTTCCGGGATGATCACAGCTACCCACTGCTATGTTCATTGGAAATTCTGGATCCCATGGGCAGCTTTGTCCGCAAGGCCGATCTATTCACCAAACGCACCATTCTGCCGCGCGTTGAGATCACCCATGTCGATACCGCAGCGGAAGCCCTGGCCGTTTCCTTAGCCGAACGCGCGAAGGTCGATTTGCTCTATATGGCCGGATTGCTCTATACATCCGAGCAGGAGCCGGGGCTGTTTGCCCCCCAACAGGAGACGGGGGGTCCCCTGATCACACTGGATGAGACCCCTTTTCGAAAGCTGGTTGAAAGCCTGAAGGGCGTTATTTTTAAAACGCCGGAGAGCGGTCCCTTTGACTTTGCAGGGAACTGGGCCGAGGGCTGGCAGACTGCTGATGAATATTTGAGCGGCAACGTGCGTGAGAAGCTCTCGGTCGCAAGACTGGCGGCTGCCGCCTATCCAGAGTTTACCCAAAACGTTGATGCCCTGGAAAAAGTCCAGCCACAGGACCTGGACGCGTCAGAGATTGCGGTGCGCTTGGGCACTACCTGGATTCCCCAGGAGGACATCCAGGACTTCGCCTTCGAGACCTTTGAGACCTCCAATTACTATCAGCGTAAAATAAAAATCCGGCAGTATCCCCACAACCTGGAGTGGCGCATTGAGGGAAAGATGCTGGACCGGGAGAGCGTGCTGGTCCATGAAACTTTCGGAACCACCCGGAAAAACGCCTATGAGATTCTGGAGACCACCCTCAACTTAAAGGACGCCAAGGTCTATGATTACATTTTTGATGACAATGGCAATCGAAAACCTGTGCTGAATCAGAAAGAGACCACCCTGGCCCTTGAAAAGCAGGAGCAGCTGAAGCAGGCTTTTCAGGATTGGATCTGGTCCGATTCCGGGCGCAGGGATCGCTTAACCAAGTATTATAATGAAAATTTTAACGCGACAAGGTTACGAACCTATGACGGCGCGCACTTGAAAT
This sequence comes from Eubacterium sp. 1001713B170207_170306_E7, assembly GCF_015547515.1. Lineage (NCBI taxonomy): Bacteria > Bacillati > Bacillota > Clostridia > Eubacteriales > Eubacteriaceae > Eubacterium > Eubacterium sp. 1001713B170207_170306_E7. The sequence goes on from NZ_JADMVE010000003.1 coordinate 496,139, forward strand.
TCTATGGGATGAATCCTGAGTACACCCTGAGACCCCATCAGCTCAATGGGGTTGCCCGGACCATTTACGGCGGCAATACCCTGCTGGCCCACGTGGTCGGCAGCGGTAAAACCTTCACCATGATCGCGTCCGCCATGGAGCAGAAACGCCTGGGCCTTTGCCGGAAAAGTATGTTTGTGCTGCCCAACCATATCGTCGGGCAGTTCGCCTCTGAATGGCTGCAACTCTATCCTTCCGCCAATCTGCTGGTCACCACGAAAAGAGATTTTGAACGGCAGAACCGGCGGCATTTTTGCGCCAAAATTGCCACTGGGGACTGGGATGGGGTTTTGATTGCCCACTCCCAGTTCGAGAAAATTCCCCTGAGCAATGCGCGCCAGATCGCTTTTTACCAGATCCAGGTCGATGAGATTCTTGGCTATCTGGAGGAACTCAAATATGAGCTGGGGGAGCGCATGACCGTGAAACAGCTTGAAAGCAGCCGGAAAAACATTGAAAAAAAGATTCAGACCCTGATGCGGCAAAAGGACAAGGACGACGTCATTACCTTTGAAGAGCTGGGCGTGGACCGGCTCTTTGTGGATGAGGCGGACGAGTTTAAAAACCTCTTTGCCTATACCAAAATGCGCAACGTCGGTGGCATCAGTCAGACGGAAGCCCAGAAGTCCACGGACATGTTCTTAAAAACCCGCTACATGGACGAGCTTACGGGCGGAAAAGGTGTCATCTTTGCCACCGGCACCCCGATTTCCAACAGCATGGTTGAGATGTTCACCCTCATGCGTTACCTGCAATATCACACCCTTAACCGGTTAAAACTGACCATGTTCGATGCCTGGGCGAGCACCTTTGGAGAGACCATCACTGCCCTGGAGCTGGCGCCCGAAGGCAGCACCTACCGCATGAAAACCCGGTTCGCACGGTTCCACAACCTGCCAGAGCTTATGACCCTGTTTCGGGAGGTCGCGGACATCCAGACGGCCGACATGCTGAAACTTCCAGTGCCCGAGGCCATGTACCGTGTCATCGAAACCGAGCCCAGTGAATTTCAAAAGGAAATGCTCGAGGGCCTGGTGGAGCGGGCCCAAAGGGTTCGGAACCGCCAAGTGGACCCAAGCGTAGACAACATGCTGTGCATCACCAACGATGGCCGCAAGCTGGCCCTGGACCAGCGGCTCTTAAACCCCATGCTGCCCGACGATCCCGGCAGCAAGGTCAACGCCCTGGTTCAGGAAACCTACAATCTGTGGAAGGAAAACGAAGAAAAACGGTTAACCCAACTCATTTTTTGCGATCTTTCGACCCCGAAAAAGGACAGCGCCTTTAACGTTTATGACGACATCAAGGCCAAACTCATCCAGAAAGGTGTGCCCGATGTGGAAGTGGCTTACATTCACGAAGCCGACACCGAAGCCAAAAAGAAGGCCATGTTTGCCAAAGTGCGGACCGGCGTGATCCGCATTGAGCTGGGCAGCACGGCGAAGATGGGGGCCGGGACCAATGTACAGGATTTGATCATTGCCTCCCACGATCTGGATATTCCCTGGCGGCCCCGGGATCTGGAGCAGCGGGGCGGACGTTCCATAAGACAGGGGAACCAAAACCCCAGGGTGCAGATTGTCCGCTACATTACCAAGGGGACCTTTGACGCCTACATGTTCCAGCTCCTCGAGAATAAACAGCGCTATATCTCCCAGATCATGACGGGCAAATCCCCGGCCCGGACCATGGAGGACGTGGATGATGTGGCGCTCTCCTTTGCCGAAATCAAGGCCCTGGCAACGGGCAATCCGCAAATCAAGGAGAAGATGGACCTGGACATTGAAGTCTCCAAGCTTCAGACACTCAAACAAAGCTACTTGTCTCAAAAATACCGTCTGGAGGACCGGATCAGCAAGGAATACCCGAAGGAGATCGCCGGGCTTGAGGAAACCATCGAGCAGCTGGAAAAGGATGTTTTGCATGTCAAAGCTCAGGGCCCCCTGGATAAAGAGACCTTTACCATGCGTGTCGGTCAGAAAATCTATACGGATAAAGTAAAGGCCGGTGAGGCTTTGATCCAGGCCTGCCGGGGCATCAACGGCAGTGACCCGGTGCCCATTGGCACCTATTTAGAATGGCCCATGACCCTGCACTACAAAGCCTTTTCGCAGGAATTTAAGCTGAAAATCGGTCATAAGATGAAGTATGCGGTCACGCTGAGCACCAACCCCGAAGGGAATATCGCGCGTATCAACAACGCCATCAAGGGCGTTGAAACAACGCTTCATGAGAAAAAAGAAGCACTGGAAAACACGAAGACACAGCTCGCGAAGGCGAAAATTGAAGTGGCAAAGCCCTTTACACGGGAGCAGGAGCTCAAGGAAAAATCCGCCCGCCTGTTTGAGCTCAATGCGCTGCTGTCCGCGGACAGCAAGGATATTGCGCTCATTGACTCTGAGCCTGAGGAAGGTGAAATACAGACGGTGAAAACCAAGGAAAGAACGCGTTAAGTCCAGAAATCATTTTGTTAATGCTGGATTTTATAAAATTGTAGCAAATTTAAAAATTAGGATGTTATGGCAAGCGGTGTTTCAAGGTGATATGCTGCTTTTTTATTTCCCGGAAAGGAGGGGATGCCCTTGGGCTTTTATGAATGAAATCGCAAAATGAACGGTTTATCTCGCAGAATTAACAGAAAAGGAGACAAAATGATGTGTAAGATTCAGATCGAATTACCCGATCAATTTAAAAAAAGGAGACCCTAAAATGGAAAATATTTTAAAGCAGCTCATCGATGGACTGGCCAATTGTGATGTCGTAATGGACTTTGCTATTATGACCAATCCCGCAGAAAATCCCGTGGACACGCTCAAAGCCAGCGAAGCTGAGCTTGAAAAGCTTCAGGACCCTTACGAGGAAGAAAGCCTTCATGACAGCCTGCCGGACAACCCACAAAACTCAGATTTTGAGAAACTTGATGAAAACTGGGAGGAGATTGACATGGATGATTTTTACCCAGAACCATCGCCCCTGACCGCCATTTACCTGGATACCATTCAACGGTTATCGGTCAATAACGTTGACTATCAGAACTTGAAAGACGAACATGACGCCATGATGGACGATCCTTCGCTCATCAAATTGCTTTCAGATGAAGCGGCCATCACCCTGACCAGTGAAGAACTTCAGCAGATCCATCACTACTTGTTTTTGGAAGATCAGATGGCCGAAATGGAGCAGGAAGCGCTCTATTTCAGAGGCCACGCCGATTGCCTGAAATACCTGAAGCGTATGGATCAGGCCCATTAAAAAAGCGTGACGGCCAACCGGTTTTATGTCGGTTGGCTTTTTTAATGAAATAAAATATCCACGGGTTTGTGGAAAGGATATGCGGTGAACAATGAGGATTTAAAAACCATGCAGGCGTGGCCTTTGGAACGCAAGGTCCGCGTCTCACAGTTAAGAATTATGGAGTGGTATCAGTATTGGCATGGACAGGTGTGTGTGAGTTTTTCAGGGGGAAAAGACAGCACCGTGCTCCTGGATCTGGCCCGGCACATTTATCCAGATATTCCTGCCATTTTTGTCGATACCGGCCTGGAGTACCCGGAAATACGCCGCTTTGCCCTTAGTCAGGACAATGTTTTCAGGTTAAAACCGAAGCTGCGTTTCGATGAAGTCATTAAAGAGTACGGGTATCCGGTCATCAGCAAAAGAGTGGCTGGAGCCGTTGAAGATGCCAAACGGAACCTGCCCCTTGGAAAAATCACGACCGGGATACAACAGCTGATGGGCACTTATCAGGAGGGACGTTCCTGGTTTAGCTTTCCGAAATGGTATTTTCTAATCGACGCCCCCTTTAAAATCAGCGTCCGGTGCTGCGATGTGATGAAGAAAGCCCCCATCAAAGCCTTTCAGCACACGCATGGTTTTCAGCCCATGGTGGGAACACTGGCCGAGGAAGGGATGCAGCGTAAAGTGAATTGGTACCAGTATGGCTGCAACATTTTTGATTCGAAAAATCCGGTATCCCGGCCCCTTTCGTTCTGGCGAAATCAGGATATACTGGCCTATCTGAAGCAGACCGGCCTTCCGTTTAGTTCGGTTTATGGGGCGATTGTGGAGGAAGCACAAATGACCATGCCCTTTATGGAGCGGAAGCTGCGCACCACAAAATGCGACCGGACCGGGTGTATATACTGCATGTTTGGCATCCATCTGGATCAGAGGCCCAACCGGTTCGAACGCTTGCGATACACCCATCCAAAGCAATACCAGTATTGCGTGGAACAATTAGGCTGCGGAAAGGTACTGGATTTTCTCGAAATCCCCTATTAAAAAAAATCAATTGGAATCAAAAGCTGACAAAACGTTGGCTTTTTTGAGTAAAAAAGGAGACAACAGAATGCCCAAATATGATGTCACCGTTACCGAACTTGCCTGTGCCGTTGTGACGGTTGAGGCAGCAGACAAAGAAGCCGCGAAGGATCAGGTGGAAGCCATGTTTAACCGTGGGGAGTGTTCCTTTACGGATGATAAAGACCTCGAATTTGAAGCCGAATTAAACCCCGAGGCGTTTTATGAAATTCAGGAACCTGAAGAAATAACCGTTTTGATGGTGCCAGAAGGGAAGCCGCCAAAGCCCCAAACCGTTGAAAACAGTATGCGAGCCATCAACCGAATGATGGGTGGATTTGTGGAGTTTTATCCCTTGGAAATCCCCACGGTCATCATCTGGATCAGAAGAAAACAGTTTGATAAAACAGAAATGAATCGAATGATCGATGATGAAAAAGGCAATCATCAGCGGGATGTCTACGGTGATTTTTTCCTTTGTAACCGGGCACCAGATGGCCAAAACTTTGAAAGCCTGACCCCGGAACAGATCAAGAAATACACTCAAAGATTTGAACAACCCGATGAAATGCGAACGTCCCCCAAGGATCAAAAACGCCCGAAAAAGAAACGGGATAACGTGCGTTAACCCTAAATAAAGGAGAAAAATTTATGGAAAAATATGTTGTCACAGTCTGCGAAACACGTCAGCGGGAAATTGAAGTGGAGGCTGAAAGTGCCGAGCTGGCCCGGAAAATCATAAAAGAAAGATGGTGTCAACGGGGGCATTTGTGTCTGGATGAAATGGATTTTGCCCATGTCACCATTGAAGCCGAGCCAAGCCCCAAAAAGCGCGAAAAGATCACCTATCTCTATGTGCCGGTGGGAAAACCGCCCGAGGTCCGAACTGTGATTAAGGATTCCGAAACGATGCGAAGGCTGCTAAGAGAGTACCGGAGGGCACGTCCACTTGAGGAGAACGTGGCACTGATGAGCCGGGAAACCAACCAACCTTTAAACCGCGCGCTTTATGGCGAAGACCATGATTTACAGACGGTTATCACCGGCGATTTTTTGATTTTTCATGCACCCTGGGATAAAGGGTACTGTGAAAGTTTGACGCCGGAACAGATAAAAAAATACCAGGAGCGCTTCCAATATCCCGAAAAATTTGTCAAAAACGGCGATGAATTTTCAGTCATCACCATTAAAACCAAGCCCAAAGCGCACGCGCGATGAAGTGTTTTACGAAGAAGACCATCCTTTTTTAAAAAAAGAACCATTAAGAAAGTGTATTTATCAGGGGAATCGGGGTCCCGTGAGTCGGTCTTAGCCAGCACTGAATAAGGTTACTACCTGCGGCGGAAACCCGATTCGCTGTTTGGGGAGAACCCCAATCCCCCTTTGATACAAAAGAAATGAAAACCATCCGAATATAAGGAGCGAAAGATGAAACGATCAGAACTAAAATTTGAGGATGCCGGCATTTTTGTGATCCGGCAGCAGCAAGAGGAAGAAGTCAAGGTTACGATTACCGAGAGCAAAGGCGGTGCCGTCATGTCGGTCAGTTTTTATCATGGTGCGCTGTTTAAGATCACCGCCAAGGATCGAATGGTGTACGCCCGAAGTAAAGACCGCATCTATTTTTCAGAACCGCCCAAAGGGTATCGTGGCTATAAAATTTCCAAGAAAAATAAGCATGAGGGCAGCAAAGCGGTCTATGGAATCTCCTCCACAAAATTTGTCCATCAAGATATGCAGGGGCAGTATGATCTCCGATATGATCCGGAATGCGAACTCTTTTACATTGATAAGATGGACCGAATCGAAGCAGGTGATCACCATGCGCACACGAACCGTTGACATTCACTTTCGGCTGACCCCGTCTGAAGCCAAACGCCTGAACGCCAACGTCCAAAAGACCGGGCTGAACCGGTCTGAGTATCTCAGAACCCTGGTCGAGGGCAAGCAGCCCTGCGAAAAACCCGACGAGACGTTTTATGAGATGATGGGAGAAATGCGGGCCATTGGCATCAACCTGAACCAGATTGCGGCCAAGGCCAACGTGCTGGGCTTTGTGGATCAGCCCCGGTATGAAAAAGAAGCGGCCCGATGGCGGCAGTTCATGCTGGCAGTCAAAGAAAAATTCCTGGAGCCTAAATAAAATGGCCACCACCAAAATCTGGGACGTCCATGGCCGGATCGACCATGTGATCAACTACGTCCTCAACCATGACAAAACTGAAAACGAAGGCTTTGCAGAAACAGCGACAGAGGGGGAAACCCTTCAAGCCCTCACCGGTTATGTTACCCAGGTGGATAAAATCAAACAGCCCTTCTTTGTGACCGGGCTCAATTGTCTGCCCGAAACCGCGGTCCAGGAAATGAAATTGACCCAAAAGCAATATCATAAGGAAGGTGGCATTATAGCCTATCATGGCTATCAGAGCTTTGCCCCCGGAGAGGTCACCGCCGAGCAGGCCCACGAGATCGGCGTGAAGCTGGCCAAGGAACTCTGGGGTGACCGTTTTGAGGTGATCATCGCGACCCATCAGGACCGGGAGCACCTTCATAATCATTTTGTCCTCAATGCCATCTCTTTTAAAGACGGGCTTCGATATTACGATTGCAACGCCACCTACGACCTCATGCGCGAGACCTCGGACCGGCTCTGCAAGGCATACCAGTTGTCTGTCATTGAAGATCCGCAGACGGGAAGGCGGCCAAGCTACAAAGCCTACCTGGATAAAGAGTCCGGTAAACCCATCTGGCATGATCTGATCATCAAGGACATTGACGCGGTTATGGCGGAGAGCGTGACCCTGCGCCAGTTCTTTTTCCGGATGCGGCAGAAGGGCTACCAATTTAAGCCAAACGCCAAATATTTTACCTTAAGGCCGCCGGGCAAGGAACGCTTTGTCCGCATTGACCGCAAATACCCAGAGTACAGCCTGGAGAAAATCGAAGCCCGGATTTACGCGCAGGAAAAAATCAAGCGTCATCAACCCGAACCGAGCATCACCCATAAAAAAATGAAACTCCAGGGCAATTATCAGAAAGTTAAAAAGACAGGAGGTCTGCGGGGCCTGTACCTGCATTACTGCTACCGGCTGGGTGTCTTTGAGAAAAGAAAAAACAAAAAGCGGGATACCGCCCATTTAAATTTTGTCTACCGGGAGGACATCCGCAAGCTTGAGCAGATAACGGATGAAACCATCTTTTTATGTCACCACAAAATGGACAGCCTGGAAGCACTGCAAGCCTTCAAGGCATCCAACCAGGAGAAAATCAAGACACAGTGCATTGCGAGGAAGAAGCTGCGCAACCAGCTCCGCACGGTCAAAGACGAACCCCAGCGGTCCGAGCTTTTGAACCAAGCGGCGGAGCTGAGTGTCCAGATTAAGAAGCTGAGAAAGGAGGTGAGGCTGTGTGAAAGCATTGAGGAACGGGCTGTAAGCCTGCGTGAAAAAATGAAAGCTGCCGAAGCGGAAGCAGAAAAATCAAAAAATGAAAAGGAGGTAAAACACATTGAACACTAGTGGAGACGCGGCGGAGAGTATTGTCCGTCTGAGCATGGAAGGCATCGAAGCCGCCCTGCGGGTTACCGGTTCTGGAGCCAAGGGGCTGGCCATGGTGATCATTGCCCTGCTTCAGAGCAAGGACAGTATCCGGAACAAAGGCCGGACCCGATTGAAAACCATGCTGAAATCCGGCAAGCCAACCGCGGTCTTTGCCGTCAAAAACGAAGATCTGCAATCTTTTATGGCATCGGCCAAAAAATACGGCATTCTGTATGCGGTCGTCCGCGACCCGAACGGTATGGAACATGACGTCACCGACGTGATTGTCAAATCCGAAGACGCAGGCCGGGTCAACCGGCTGGTTGAGAAGTTTGACCTGAACGTGAAGGACATCGGCGCCATCGTCTTAGAAAGAGAGCGGGAAGCCCTTCTGTCAGCCCAGAATCAGGAAAAAGGAAGCAATGAAACGTTGAATCCCGACGAGGAAGCCGCGTATCAGAAAGAGGAAGCCAATGCTCAGGCAGTCGTCAACGATCTCTTTGGAGAAGCTCCGGAGCTTGAGCATCCAGAGCGTGAGACCTCTCCGGAAGCCGTGGTGGAGGATCTCTTTACCCCAACGGAAAAAAACATCACGAAAGAAGAAGCTGCCACGGGGGAGTCTCCAGGGATGTCCCCGGAAACCCCTTTGAAGGCGAAAAGCCCTCGGTCCGAGCCTTCCTCGCCGCCAGACAAAGACGCTACTATTGAAGCACCGACAAAACCGTCCGTGAAAGCCGCACTCAACCAGATTAAAGCCGACCGCGCGGCCCAGATCGCCAGGGTAGCGGTGAAGGAGGCTCTTGTCGCAGAAAAAACAGCCCGGCCAAGCATTTCAAAGGCTGGACCGAAAAAGAATATGAAGAAAAATAGCGCTAAAAAGAAAACCAAAGGAGGAAAAACACGATGAGCGATCTCTATGATCTCTTTAAATCCAAGGAATCACCACCGGCCCCGCAGGCCTTTGACAAGGCAGCATGGGCCGAGAAAAAGAAAGCCGAAAAATCAAAGTGCTACGCCATGATTGATGCGTCCCTTGAGCGCATTGGCCAAGACGCGGCACTGTTTGAAGGCTACCTCAAGGTACAGAGCCAGTTTGATCTGTACTCCCCGAGAAACGCCTTACTGATCCAGGCACAAAGGCCCCTGGCCATCAAGCTGGCGGACAGCAACACCTGGAAGGAGCAGGGCATTCTGGTCAAGAAGTTTGAATACAAAAACCCCGTCATGATTTTAGAACCCGGGAAGCAGTACGAGCGCGCGGACGGGAGCATTGGCCAGTCCTACAACGTGAAAAAGCTCTATGATATTTCCCAGACCATGGCCCGTATCCCACCGCAGGAAACGGCGAAGATGGATGATCGGCTGCTCATTTCAGCCCTTATCACGGGCGCACCGGTTCCGGTGAAGCCGATTGATCCGCAAAACGGCATGGACAGCGTCGCTTTCAGTCCGGAAGAAAGAGGTATCCTGGTACAGCGCGGCCTGACGCCCGATGAAATGTTCCGGGGCCTTACCCGGGAGCTCGCAAAGGTGGAAATCCTTGTCCGGCAAAGACCCGTTCAGGATTTGGATTTTACGGCCGGGGCTGCTGCTTACATGCTCTGTCATCAGACGGGCATTGAGCCTGACCGGCGTTTTATCGAAGCACTGCCCAAGGCCTTTGAAGGGCTGGAACCCCGGGAGGTGGGCGAAGCACTTTGTGCCATGCGCGACACGGTCAGTGATCTTTCAAGCCGGATGACCATGAACATCCGCCGACAAAGGAAACAGACAACCACTCCGGCCAAAAAGCCGGAAGCCCGTTAATGAGGAAATCATTTCATGGACCTTGAAGCCTTTAAAAAGTATTGGATTTTCTATGTGCTGGGAATCGTACCCGTCATTGGAATGGCTCTGCGTATTGCCCCTTTCATCAATGTGGGACTTTATGGCTTTATTCTTAAGTTTCCTGAAGTGATGGAGCATCCCTTTAAAATCACATGGGGTGAGAACAGTTTAAAATCCATCCTGATTTTGATGATTCTATATGTCATGGGAATCGGGGTTTTTTGTGCTACCCGGAAAAACTACCGCCGGGGTGAGGAGCACGGGAGCGCCCGGTGGGGCGAAGCCCGGCCCCTTTGTAAGAAATACAGCGATAAAGCCTTTGAGGAAAACAAGCTTCTGACCCAGAACGTGCGCATTGGCCTGGACGGGTACAAGCACCGGCGGAACCTGAACACCCTGGTCTGCGGCGGGAGCGGCGCGGGGAAAACCCTGTTCTTTGCCGAGCCCAACGTCATGCAGGCCAACACCAGCATGGTCATTCTGGACCCCAAGGGTGAGATCGCAAGAGCTACCGGCCATCTGCTGGAGGCCAAGGGCTATGCGGTGCGCATCCTGGATTTAATCAACATGGAAAAAAGCCACTGCTACAACCCTTTTGTCTATCTGAACACCGACAACGATGTGCAGCGGCTGGTGACCAACCTCTTTAAAGCCACCACCGTCAAGGGCACGCAGTCAAATGATCCCTTCTGGGATACGGCGGCCAGTATGCTCTTACTCGCGCTGGTCTTTTTTCTGAAATACGAAGCACCGCCCGATGAGCAGAACTTTGCCATGGTCCTGGAGCTGCTGCGTGCCGGGGACATGCCCGAGGAGGACGATGGCAGCTATGTCTCCCCGCTCGATGAACTCATGGAGCGGCTGGAAGCACGGGAGCCCGAGCATATCGCCCTGAAATATTACCGGAATTACCGGTCTGGTGCGGCCAAGACCCTGAAATCCATCCAGATCACCTTAGCCGCGCGGCTTGAAAAGTTCAACCTGGAAAGCCTGGCGGCCGTGACCATGACGGACGAACTGGATCTGCCGAGCATTGGTGAGAAAAAGACCGCCGTCTTTGCCATTATCCCGGATAATGATACGAGCTTTAACTTTCTGATCAGTATCCTTTACACCCAGCTTTTTCAGCAGCTCTTTTATCTGGCTGACCACAAATACAACGGTCGGCTCCCAGTTCACGTCCACTTTTTGATGGACGAGTTCGCCAACGTGAGCTTACCCGATGACTTTGACAAGATACTGTCCGTCATGCGCTCCCGGGGCGTTTCTGTGTCCATCATCCTGCAAAATCTGGCGCAGCTGAAGGCCCTTTTTGAAAAGCAATGGGAAAGTATCGTGGGCAATTGTGATACCTTCCTGTATCTGGGTGGAAACGAGCAGAGCACCCATAAGTACGTCAGTGAGCTGCTCGGCAAGGAAACCATCGACACCAATTCCTACGGGAAAAGCAGCGGCCGTAACGGAAACTACTCCACTAACTTTCAAAATGCCGGGCGGGAGCTCATGACCCCCGATGAGGTGCGATTGCTCGACAACCGGTACGCCCTGCTCTTTATCCGCGGGGAGCGTCCGGTCAAAGATTTGAAATACAATATCTGGAAGCACCCGAATGTGGCGCTGACCGAAAAAGGCCATGCGCCCAACTACGAACACGGCAGCACCGATCATGCGGTCGGCACCATGACGGTCATGCGAGACGACCCGTCCATTCCCAATCCGGTAATCCCAGAGGCTTTATTCGAGGCCTTGCAGCATTACGAGGTCCTGTCCGAAGAAGAATTACAGGAAATTTTTGAAACGCAGAAAAAGGAGAAAAAACAACATGAAGAAAAAAGCAAACACTGAACCCGAGCTTGTACGCCGTGGGCGAATCCGAAAAAAGAAACGACGGATTTTCTATGTGCTGGCCGTTGTGCTGTGCTGTTTCAGTACAACGGCCCTCGCAGCGGACGACCCCATTGCGGTGGTCAATAATCTTTCGAATTTCATTTTCGGCCTGGTCCGGGCCATCGGGATGATTCTCATCGGCTATGGCATTGTCCAGATCGGCCTGTCCTTAAAATCCCATGATCCAAGCCAACGCGCCAACGGCATCATGACCGTGGCCGGGGGGATCGTCGTGACCTTCGCGAAAGAGATTCTGAACACCATCGCGGGATAATGATAACCATAATACATCAAAAAAGGGGCAGGCAAAGCTTCGGCCTGCCCCCGAAAGGAGGGATTCAATGGAATCCGATAACTGGATTGCCCAAAATTTACAGAACGCCTTAAACACCTGGAACGGGAAGCTGACCGAGATCTGGCAGCTGCTGACCCAATCACCGGAAACCTTCAAGGGCGGTGGCATCTGGGACGTGATTGTGAGCATCAACGGCACGCTTCAGGCCATCGGCTACGCGCTGTTGGTGCTGTTTTTTCTGGTCGGTATGGTTAAGACCTGCGGGAGCTTTGTGGAAGTCCGAAAGCCGGAGCACGCATTGAAGCTCTTTGTCCGCTTCGCCATTGCCAAGGGGGTGATCACCTATGGCCTGGAACTGATGATGGCTTTATACACCATCGTCCAGGGCGTTGTGAGCCGCATCATGGCCACCTCCGGGCTGGGCAGCGCCGGGGAAACGGTTTTGCCAGATGCGATTGTGACCGCGGTGGAGAACGTGGATTTTTTTAACAGCATCCCGCTCTGGGCCGTCACCTTAATCGGTGGGATCCTCATCACGATTCTGAGCTTTATCATGATCATGAGCGTTTACGGCCGCTTTTTCCGCATTTACCTGTACACCGCCATTGCGCCCATTCCGCTGGCCAGCTTTGCCGGAGAGCCCAGCCAGAGCATTGGCAAAAACTTTTTAAAGAGCTACGCGGCGGTCTGCCTCGAGGGCGCCATTGTGGTGCTGGCCTGTGTGATCTTCACGGTCTTTGCGGCCAGTCCACCCCAGGTGGACCCGAACGCCAATGCCATCACCATGGTTTGGACCTATGTTGCGGAACTGGTGTTCAACATGCTGGTGTTAGTTGGTACCATCAAGATGTCGGACCGCGTTGTGCGCGAGATGCTGGGGCTGTAACCGCCCAATAAAAAAAGGACGTTTTTCAACGTCCTAAATGAGCGGTTTGTGATCGGTGGTATTTCGCAGGGTGCCATCATCATCCATATAGAGATCCTTCAAGGGCACGTTGCGCTCCTCGGCTTTTTGAAGCTGCCAGTAGAGATCCGCCTCAAGCCCCCGGTCAAGCCGATGGTCATCCATGCGGTCTTTGATAAAAAGCACGAGGGTGATGATCCAGCGAATTCCCGCCTGGCCGATAAGCAGGTAAATGATTTTAAAAGCCAGCGCTTCATGGGCACCGGCCCAGGGACTGAGAAGGGTGCAGAACAGCACAAAGCAGGTCAGCGGCAGGGTCAGCTTCAGCTTGGGTGCGATCATAAAGGCAAGCACAACGAGCACAATGACCACAAAGAAAATGAGTGAAACCCGCATCAGTTCATGAAAAAAGTCGAGCATGGATAAAACCCCCTTTAAAAGTGTTTTTTCTTTAGTATAGACCCATTAAAGGGGAAAAACAAATCTACAGGAGGTGTTTTCTTAAGAATACGATGAAGCAGTTTGAAATAAAACATATCGAGTTAAAGGTGGCCAATGCGTTTGTTGCCGAACACCACAGACACCATGGGCCCGTCACCGGCCACCGCTTTTCACTGGGATGTATCCGGCGGGAGGACCAGGCGCTCTGTGGCGTGGCCATTGTCGGCAGGCCCCTGGCGCGCGGGATCAACCACGAAACCACCGTGGAGGTGCTGCGGCTCTGTACCGACGGCACGCCAAACGCCTGCAGCGCCCTGTACGCGGCCTGTCTGCGGGCCGCCAGGGCCCTGGGCTACCAGCGGATCATCACGTATATTTTAGACGATGAACCCGGCACCAGCCTGAGGGCGGCGGGCTGGACCTTTGGCTATCGTACCGCCGGTGGATCGTGGAGCAGCGCCGGGCAGCCGAGAAAGGCGTCGGCGCATGAAGGGCCAAAGAAAATGTATGGTGCCGATTTAAACCATGAGTAGACAAGAAGAAGCATTTAAATTTAATAATTGGAGGAAATAATGGAAGTCAAAATTAATCGCGGTGCGACTCGTTCCTGAACAAACACCATTCCATCGGGAAAAACTTGATGGGCACAAGACCATGTGGTGCTAAAATCAGGCAACTTCTTTAAGAAGTGAGAACTGGTAATCCGATAGGTGGAATGACGGAGTAACGTCCTGAAACGCCTACCCTGATTCTCCGACTGGCATTCTGTGCGAAAGCGTGAGCGTCAGAAGCTCGGTAAAGTCGGCAGAGAGCAACCGTAACACAAATCAGCGAAAAGCCATGTGTCGAAAGCAGTCCAGAGGTGGACTGTGTTGCCTATATGCCGGGGGTCTAAAAATTGTCTATGGTGAGAATGTCAATCGTGACTGACGAACTTGCGAATGTACGGGTCTAAATGATTACTGCGTAGAAATGTGTAGGGCAGTCGAACTGCGTTGGTGTGGTCGAGTAAAAATCACGGTTATGAAAAACCATGTTGTGTTATAGGCACATCTAAGCCAACAGGCTCATAGTAAGCACCTAAGGGCATATGTACAGATAGGATTATCGGAACGAGGAAAGGCATTGGGTTTCTCATTTGAAATAGGCGGACGAAGCAAATAAGCCGCCGAACCAATGCTGAAAAGTAGAGGTCGAACCAGTGAAGTCCTTGTAATGAGGATGGAGGGATGGCCTCAAGTCGTTTGTAAGGAACAAGTATTATCGGGTCGCAATAGGGATTGCGAGTATGACCAAAAGGGTCGCTCCAAGAAAGGAGTGATGCCCTATGCCAAAGGAGAAGCACGGAAAACAACTATCCGTTGAGAGTTTACGACATATGGAATATTACGGAATGCAGCAAACTTTTGATGATTTGTATGCCAGAAGTAAGAACGGAGAAAATTTCACTAATCTTATGGAATTGATTCTCTCACGAGAAAATATTCTGCTTGCATATCGGAACATCAAAGCCAACACAGGAAGTAATACACCGGGAACGGACGAAATCACCATTAAAGAAATTGGGTGCCTGTCACCTGAAGAGGTAGTGGATAAAATTCGTTTTATTGTCGAAGGCAGTCAACACGGCTATCGCCCAAAGCCAATTCGTCGAAAAAACATCCCAAAGCCTTATGACCCCACGGCAACCAGACCGTTGGGCATCCCATGTATGTGGGATAGATTGATACAACAATGTATCAAACAGGTTATGGAGCCAATCTGTGAAGCAAAGTTTATCGAAAACAGTTTTGGATTCAGACCAAACAGGTCAGTGGAAAATGCGATTAACAGAACCTATTGTTTAATGCAGCGGTCAAATTTGCACTATATCATCGAATTTGACATTAAAGGGTTCTTTGATAACGTAGACCACTCCAAACTGGTAAAGCAGATATGGGCAATGGGAATACGGGACACACATCTCATATGGATAATCAAACGAATCTTAAAGGCTTCAATTAAGATGCCTGATGGAAGTATGATTACGCCAACCAAGGGAACCCCACAGGGCGGTTTATGTTCGCCGTTATTTGCGAATATTGTGCTAAACGAGCTTGACCACTGGATTGAAAGTCAATGGCAAAACCATCCGGTTACAAAGAAGTATAGTGCAAAAACAAACCCAAACGGTTCAAAAGACAAGGGTAATGGCTTTAAAGCCATGAAGAAAACCAACCTAAAAGAGATGTTTATTGTTCGGTACGCAGATGATTTTCGTATATTCTGCCGCACTAAAAACGAAGCTGAGAGAACAAAAATTGCGGTAACGCAATGGCTGTCCGAAAGGCTGAAATTGGAAGTATCGGAAAAGAAAACACGGATAGTCAATGTCAAACGGCGATATTCGGAGTTCCTTGGTTTCAAAATCAAGGTGTATCCAAAAGGGCAAAAGTATGTAGTGAAATCGCATATCTGCGATAAAGCAATCAATCATCAACGGCAAAAATTAACGGAACAGGCAAAACGGATTGCAAGACCAAGTGGAGGACGTAAAGAGCGAGATGAAATCACGCTTTACAATTCAATGATAATGGGAATGCATAATTACTATTGTATTGCTACCCATGTCAGCATAGACTGCGCCAAATTGGCGTATTCGGTGAAAATAGTCCTTCATAACAGGCTCAAAACACGCAATGGGAATGGTTTGAGAAAAACCGGCAGGGTTCTCACCAAAGCCGAACAAAAACAATATGGGGATTCAAAGCAACTTCGGTATGTTCATGATGAACCTATATACCCTCTCGGATTTGTTCAGCGCAAAGTGCCAATGGCTAAAAAGTTACAAGTTTGCAGTTTCACACCGGAAGGCAGAAAAGAATTGCATGATAATCTTCGGATAAATGTATCTCTAATGCTAAGGGTTATGAAACAGCCACTTTATGGCAGAAGCGTTGAATATGCAGATAATCGAATATCACTGTTCTCGGCTGGGTGGGGAAAATGTGCGGTTACTGGACAAGCCTTTGAATGTATTGAAGATATTCATTGCCATCACAAAATTCCACGGAATAAGGGTGGTACGGATAAATTCAACAATTTGATATTGGTGCTTACGCCAATACACAGGCTCATTCATGCCACGACCAGAGAAACCATTAACGGATACCTCAAAGCGTTAAATCTCAAAGAGAGCCAACTTGCAAAAGTAAATGAATTCCGTAAATTAGCAGAACTGGAACCGATTGACTCACTACACTATATAACAAATATTTAAATCTTCTCTACAATGGTGACTCGATAAATGCAAAATTCTATGCAACCGATGGAACGCCGTGTGCGGGGAAACTCGCTTGCACGGTGTGGAGTGGGGGAAAAGTTGGCGATGACATCAAAGACTTACCTATCACTATAAATCAGAGCCTATACGGAGAGCATGTTCTTCGGGCTTTCGCTGCGCCAGTTCGTGTTTTCCGTGCTGGCCTGTGGCGTGGCCGTCGGCCTGTATTTTTTACTCAAGCCTTACTTTGGCGTGGAAACCCTGTCCTGGATGTGTATCCTCGGGGCCGCGCCCTTTGGGGCTCTGGGCTTCATCCGCTATCATGGCATGAGTGCTGAGAAATTCATCTGGGTGTGGATTAAATCCGAGCTTCTGATGCCAAAAGAGATCGTCTTTAAAGCGGAGAATCTGTATTACGAAATGCTGACCCACCCCATGAAGGTCAAAAAAGAAAAACGAAGCAAAAAATCAAAAAGAAAGGACGAAATGAATGCTCAAAACGCTTAGAAACGCGAACACACTGGAAAAGGAAAAATTGAAAATCCCCAAAAGGGCACAGGAAGCCATTCCCATCAAGGTCATTTATCCGGATGGGATTTTTTTAGTCCGGAAAAATGTCTACAGCAAGACCTTTAAGTTTACGGACATCAATTACGCTGTGGCTTCCCGGGAGGATAAGGAGGCGCTGTTTTTAGAATACAGTGAGCTTTTAAACAGTCTGGACAGCGGCGCCACCACCAAGCTGACCATCAACAACCACCGGCTGAACAAATCGGCCTTTGAAAAAAGCATCCTGATTCCTCTGGAGGAGGATGGCCTGGATATTTACCGGAAGGAGTATAACCAGATGCTACTGGACAAGGCTACCAGTACCAACAGCATGCTCCAGGAAAAGTATGTGACCATCTCGGTTTCCAGGAAAAAATATCAGGAAGCCAGAACCTATTTCACCCGGGTGGGCACCGAGCTCATGGCCCACTTTTCCCGGCTCGGCTCCCGGTGCACAGAAATGGACATGGAGGAGCGTCTGCGGGTGCTCCACGATTTTTACCGTACCGGCGAAGAGGATGCCTTTTACTTTGACCTGAAGCAGACCATGCAGAAGGGCCACGATTTTCGAGATTACATCTGCCCGGACGCCATGACCTTTCATTCAGACTATTTTACCATGGGCGGCCGATTTGGACGGGTACTTTATCTGAAGGAGTACGCGTCCTTTATCAAGGACAGTATGATCAATGAGCTCACCGATCTGGACCGGAACCTGATGCTCTCCATTGAGATCATTCCCATGCCCACCGATGAAGCCGTGCGGGAAGTGGAAAACCGGCTGCTCGGAGTGGAGACAAATATTACGAATTGGCAGCGAAAACAGAACGAAAATAACAACTTCAGCGCCGTCGTGCCCTATGATATGGAGCAGCAGCGCAAGGAAGCCAAGGAGTTTTTAGATGACCTGACCACCCGGGATCAGCGCATGATGTTTGGCTTATTAACGTTAGTCCACACCGCCGATACCCGGGAGGCTCTGGAAGCGGATACCGAGGCCCTGCTCACCACGGCCCGGAAAAATCTCTGCCAGTTCGCCATTGCAAGGTTCCAGCAGCTCGACGCCCTGAACACCGTGCTGCCCATTGGTCACCGGCGACTGGACGCTGTGCGGACCCTGACCACCGAAAGCATGGCGGTGCTCATGCCCTTCCGGGTCCAGGAGATCATGGATGAGCAGGGGATTTACTTTGGCGAAAATGCCATCAGCCACAACCTGATCCTATGTAACAAAGCCAATCTGCTCAACCAATCCGCTTTTCTTCTGGGCGTTCCCGGCAGTGGGAAAAGCTTCAGTGCCAAAGAGCTGATTGTGTTTCTGGCCCTGGCCACAACGGATGACATTCTCGTCTGTGATCCCGAGCGCGAGTACGTTTCCCTGATCAACGCGTTAGGGGGTGAATCCATCCGAATCGCCGCTGGAAGCGAGGACCACGTTAACGCCATGGACATGGTGGAAGGCTATGGAGAAAATAATAATCCCGTCATTGATAAATCCGAGTTTGTGCTGTCTTTGTTCGAGCAGCTCGATAAAGATGGCCTGGGACCAAAGGAAAAGTCCATCATTGACCGCTGCGTGGCCTATGTTTACTCGGATTACCAACGGGGCGGCAAGATCCCGACACTGTGTGTTCTCAGAGATAAGCTGATGGAGCAGCCCGAACCCGAGGCCCAGGACCTGGCGCTGGAGCTTGAACTGTTCACGGATGGCAGTCTGAACGCCTTTTCCCATGAAACCAACGTGGACACGCAGAACCGGATCGTGGTGTACGACATCATGGATCTGGGGCGACAGCTCAAAACCATGGGACTTTTGGTTATTACCGACGCCATGTTAAACCGGGTGACGGATAACTGGCGAAAAGGCAAGCGGACACACATCTTTATTGATGAGTTCCATGTTCTTTTTGAGAATGAATACTCGGCGGCTTTCTTCAACTCGGCCTGGCGGCGTTTCCGAAAGCGGGATGCGTTCCCCACGGCCATCACCCAGAACGTGGAATACCTTCTGGATTCGGTGTCGGCCAGCACTATGCTCTCGAACTCTGAGTTTATTGTGATGCTGAATCAGGCCCCTTCCGACCGGCAAAAGCTGGGCAATCTTTTAAATATCTCTCATGAACAGATGAGCTACATCACCAACGCTGACGCCGGGTGTGGTCTGATCAAATACGGGAGCGCCCTCGTGCCTTTCATCAATCGGTTTCCGAAAAAGACGAAGCTATACAAATTGATGTCCACCAAGCCTGGAGAAGAAAGGTTATAGCGTGTGGACGGCCTTACGCCAAAGGAGGTGAGGGACCATCAGCAAGGCGATTAAAACCCGGGAAGTCCGAAAGGACATCAAATTTCTGAATAAGGCAAAAGCCGCCACGTATCATGTAAAAGAAAATACCATCCGCACGAAAAATGCCCTGGAGAAGGTTGGTGAGCGGTCTGAACGCGCACCGAATGAGTACGCACAAAATCAGGTCATGGACAAGGGAAGCCGAACCGTCAAGAAAACGGTGGAATCGGTCCAGAGAAAGGGAGACCGGCTTGTGCATTATGGCATGGATCGATACCAGGCCGGAAAGCAGGCAAAGAAAGCTGCGGCAGAAGCCGCTGAAAAAGCTGCAAGGGAAGCGGCTGGAGTGGGCGGCGAAGCCGTTTCTGAAGCTGGAAAGCAAGTGCCCATCAAAACCCGTGAAGCCATGAACGCCATGGAGAAAAACGCGCAAAAAGGCCTCAATAAGCCCGTGAAACCGGCCGATGGGAAAATCATTAAGCAGTCCTTTTATTCTTCTGCTAAAAGCCAACGCGCGACGAAAACGGTGTTCCAGAAGCACACAAAACGTGCCATTAAAACCTCTGAGAAAACCGGAAAGCTGAGCATCAAAACGGGCGAGGAAGCGACCCGGCTGACCAAAGGCAGCATACGGACCATGAAGCCCGGCATTAAAACGGGCCGGGCGGCGGCTCAGGCGAATGCAAAGGCCACGAAAGCCACAGCCAAAGCCTCTGCCCGGGCAAGCAAGGCTGCGTCCAAAGCAGCGGTAAAGGCATCAGCCCGGGCGGCGCAGCAGTCCGCCAAAATGGCCGCCAAAGTCTCGGAAACCACCGCAAAAATGAGTATCCAGGCAGCAAAGCTGGCAGTCAAGACGACCATGACTGCGGCTAAAGCCCTGGCGGCAGCTGGGAAAGCCTTCGCCTCTGCTTTGGCTTCCGGCGGCTCCGTGGTGGTTTTAATCATTATGGTGGTTATTCTGTTTGGTGGGACCCTGTGCCTCATCGGCGGGAGTAACGCCACAGCGGCCGAAGCCGTCAGTGAAGAAGTCCAGGCCTATACGCCGCTCATACAGAAGTATGCCGCCGCGCATGGTATCCCAGATTACGTTGAGCTGATTAAGGCCGTCATGATGCAGGAATCAGGCGGACGGGGCGGCGATCCCATGCAGTGCAGCGAGTGCGGCTATAATGATCAGTATTCCGGAGGCATTACCGATCCGGAATATTCCATCAACATCGGTATCCGGTACCTGTCGGACTGCTTGAACGCCGCGGGAGTCGCCAGCCCCATGGATCTGGAACACATCAAGCTGGCCTTACAGGGCTACAACTTTGGAGCCGGATACATCACCTGGGCGCTGGAAAAGGATGGCGGCTACACCCAGGCGAACGCGCAGGAGTTCGCCAATCTGCACGGCGGCAGCTATGGCGATGTAAGCTATGTGCCGAATGTGCTCCGATACTATCCCTTTGGCCGTATCCCAACCGGCGGGGGCAACAGCAGCATGGTGAACGTGGCAGCCAGCCAGATCGGCAATGTGGGCGGGGAGCCCTACTGGAGCTGGTACGGCTTCAGTTCCCGTGTCGAATGGTGCGCCTGTTTTGTCAGCTGGTGCGCCGATCAGTGCGGTTACATCGACGCCGGGATTATCCCCAAGTTTTCCTATGTGCCGGATGGGGTGGCCTATTTCCAGAGCAAAGGCCAGTGGCAGGACGGCAGCTACACGCCGAAAGCCGGGGATATTATTTTCTTTACCTGGGATGGCAGCGGCGGTTCCGATCATGTCGGGATTGTGGAAAGCGTCACCGATGGCACCGTCAATACTATCGAAGGAAATACCACGGACAGCTGTGCAAGACGAAGCTATGCACTGGGCAGTTACGTCATTCTGGGATATGGCTGCCCAGGCTATATGAATTAAAAGGAGAATTCAAAAATGAGTATTGGACAGAAAATAAGAATGGAAGCGAAGAAGCAGCACTTAAACTTTAAACAGCTCTTCATAAAGGCCGAGCTGTCCTACAACAGTCTTTATTCCATTATTAAGCGCGATAGTCAGGGGGTTCAGGCTGTGAGTCTTTATAAAATCGCCAAAGCTTTGAAGGTTCCGATGGAGAGCCTGGTGGACGAAGGTGCAGCGACAGGTGTATATAAAGAACCGCCAAAGCCTGAGAAAAAGAAGAAAAAAGCAAAGAAAAAGAAAAAATCTAAAAAAATCCAGCATTGAGGCAGGGCATTGCGTTGAGAAAAACGGGGAACTGGAGGTACTGGCCTTCGTGTTCCCCTTTCTTTGTGTGCGGAAAAATCGAATAATCCGGGGTTTTTAGGCTTTTGTTGATCCCCATTATCAAAATAACAAATATGTCTGGCCCAGCAGATGCAGAGAATGGGCCCGGCGGTGCGGTAGACCACTTGTGCCAATCCGTCGTCAATGGGGTGGAGAGCGCAGACCCATGTAAAACAAAAGCGGCTCGGGGGACTTCCTATGTTGTGCTGTGTGTTGCGCCATTGAATAAATGGTAAGCCTGGACGGGAATGGGCAAAAGAAACACGCGGGAAACCGCCTTGAAGTGGACCTGCTGAAAAGAGAATTTTTGATATTGCAGGCAAGAGATAGCTAATATCAAAAGTATGCTTTATTTTTTGATTTTTCCTGGAAACAGGCTATCTCTGCCCTGCGGATACAAAAGAAAAAATAGCAACAAATAATTGACCTGGATTTGCATAAATGCAGAGAAGCGGGCAAGATTTGTTGCTATTCTATATTCTATTCTTTTTTGTATCTGGGATTATTTCAAAATGGAGGAAAATAAATGGAATAGGCTGAATATTCAGTATTCGAACCTGAAATTAAATTGGCGCAATCTTAAAGTTGGAATTTTGAAACCATATTTATTCTTAAATAAAATCTTAAAGTTGAATTTTTTTAAAATCGTATGAAAGCGCATAGAAATACGGCCTTAACAGTAATAAAACAAATCGTTTCACAGAGTAGACACTTAGACATCACACAAACGTCAAATTGAAAAAGTATAATCGTCACAACTTAAAGGAGAATTGAAATCCTCGTTTAAGGAATGGTCGTGAGAATGCAGTCAAAGAAACAAAAGCACTGCATTTATCCTTTTACAGACTGGTCAAAAAGACTTAGTGATTGATGAATCGGTCAGGGGAAATGGTGCATCGACCGGAATCGTGAGCTGGTGATTGCGCATAATCCAGTTCAAAAATAATATAAGGAGAACGTTATTATGGATACAATGGTTGAAAAGACACAAAAATGGTTAAATGCAAACTACGCGCAATATGGAACGGATCGATTTCCCGAGGTTGCGGAAGATGGAGAAACAGGATGGGGCACAATTAACGGCTTGATCCGAGCTTTGCAGATTGAATTAGGGATTCAGGAAACGGCTGATAACTTTGGAGATGGAACAATCGCACGGTTTAATCAGCAATATCCGAATGGAATTTCAGAGCAGGCAGATTCGGATAAAAGCGAATCAAATGTTTACGGTATTATCCAAGGTGGTCTCTGGTGTAAAGGCTATAGTACCGGATCAAGTGAAATCACCAAGCATTTTTATTCTGGAACCGGATCAGGGATAAAGTCATTGAAAACAGATGCTGGTGTGTCCGCATCCAATTCAAAGGTCACTCTGAACGTCATGAAAGCATTGTTATCAATGGATCAGTTTGTAACACTTGTCGACTACGGTGGATCAGAGACAATCACAAAAATTCAGCGGATTTTAAATTCAAAGTATGAAAGCTACATTGGTTTATCTCCCTGCGATGGATTGTACGGAAGACAAATGAATGAATCGATGATCAAGGTTTTGCAGGCTATTGAAGGCTACAGCGTTGAAGACGCGACTGGTAATTTTGGGGATGGCACAAAGGCAAAACTTGTAAATATCCTTGTTCCAGGAAGTGGTAACTCAGAGGCGCTGTTGCTTGCACGTTATGCGCTATGTTGCAATGATTATACCATCAATTATACATCCACTTCGTGGGATTCCGAGATGGCGTCTCAGGTTACAACTTTTCAAAGCGATTTGGCACTCCCACAAACGGGAACTGTTGATGTCAATACATGGATGTCCCTGCTGCTAAGCAAAGGAAATACTGATCGAGCCTGTGATGCTTGTGATACCCGTTTTGAAATCACAGATTATCGAATGCAGCATTTAAATGCCAATGGGTACAGCATTGTTGGGCGATACCTGACGGGCGGTGATTTTAAGGAATTAAGAAAAGGAGAGGCACAGCGCATCATTGCGGCCGGAAAAAAGCTATTTCCAATCTTTCAGGAATCGGGCAGTGATAGTGAATACTTCAATACTACCAATGCAGCCTATGACGCAGAATCGGCTGTAGCGGCAGCAATGAACTATGGTATCAAGAGCCATCAAGGAATTGTCATCTATTTCGCCGTCGACTTTGACGCTCAGGATACCACCATTGAGAACGTTATTCAGCCATATTTTCAAAAATTAAAAAATACCATGGAGGATAAAACAAGGCTTAATAGTGCCTTTAAAATCGGTGTCTATGGTACACGCAATGTCTGTGAGCGTGTGATCAATATCGGATATGCCGATACAGCTTTTGTCAGCGATATGTCCACAGGGTATAGTGGCAACATGGGTTATAAAATCCCATCAGAGTGGACTTTTGACCAGTTTAGCGAATACACAGTCGATGACGACAGCGGCGAATGGGGAATGGATAAAGTCGCATTCAGCGGGTATACGCAGCCGATTAGCGGCGATCAGATATCAGATACACCTTTAGTATCCTACTGTGTTCAGACCATCCGCGACAATCGACAAAATATGTACCTGGAGGATATCTCAGGCGTTTCAAATGGACGCGATTTCCGAGTGCTGTCCAATGAAATATATTTAACCATTAGTTATTCTGGAGATATTACTCATGGAATGCCTCACGGAGTTGTGAATTTGATAGATACTAGTTCGTCAGAATCCCTTTATAGTTTAGATATTGGAAATGGACAGACAAACTCTTACACGATTCCAATAGCTTACGCTAATACAATGCACTTGAATTATACATCCAAAGTGGACGGGTATGGACTGGTCGACGGTTCCTTCACCACTTATTTAACTTCAAAATTATATGTTTAATAACACGAAAGACGAGATGGTTTCGGTCATCTCGTCCTTTTTCATGCCGCTTAAGGCGTTTAGCTTAATGGATAGCGCAAATAGAAATCAAACCCAAAACCACGGCCTTCATTTCTTCTAAAACCACCTCGATAAATTTCAGAGCCTTCATTATCGTCATCCTTATTCTCAATAATCGCCTGCACTTTTTCAAGCGTCATCTCCGGATAAACGGGTTTTAATAAATACAGAATGATTTCTTCCATGGCCGCTTGGTTATTGCCATCCGGCATATTTTGATGATAATCGACGTATACTCGAAAATAAATGGGATAATCTTTCTTAAGATTCTCTTTAAGACTCTCATCGTTATAAGTAGTCGAAAGATACACATCATTATAGCTACTTTTCTCAAGCTCACTCTTCACAAATTCATCTGGAAATTTGAATGTATAACTATTAGAACCCTCACCCAGCCGATCATGTTTAAAATCCGATTCATCCGACAGGTCAACCTGATAATACTGATTAAAATCCTGAATATAGCGATCCGGTGCGCTTGTTATCTGTTTTTTTCTACGATTCGCCTGCTCTGCCATATGTTGTGAATAATCACTGGAAATTTCATCCTGACGATTCAGGACATTGTGGTAATAGCGATAAATGGCATAAACAAAAATAACCGCGAAAATGATAGTAATGAACAAAAATGAAAAGATGAAAAACTTCACCATTGGTTTTCTGATTTTTACTTGCTTCACAGCTAATTCTCCATTCTATTTGATATTTTTCACTTTTTCATTCTCTATTTGTATTATATATCGTTTGAGAGGTAACTTACCTTAATCATTGATTGTATTTGTTATAGATTTAAACATTACGCTTAACAGTATTTAAAATAAAGAAGAAATTAAAAAAATGTTGTTTTATATTCTTAAAAAATGTGTATGAGTTTTGACACAGGCATCTCTTTAGCTTATACTAAAGGCACTCGATACTGGAAGGATAAAAGGATATGATCAATGCGCATGAATATAAAGGCTATAATCTAGATGTGTTTTACGCGGATGGCTTTGTCAATGGGGTCATTCAGCAAACGCGGGAAGAAATCCAAGGCTTGACGGTTGAAGAAATTCTTGAAAAATTTAAAAAGAAGGTCAACTAGAGCAGTTAATACAAGATCGTGAAAACGGTCTTTTTATTTATACGCTATAATCTTAATTTTAACAAGAGGAAGAAGCGGTATTTTTCGGATGTGTAAAGCATTGAATAAATTATAGAAGTGAACCCTTTTTGAGGGGAGCTTTCTCTATGTAATTTAAGCTGTGTATGGTTAATACTAACCTGCATAGCTTTTTTGTTTAACAAAAGTTTGCAGATTTAAGGGGGAGATATTTTTTATTCTCCCTCTTAAATCTGGAAACCGAGACAGAAATACATAGATTGAAATGAAGAGAGGGAGAACAGGTCTTGATGATTCAAAAAAATAAAATTATTATTCAATGCTCGATGTAAAGATTCACTCTGAAAATACATTATGGAAGTTATGAATATTGTTTGTGTAAGTAAAGCTTGCGTTTGTAAACGATGTATTGATTTTGCTTATAAAAATGATATACTATTTATAATCAAAAGAGGGGGAGGTTCCATTGAATACAAAGCTTTTATAATTTAATATATATAATTTAAGGAGGAAAAAATGAAAAATATTAAAAGAATCTGTGTTTCTATATTTTTAATCTTGTTTTTGGCAACACCTTCATTATGTTTCGCCCGGGAAAGTGGAATTCGAGAAAATAATAATGAACAGCCAAACTATATACAAGAAGAATTTTTAGTAGAGGCTGGAGAAACATTGACAATTCCAAATCCGAAACAATCTAGAATCTATATTGGTCCAGAAAGTATCACATTTGGATATGGTACTTGGATAGGTGGTCGACATGATTATGATGGAAGTAGAATGGGATTTGAAGTTCAAGCACGATATGCCGATGGTTCAACAGATGAGACTTCACGTCGAATAAGTTTTATGGAAGCAAGCTATGGGAGTGGAATTGAAAGAGCATATGGTTATTATTTAACTAATGACGTTAATAGAAAAGTGTGTGATAATATTGGTATTGATCAAAATAAATGGTATTATTTCCAATATTATAATGATTCATCAAAAGATATATACTTAGTATTGAGATCTTATAGTTGGTAAGCGTATATATTCAATTATAAAATAACGATCCACAGAAAAACATAGATGAATTAAAGTGAGATATTAAAACAGATTAACTGGATTTTTTAGGTGCTAAGCGATTGTTTAGCACCTTTTTTACATTTCATTTTTAATAGATAGTCGTTGTGATTATCAGTTTACCATTTGTCAAATTTTGGGACAAATGGAATATTTTATACATTATGTTTATAGATTAAAGAAAAGTTAAAGACTCTTTTCAGTTTTTACACTAAGCGACTACCAGAATTAATTCATTTTGGCAGATCATTTCGATCTGCTTTTTCCTCTCCTATTTGTGCTTCCTATGTGTCAATGTTTATTTTTTGAACAAAGGAATTATTCCTGTTTATCGAGAGATGTTCCAATATGTGAAAATTGTTCTATAATGATATTAATTCTGAGTAAATGAGAATGTGGCTAAAAATAAGGAATATAAGAGTTTATCTAAAGCTAATCATGATTGTAATTATATTAATATAAAACCAAAAGGAGTAGTATCATGAAAATTTCAAAGGAAATACGAATAAATGTTGGACAAAATCTGCAAAAAAAAGAAGTAGTCTCAAAATTACATTTTCTGATTTTTCAAAAATATTAAAAATTAGTGAAAATATTTTAAAGAGAATTGAAACTGGTGAGTATTATGAAATTACATTGAATCAAATCAAGTATATTTCTAAATGTTTAAATATATCTTTAGATGAAATATTATTTTTAAATAGCAGTAAAAAAAATTATAAAGAAGATGCAGATTCAGAGTTGTATCAACAGTATCTAAATTTAGAATATTCCGATAGAAGGAATAATATAAGTGATATAAAAAAAATACTTAATATAATTGAAAAAGAAATATTGGGAAGACAGTTGAAACCACAATTATATCTTTCTAAAGATGAATATGAACTGATTAATTATTACAATATGATTGAAAATCAATTAACAAAATGGCAGATTATTGGTAAATTGATCGAAACAGGAAAAAAGGAAAATAAAAATAGTAACAATATAGTATTTATTGATTTTCATAGCAGAAAAAAGCTTTAAAAACGTCTTAATACAGCTTTTGAAAAATGTATTAGAGTAATGTAAAATAAATTTGATCATCTAAAATTTGGAGGAATAACAATGAATATCATTATATGTGACGATGATAAATCTGTTCCTGGATTTTTAATTCCATACATTAAGAGTATAGAAGATCACTATTCTGATATAGATACTTTTTATTTTAATAATGGAAAAGATTTAATCGAATGGTCAAAAAAGAATTCATCTAAAATTGATATCTTATTTATTGATATTGAAATGCCAACAATGGATGGCTTAGAGACGGTCAAGTTATTAAGAGCAATGGGTGAAGACTGCATTGTTATTTATATCTCTTGTCACAAAGAGTATGTATTCGATACGCTTCATTATGAAATATTTAATTATTTAGTAAAGCCCTTAAATAGCGAGATTTTAATAAATTGTCTGAATGCGGCAATTGAAAAATATAAGAAGAATCATTTTATACATGAAGTATACTGTGACGGAAATCATTATTTTTTTCATTTAGATGATATCTATTATATCGAATCTTTCAGAAGGCAAGTGACCTATTATACTAAAACAGGAGAATATACAGTATTTGATCAAATTTCTAAGTTAGAAAAGATTTTTGAGCCATATGGTTTTTTAAGATCTCATAAAAGCTACCTTATTAATATGTCAAAAGTGATTCGCTATAAAGATTGTACGTTTTATTTAGTAGGAGGTGGAACGGCAATGATCAGTAATCGGCAACGTTCAGATATTTTAAAAAAGTATTATGAATACGTTAAAAAAAGAATTTTTTAGGATAGGGTTTTGACACAATAGATATATTCATTACAAAAAACATTGCGTTTGTGCGGGTTGTGAAAGCTGTGTAAAGATAAGTGGCTAATAAAATAGTTTAAACAGAGGATGAACAAAAATGAACAAAAAGTTAATAAAAAACAGAAAAATTTTAATAATAGTCATACCTATAGTAATCGTAATTGCGATAATAACGAGCTATAGCATTTTCAATACAATGAACAGTCCTGAGAAGGTTTTAAACAAATATATTGAAGCTGTAAACCAACGTGATTATGAACGAATGTATGCCTTGACGAGTGACAAAGAAAAAAATGAAGAGCATAAGGCCAAATTTATCGAAAAAAACAAAAATATTTATGAAGGGATTAACGGTCAAAACATGGCTGTTAAGGAGATTCGCAGTATTCAAAAGGTAAAATCAAATTATCAGATTATTGATTATGGCTTTACAATGGATACACTTGCCGGACCAATCACCGAGTGGGGTGTTGTGAGATTCCAAAAGAATGGTATTTTTAAGCCGTACCAAATTGTTTGGGAGCCCTCTGTTATTTTACCAGAATTACAGAAAGACGGAACAATTAGCGTCACGGAGGAGCCAGCGGAGAGAGGCAATATAGAAGATAGAAATGGGAATCTTTTAGCGACCACTGGTGTGGCTTCTTCGATTGGGCTGGTGCCTGGAAAGGTGAACGCTGAAACGAGAGAAGCAGATTTTGCGAAACTGGCAGGACTTTTGAGCATTTCGATCGATGAAATTCAAACGGCCTTATCGGCAGAGTGGGTTACGGATGATACTTTTGTTCCTGTTAAAACCATTGCGGGCGGCAATACCGTCCTCGAAACGGAACTTTTGGAGATATCAGGGGTAATGATTAATGATGAAAGTGTACGTTTTTATCCTTATGGCGAAAAAACGTCCCACCTGACAGGTTATATTCAGGGAATCAGTGCGGAGGAATTGGCAGAAAAAAAGGATGAAGGCTATACAGAAAACAGCATGATTGGCAAAAGTGGGCTGGAAAGGCTTTATGATGAACGCTTGCGCGGAGAGGATGGTGTCACAATTACAGTAAATCAAATCTATCCTGAATCGAATGTGATAGCAGAGGAAGTCATAAAAAGTAAAGAGCCTATGCGAGGAAAAGATGTCAAAACAACGATTGATGTTAACCTTCAAAACACCTTGTACGACCAATTTGCCGCAGATAAAAGTTGTTCGGTTGCGATGAACCCCAAAACAGGGGAGGTACTGGCTCTTGTGAGTACACCAACCTACGATGCCAATGCCTTTATTTTAGGACTCAGCGACGAGCAGTGGAATGGGCTGAATACTGATCCTGCCAATCCGTTGATCAGCCGCTTTGAGTCCACTTATGTGCCGGGATCATCTTTCAAACCAATAACAGCCGCCGCAGGTCTTGAAACCGGGGCTTTTACCGCAGATGAGGACTTTGGGCCAAGCGGATTAGTCTGGCAGCAGGACAGCAGTTGGGGGGATTTTAACATCACGACACTGGAAGAATATAGCGGGCCTTCGAATCTGGAAAATGCGCTGGTTCATTCAGATAATATTTATTTTGCCAAAGCCGCTTTAAAAATCGGCGGGGATCGTTTTGCCGATACGCTGAAAAAATTAGGCTTCGGCGAGACCATTCCCTTTGATTTGGATATGTCCACGTCCCAGATATCAGAAAACGGCGGTTTTGACAATGAAGCCCAGCTGGCGGCCAGTGGCTTTGGACAGGGACAGATTTTAGTCAATCCGCTGCATATGGCGTCCATTTATTCGTCTTTTACAAATGATGGCAGTATGATAAAGCCCTCTATTGAATACAAAGAAAATATACAGCCAGAGTATTGGAAGGAGCAAGTTATCTCAAAAGATATCAGCGACATCATCCGCAACGACCTGATCCAGGTAGTGGAAAATCCGGCAGGCACCGGACACGAGGCCAGGATAGAGGGGGTGAGCATCGCTGGAAAAACAGGCACAGCCGAAATCAAGGCATCCCAGGATGACGTCACTGGTACAGAACTGGGATGGTTCAATGCCTTTATTGCAGACCCGGCCAGCAGTCAGCAGCTGATGGTGGTCAGTATGGTTGAAGATGTGAAGGATCGTGGCGGCAGCCATTATATCGTGCCCAAGATAAAGGAGGTATTCCAATCGCTCATTTCGTAATCGAGACAACCGACCTTTAACCAAAGCGTGTTTGAATACTTGATTTTGTCCATCAAACAAAATATAATTGATTATAGTTTGATAATATAAAAAATGTGAGGAAAATCATGTATCAAAGAATATTGGCTTTGCTTCAGCAAAACAGATTATCAGCTCGTAAGTTAGAAATGCAGCTGAAGTTTGCAAAAGGAACAATCGGACGAATGAAGGATCACTCACCTTCAATTGAAAAGGTAGCTAAAGTAGCAGCTTATTTTAATGTAACAATGGAATACTTGTATTACGGTACCGATATTTTGACAGAGAAAGACCCGATGATAAGAAAAAATAAAGAAGATACTCTTGCCATTTTGGATTCTTTTACAGATATCAGAGAGCAATCTATATTCGTTGGAAGAATTAGTGTTATTGCTGAACAAATGTTAAGTGAAAATAGCTATGAAAATGTTAATTAATAATTTATTCATATTTTCAGGTCAATTGATGTGTTGAAGCTTGAGAATTCACTATTTAATCTAGATTGGAAAACTATTTTTTCAATTTAGTTAGAATATTTTGTTTAAGTTAAATTTTTTGTAGCTTTTATGGCAATTAAAATAAGTTTATTCTTTTTAGCAAATAGTGTGTTCAATTCTATAATGTGGTTGCGGTTTAAAATATTCTCTAAAAGTCTTGTTATGTTCTTGACTAAACTTTTCTTGAGAGTGGGAACTTTGAGGTGCTGTGGTTTGTTCAGAAAACACTATTTAAAACATAGATTAAGATGTATAATTTAAAAATAAACCCGGATTTTCTGAGGGAGTAAATTTAGTTGGAAAATAAATTATTATATAGAATCGTTTTATCAACGGATAAAAAAGAAAGAAAAAATTTTTCAAAATCGATGTTTTGGAGCGGCTTTTCCTATCGAACGGGTAAACAAAAAGATAAATTAAGAAGAATAATGAAATATTTTTCTGTTTTCAGTCCAATATATTTCGTATTGTTCATCATTATTGTTATTTTAGGAAGTTTTCAATGGTGGATGATAATTGGACTCATTATCATGTCATGCGGTTTGATTTTTACTTTAGTTATTCCGTGTGGTGATTATTATATTGATGAATATAAATCTAAATTTTCACGCAAAAAGGGAGTTCTACGTGAATCTTTTGATTATATTGACTTTTATGATGACCATATGAGCTATAATGGTTTAAGCTATACTAGATTAAACAAAGAAAAGGTAGGGTTTAAAGGCCTTAAATTTAAGGAAACCAACAACAGTTTTTATTTAGTTTTTGTTTTAAATGAAAATAAAAAAGCAAAACTTGAGGGATTCTTTTTATTGAAATATCAGGATATTGAGAAAAGCGGTGTGGATATTGATAGCTTTCGTGACTTTTTATATGAGAAAGCCAATACTTCTGATGAGTGAAACATTGGCTTTTTTATTGATAATTTATTTTACGAACAGGCCTCCAAGGAATATGAAAAAGATAATGACGTTTCTACAAATTACAGATCAGGTGCTGTCAATATAACTATGTCGATTACATCGGTTAAACTTACAATAGCCAAAATAGTGATAGAAACTACTACCGTATTTTGAGAGGAGATAAGCTTAGATGGACGATAAGTTATTATATAGAATCGTTTTATCAACAAATAAAAGGGAAAGAAAACACTTTTCAGAAGCCATGTTTTGGGGAGATATGGCTTATCGAACTGCCAAAGAGAAACGGAAATTAAAAATGGGCATAAAATATATCTTCATCGTTACCCCTATATTCTTTATATTATTTCCGATTCTTGTTTTTACCAATAGTATTCAATGGCTGAACCTAATTATGCTTGGTTTCGTGTTATATTGTCTGTTTCTTGCCTTGCTGGTTCCATGCGGCGATTACTATCTGATAGAATTTAAATCCAAAGTTGGACGCAAAAAAGGTCTCATTGATGAACCCTTTGATTATATTGACTTTTATGGTGGATATATAAGATATAATGGATTAGATAAAACGGGATATGAAGGTTTTAACTTTAAAGAAATACGACATTGTTTCTATTTAAAATTTATTTTATATAAAAATAAAAAGACAAAACTTGAGGGATTCTTTTTATTAAAATATCAGGATATTGAGAAAAGCGGTGTTGATATTGATGTGTTTCGGGAATTTTTGTCTGAAAAAGCCATTGCTTTCGAAGAGTGAAGCATTGGATTTCGTTTTGAGATTGGTGTTGATTTCGATATGTGTGATATTCACCAAAACCATATCGGGTCGAAGATAGCTGGCCGCTTCTACTTCAAATATCGGTATTGATTACTTCCACGCCATTCCATTTCAAGTTACTTTTTTTAAACACATGAATTCTTCCTTTTTTTTGTGTATCAAAAAAGCCGAACTTTTAAAGCCGATTTTTTTGACAATCTGAATTTCTTATATTATAGTAAAAAAGTATTAATTAAAGAAAGTTTATGCTTGTTTAGTTTTATAATATATTTTGTAAAAATAATTTACTGAAAAGCAATCTGGTGATATGTCAAGAGGAAATTCAGAAGGATATTGAAGCGTTTAGTATAAAAAGGGCGCATATTAAATAGACCCATTGAAAAATGCGCTTTAAAAAGGGTTATTCGATTGAAATATCCAGCGATACGCCGGAGTACAGTTGGTTTTTGGCCAGCAATCCATAAACCAAACGAACGAATTTACGTGAAGTCAGCGCGAGTGCTCTTTTATGCTGATGTTTCGGAACTTCGATGTACTTTTTTCGATAGTACGCTCCGTATTCAGCATTGTGTGTCCTCATACTGTTGGCAGCTTCTCCGAGGTAGTATCTGAGATACCGGTTTCCGTCTTTGCTCATAGGATTATCCTCAGAAGTAAAATCACCGGAATCGTTGTGTTTCCAGTAAAGGCCTGCGTATTTAGCAAGAGCATCCGATGAATGGAAGGCAGATATATCGCCTATCTCAGCGATGATCCCGCCAGCAAAGACAGGACCGATTCCGTCGATGGATTGAAGGATAATAAAGGCATTTGGATTTAATCCTTTGATTTCGCGTTCGATAGCGACATCAATGGCTTTGATTTCATTCTTGAAGGTTTCGATGCAGTTAAATGAGCTGGCAATCGAAACATTGAGGGGCTCATATAAAGCCTTATCCAAGCGATAGGAGTCCCTTGCAGCTTTTTTAAGAAGAACGGCAGTCTTGCTTACATCTTTGATGCGGTTACGGCTCTTTTCAGCAAGGAAGGAGAGAAGTTGCTCTTCCGAGGCGCTTACGATCTCCTCCGGGGAAAGATATTCAGTAAGTACACTGGAAGAGGTTGCACCATATACATCGCAGAAAGGCTGCTCATCCTTATCAAGCATCTGAAGCTCACTGAACTTCAGGTACAGGTTAGAGACAAGATAGGCTTTCTCTCGAGTGATGCACTCAACAAGGTGCAGACGATGCCGTGTAAGACGTTTTAACGCTAAGAACTGACAGCCTCTCCAGGGCTCAGTCTCAATGCATCCGGCTCTTGCATAATCAGCAATAACGAACGCATCGATGGGATCCGTTTTACCAAGACCGATAAAGGACTTTTTGTAATTCGCCGTGGTCTTGGGGTTCAAAACAAAGACATACGTTTTGAATTTAAGAAGTGCCTCACAGGATGAGAGGGAGTTTGCCACATGGATGCTGTAAACGGAAGTCGATTCCAATGCAGCAACAACCGTATGAAGGTCAGGGTGTTCCTTTAAACACCCAAGAATCTTTTGTACCAACTCATCAGTCCCAGGCTGATTGTTAGCAAAGGAAGACTCAACATATTTATTTCTGTAAAAGTCCATAGTGCAAACGACATTGGACTTAGAACTGACGTCAATACCAACGTAAAGCGTAGATAATGGGTTAATCTTTAACATGATCTCACCACCTTTCCGACCATAGATTCCTGGAGCCTAATGACAAAGGCTTATCCTGGGATTCATATGCTGACCGAAACCTCGCGTAATGAGCATGCACCCCAGCAGCTCTTTTGCTGGTGCTTCGCCGGGGGATGAAACATCTGCGTAAGCGGCATATGACATATGAATCAGGCTGAACGCTTTCTCAAGCAGACACCGGAGTTCGGGCTGAAAGGAGACGAAGCAGTGCCTCTAGACATCAGACTCTGCTGATATCATACCACAGGATAACCCTGTAATGAATAACCAATATAGATGAGATGGAAAGGGATTATCCCAGGTGTCTCAGATCATCTATAAATCTATAGAAGGGATAAGTGCATAACCATCATTTCTATTGGTTATACACTTATTATACGAGGAGATTTACTATGGAATTATTATATATAAACGAACAGAGATTTACTGAAGAAGAAGCAAACGAGATCAGTATGAAATATTTAAAATTCCCGAACAGAGGCAAAAAAATTACTCTTTTTATAATATTTTTATTACTTGATTACTTATTATTTAAACAAATAGATCCGTTTACTCTGTCATTCTACTCTGTGCTCTTTTATTTCTGCCTGGTTTTCGGGGGGATAGGTTTAGTGTATCTCCTTTTTTCCAAATATATTAACTTTGTATTAGCCAAAAAAATAGCAGCTTCAAAAAGGAAAAAATGGAAAGAATCTGGATTTACCCCAAGAGGTAGAATCCTTTTTTATGAGGACTATATTATTAATGAATCCGTTCTCTTTAATGATTCTGAAGAAATTATCGAGATAAAAAACAAAAAGTATCAATATTCTGATATTACAAGTCTGCGTAATGAGGACGAAGGGAAGTTATGGATTGTTTATTTTGGATATTCTTTTTTTGTAATTCATAGAAGAGGCTTTATTCAAGGATCACCAGACGATTTTAAAAAATTTATCAACTCAAAAATTATGCTTAATAGGTTGAATTCTATAACTAAATAGGAAACAGTGAGAAAATTCTACTATAGAAAAACACGAAATGTATTTGCTGGCAGCGTAAAACTGCCAGTGAGTTAAACCCACTGGCAGAAATTTTTATTTTTTTAATTGTCTATTTAACGGGGATCGGTTCATCATTAAAGTGACAGCCCTTGTTTGTTACATAGCAGGTAAAGCCCAAACTTTGGTTAAAAATTCTTCAAAAGATGGAAGAAAAGTTGGTATACCGGCAATTAAACCTGGTCCAATAAGAGAAACGAGTAGAAGTAATCCGACAGTAACTAAAACAGCATATCCGTACTCATTCATTGTCGCCATTTCAGGCATTGCGCCTGCTGCGGGATTGGCCGTCATTTTAATCTCAAAATATACTGTTTCAGTATCCGTTGGACTTTTATGAACGATCTGTTCAACCAGGATACCAAATGACGGTAAGCCACCCTGTACATCAAAAGAGACTGTGACCGAACCTTTTCCAATTGTATTAGCAAGTTCGACCGAAGCGGATAAAAATCCATCATTACCAAACGCGAGCTTTGTATCCGAAGTAAAACCTTTGTAAATTTCTTGAGCGTGATCAAGTTCTAATTTGTCAAAAACACCATTCTCGATTTCAATGACTGATTTCTGTGCATCGGGTATATCTGCTAAATTTACAATTGGATTAAAGTTACCTTCAATCCCCATCTTATAAAGAACATTGAAATAAGTGGTAAAAATCGTATAGGTGTTATTCCATTCCCAGCCGATCGGTCTCAAATTAAAGGATACTAACATGCTTTCAGCCAGTTTTCGCACAAGATCACTTGAATCATAATTTGAAACACCCGCGTCTCTGCCTGATGCCGTAACTTTGTCGATATCCATTGCGCTGTAGTCACTGCCGATTGAAGTTTCATAGTATTGATCGAAAGCCCAGTTTTCCGGGATTCGCTGGCCAATGTTTCCTGAGAAGCCTGTTGACATATCTGCCACA
Source organism: Eubacterium sp. 1001713B170207_170306_E7 (assembly GCF_015547515.1). Lineage (NCBI taxonomy): Bacteria > Bacillati > Bacillota > Clostridia > Eubacteriales > Eubacteriaceae > Eubacterium > Eubacterium sp. 1001713B170207_170306_E7. The sequence continues at coordinate 532,713 of NZ_JADMVE010000003.1, forward strand.
TAGCTCTTTTCTGCATAACCTGCATTTGAAATAGCAGTGCATGCATATCTAGGTCCATAAATACCAACTTTATAGCTTCCAATACTCGCTTTTACACCTCTAAAATATGGCACTACATTACTATTGACCTCAAAATCATATACATCAAAATCAACTGCAAAATAGATTACTGTTCCATTCGGCAAACCTAAATTTTCGGCAGCTTGTACCGCGTAAGCAGCATCTGCCCGGCCTTGAGCATAGTTAAAATATCCCGCTTCAGTTACATCATAATCACAGTTCAATATGTCTTTTCCTGAACGTTCAAAGATAGGGATATAATTTAATCCTGCAATTCTCATATTATTAAGTTCAGTTCTGGAAACAGACCAATAGCCTGTCAGATAACGACCCACGTAGTTAATCCCATTTGCCTTTAAATTAAGTGCACGTTCCAAAGTGATTCTATCAGTACAATCACAGGCATTGCAGCTGCGATCTATATTTCCCTTGCTGATCAGCAGAGCCGCCCAGGTTGACAATCCAACCCAGCCGTCGGCCTCCAGTGCCATGAGGCTCTGGAAATTGATCACAGCATTTTCAACACTGGTATCAAAAATACCATTAAAAGA